>WFNM01000124.1 GCA_015488615.1 Sulfurimonas sp.
AAATCATCTATTGATACCATAAACTTAAGTTCAAAACTTCTAAAACAAGAGTTTCAAACTATTTATAATTTAGGTGAAGGTGCACAGTTTTTAGGTACACTCCCAAAAAATCTACATAATATTTCGATAAAAAAATCCAATAAGCTAGAGACTCTAAACGCCATCATTAGTCTCATTGAAAAATCTCCCCTACAAGAATTTACACCACAAGAGATGCAAGCATTAGAAGATAAATATACGATGGCAAAAAAGTTTCACAAATCACTTCTTTCCTATCAAAAAGCAGATTTCATAGATGCTAAAGATTATCTAGAAACAGTTCTAGAACTTACTGAAGAGCTCTCAGGTAAGCAGCTTTTACAAGAGTATGAACTCAGCAGAGTATTTGATTGCTATTTAAAATATATCGTTCCCTATATATTTGACTTTTTTAATCATAAAAACACAGTAGATGAGGAGAGAGCTATCCGTGAACTCAACAGCTTTCTCACTCTGCATCTACTTCAAATTATTGAGTTTTATATGCAAAAACTAGAAACAAAACTAAGCAAAGGCTAAAAAATGGAATCAGTACAACAATCAGTCGAAAATCAAGTCATGGAGTTATATCAAGATAACCTCAACTATATACAAGCAAATCATTCCGAACTCTTCAAAACTTTCCAAGCTTTCGAGTATGCCTTAGAAAATAATCAAATAGAAGAAAATTATGCCTTAGAGTTAACCAATGAAGGTTATTTTGATGTTAAAGACCTCAAACAAGACAAGTGGCTCTATGGAGAAGATAGCAACCTTTACTCTCAAGCATTAAGTGAAAAAGTCTCTTTTAAAAAAGCTGTTTCATCTTTTGAAGGTTTTAGTGTTGCAGATATCCAAAATATAGAAGAAGCAAAAAAAAATGATAAAGATGGAATATCAGGTATTTATCCTATGATGTCTTATTATTTAGCAAATTCTAAAAAAGAGGAGGAGGTACTAAGTATTCGTAAGTTTATCTTTTTAGGTGTTGGCTTAGGACTACACATCCCACTCGTAGATACAAGGATTTGTGCACAAGATTATCTTGTAATAGAAGATAATTTTGAACTTTTTCGTCTCTCACTTTTTGTAACACCCTATTGCGATATTGCTAAGTATGCCAGGTTTCATTTTAGTATTGCCGAGTATGAGAATGATTTCACAAGCACGATGAACATTTTTCTAGCTACAAATCCTTTTTATAATAGACATATTAAATTTATGCATTTTGCAACACACAGCATACAAAAAATAAAAAAGATTCAAAGTAGTATCTTGACACAAACCTTTATTGTTTTTCCCTATGGAATTCAACTTAGAAAACTACTCTTTCCGTTGAACTATCTTAATGAATATAAAATTCTTAATCTTAAAGAGAAGTTTGATGATGTATGCTTTGAGAAAAGACCTCTTTTACTACTAGCTGCTGGACCATCTCTTAGTAAAAATATTGAGTGGCTTAAAAAAAATCATCAAAAATTTCTTATAGTTGCAGTCTCCGCTACTCTAAAAACACTTTATAAGAACAATATTATTCCTGATATTGTTACACATCTTGATGGCTTTAAAACATCACTTCCTCATTTAGAAGATTTTCCTGTTGGAGATTTTTTGAAAAATAGTAGCATCATACTTGGAGATTTTGCCTCTATAGAACTTCATAATATTTTCTCAAAAGAGCAAATTTATAGACTTTCAGATAGAGAGGAGTACCTCCAAGACTTCACACATCCCACAACTCCTTGTGTTGGAAGTTTCTCTTTCTTATCTGCACTGCAGTTTCATGCTAAAGAGATTTATCTCTTAGGTCTAGATATGGCACTGGACTCTGAGACAGGAGCAACACACTCCTCTTTTCATAATTATCAAGAGAAAGTAGATACATCTGCAAACGATGACTTTGAAGCATCCATGTCTCTTAGAGGTACAACTATGAAAATTGAGGGAAACTTCAGAGATAAAGTCACAACAACACCTGTTTTTGACAACTCTATACACTCTCTCTTCGTGCAGATAGACAATTTTAAACAAAAGGATCAAACCATTTACAATCTCAACGATGGTGCTAAACTTAAAGAGACACTTCCATTGCATGTAGAAGATATAGCTTTACAAAACTATCCTAACATTAACAAAGAAGAGCTTTCTTTAGAGATAAAAGCAACACTCCTTGCCCACTCAAGAATCAAACTCAACAAACAAGAGATAGAAATTCTTAAGCAGAGACTTACTCAAGCAAAGAAACTTCAAACACTCCTTCATAACTATAGTAAGAGCATTACCTATGCCAATGCAAACAAGTACATTGATGAGTTAGGTAAATTTTATGAAGATATAACTGCATACTATCCAGAAGTTATTTTTAAACTTGTGCAAATTATAGATCAATTTTTCTTCTACACTTACAGTTTAATTATTGACTTTTTCAATACAAAAAATATAAAAAATAGTAAAAGACACATGAAAAAGATGGATAAGTTGATGCAAAAAGAGTTAAATAGTATAGTAAATAAATATATAAAAGAGGTAGAAAAATTTTTAGAAGAGAAGATAGAAATATCTTAAGATTAAATTCCTAAGATATTATCTATAATTATCTACTGAAGTAGACGAAGTACATTTTGTTGAACACTATTTGCTTGACTCATAGCATAAGAACCAGACTGAGCTAAAATATTATGTTTTGCAAAGTTTGCAGACTCAGCAGCAAAATCGACATCACGAATTTGAGACTCAGCAGCTTGAACATTTACTTGAGTAACAGAGATATTACGAATAACAGATTCAAGTCTATTTTGATTTGCACCGATAGCAGCACGTTTTGTATCATTTTTCGTAATCAGACTACTCATTGCAGACATAGTTTTTTGTGCATTTGTAACTGTATTAACTGTATAAGTAGTTGCTGTTAATGCAGCAACTGTTGTTATACCAACATTTAGTCCATCCTTTGCTCTAGCACCAACCTGAATATTTAATGTAGTAACATCACCATTAAGAAGACCTTTATTATTAAATGTAGTTGAAGTAACAATTTGATTTGCTTCACCTAACAATGCTGTAATCTCAGTTGATATTGCTGCACGAGAGGTAGTATTTTGAGTATCATTGGCTGCTTGAGTAGCAAGTACTTTTACCCTTTGTACAATATTACCATACTCTTGAAGAGCACCATCAGCAGTTTGAAGTGCACCAATACCATCATTACTATTTCTAATAGCTTGGCCTAGACCTTGAGACTGAGATGAGAGTTGATTTGCAATAGCAAGACCAGATGCATCATCTGCAGCTTTGTTAATACGAAGACCTGATGATAAAGCAGTTAAGCTTTTATCTAGTCCAATATTGTTTTGTACCGCATTTCTGTGTGCAGTTAATGCTTCAACGTTTGTGTTAATTCTAAATCCCATAATAAATCCTTTTTGGGTAAGAGCCTTTCGCTCTGAGTTATTTGTATCTTAGCTTCCTTGCCTTGATAATAATACTATCGGCACCCTCAAAAATAACTTTAGTAAATTTAGAAATTCTTTTACATTTACACATTTAATCTTTTTTCGCTACACTTCCGCCATTGAAAACAACTATACTATATATATAGGATTACCATTTGAATTTAATTATTGTGGAGTCACCAGCTAAGGCTAAGACTATAAAGAACTTTTTAGGCAAGGGTTATGAGGTTATCGCTTCTAAGGGTCACATTCGTGACTTACCTAAATCTCGCTTTGGAATTAAGCTCGATGAAGAGAGCGGACACCTTGTACCTACTTACTCAGTCGCTAAAGAAAATGCTGCTACAGTTAAAGAGATAAAAGCTCTTGCCAAAAAAGCAGATACTATCTATATCGCGACCGATGAGGATCGCGAGGGTGAAGCTATTGGGTGGCATATTGCTCATGCTATGAAAAAAGATCCTGAGGAATTACCTCGTATCGTTTTTCACGAGATCACTAAAACAGCCATCAAACATGCACTTGAATCTGCTCGTAAGATAGATATGGATATGGTAAATGCACAGCAAGCTCGTCGTATGCTTGACCGTATTGTTGGTTATAAGCTCTCACCACTTCTTGCATCTAAGATCCAAAAGGGTCTTTCAGGTGGTCGCGTTCAGTCCTCAACTCTGAAACTTGTAGTCGATCGTGAACGCGAGATTCAGGCATTTGTGCCTGTTGAGTACTGGAGCATAGATACTGTTTTTAAAACAAACATAGATGCAAATCTTATCGCTCACAAAGGTGCGAAGATAACAAAGATGAGCATCGAGAACAAAGCCCAAGCAGAGGCTATCGAGAAGAGTGTCAATGCAGATAACTTTGTCATCTCCAAGATAGAGACAAAAGAGCGTAAATCTTCAACACCACCGCCCTTTATGACTTCAACACTCCAGCAGACTGCTTCATCTAAGCTAGGATTTACTCCCAAAAAGACTATGATGGTAGCACAGTCACTCTATGAGGGTGTCAAAACGCCAGATGGCACTTCAGGTGTTATCACCTATATGAGAACAGATTCACTTAACCTTGCAGCCGAAGCTGTTGGTGCTGTCCGTGGTGTGATTGAGAATCGTTTTGGGAAAAAGTACCTTCCAAAAGAGCCAAAGGTTTATACGAAAAAATCAAAGGGAGCACAAGAGGCACACGAGGCTATTCGCCCGACTATGCTCGCGTTTACTCCTGAAGTGGCACAAAGTTTTCTTAAAGCTGATGAGATTAAACTCTATCGCCTTATCTATGAGCGTTTTATGGCTTGTCAGATGGAAGATGCGAGATTTGAGCAACAAAGCATCATATTTACAGGAAATGAAAATGAGTACCGTGCGAGTGGTCGTAAGCTTATATTTGATGGTTTTTATGCTGTTACTGGGGCAGAGGACAAAGATAAACTTCTCCCTACCTTGACTAAAGGCGACAAAGCAGAGACACAAAGTGTCAAACCTGAGCAACACTTTACAGAGCCACCAGCTCGTTACAGCGAAGCAAGTCTTATCAAAAAGCTAGAATCTGAGGGAGTCGGTCGTCCATCTACTTATGCTCCAACTGTAGCAACACTAAGTCAAAGAACTTATGTAAACATAGAGAAAAAGCAGATAGTACCAACAGAGATGGCGTTTACCGTGACAAAGATACTTGAAGAGCATTTTGCAAACATTGTAGATATCTCTTTTACAGCAAATATGGAAGAAAAACTCGATGAAGTGAGTGATGGAAAAGTAGACTGGCAAAAACTTTTAGCTGACTTTTATACACCTTTTATGGATCAAGTAGCAGCTGGAAAAGAAAATATTGTCAGTCTTAAACTTGCAAAACCATTAGGGCGAACTTGTCCTAAATGTGGTGAACATGAACTTCTTCTACGTTCTGGTCGTTTTGGAAACTTCATAGCATGTAGTGGTTTTCCTAAGTGTAAATATACCGAGCAATGTGATGAAGAGGGTAATACGGTAGAGAAAAAAGAGACTACAGCAGAAGAAAAATGTGACAAATGTGGTAGCGATATGATAGTGAAAAATGGTCGTAATGGTCAGTTCCTAGCATGTAGCAACTACCCCGACTGTAAGAACACAAAAAGCATCAATGTTGAGGAGAAAAATTCTGAAACGCCATGTCCTGATTGTGGTGGTACTATCAGCCTCAAAAACTCTCGCCGTGGACCTTTTTGGGGATGTAACAACTACCCAGAGTGTAAGTTTATCTCTAAGTTTGAACCAACAACTATCAAGTGTAAAGAGAAGGGTTGTAAAGGTGTACTAGCTCCTCGTACTTATAGAAACAAAGAAGTGTATGAGTGTGTGAAGTGTAAGGCTAGAACTCCTCGTGAAGAAGAAACTACAAAATAAATTTGGCTATTGTAACACCGGTTTTAACCGGTACTAAATACCGACTAAAGTCGCTGTTAGGAAAGGGGAACTTAAATGAAAATCGGCATACTTTCAGATACTCACACTAAAGTAAAAAAAGCTAAAGAAGCTCTTGAGATGCTTATCTCTGAAGGTGCTGAGTTTATTGTACATGCTGGAGATGTTTGTGAACTTGAGACTCTTGAGCTCCTTAAAAACTGCGGGCTTCGATATGTCTGTGTTTATGGAAATAACGATGCCCATTTAGTACAGTATCATAATAAGTATAATCTCGTACAAGAGCCTTATTACTTCAAACTAGCCGATACTAGATTCAAACTTATGCACCTCCCTTTTTATATGACACCTGATGTAGAGGTAGTACTCTTTGGGCATACTCATAAGTTTCAATCAGAGTTTATAAATGGTACACTCTTTCTTAATCCTGGAGAGTCTTGTGCTAGAAATAAACCTATCTCGGAGTGTGTGATGTTAGAAGTTAAACCTAAAAAATTCAAGGTCACTTACTACACAAAGACTAAGAATGACAAAGAGTTTCAAAAAGAAAAATTTATCTACGAAAGGGAAGTCTCATGAGCGAAAAAATATTTCTCTGTTCTATCTGTAACATCAACAGTGGTACTTGTTTAGAGGATTGTAAATTCTGTTCACAGAGTGTACGCTATAAAGCGGACATAGAACGTTACAAACAAAAAGATATGCAACTTATCAAAGAGGAAGCTATAAACGCGAGAGATAATGGAGCTTTAGGTTTCTGTCTTGTAACAGCAGATAAAGGCTTGAACGATAAAACCCTCGCGTTTGTATGTAAAGTAGCAAAAGAAGTACAGGCTGTCGCTCCAGAGCTGCGTTTGATAGCCTGTAATGGAACAGCTTCAGTAGAGCAACTCTTAGTACTCAAAAAGGCAGGCATAAAAGCCTACAACCACAACCTAGAAACAAGCGAATCTTTTTACAAAGAGATCTGTACAACGCACCCATGGTCTGAACGCTATGAAACTTGCCAAAATGTCAACACAGCAGGGCTTGTGCTTATCACTGGTGGTATCTTTGGACTGGGTGAAACGCAGGAAGATAGAGTTAGCATGCTCAACTCTCTTGCTTCACTCAAGCCAACAAGTGTTCCTATAAACTTTTACCATCACAATGAAGCACTAGAACTCTCACCAAACTCTTTAGAAGTGGATGAGGCATTAGCACTCATTAAACTTACACGAGAGACTCTTCCAAATGCGGAGCGCATTATGGTAGCAGGTGGTCGTGAACTTATGTTTGGGAAACGCCAAGCAGAAATCTTTGAAGCCGGAGCAAACTCCATAGTGATCGGAAACTATCTTACTACATCAGGTAGAGCGATGAGTAAAGACTTAGAGATGCTCAAAAAGCTCTCTTTAGATGTCGCCAAAAAAGTAAACTAAAGAGTCCTTATGAGTGATAATATAACCTTAATTATAACCATTTCACTCATCATCATGTTCTCTCCCTTTGTAGCAAAGTTTTTAAAACTGCCTACTACCCCTATAGAAATTATTCTCGGTTCTATTTTTGGTTATCTCGGGTTTATCCACGAGGAGCACCTCTTTAATATTGTTGCTGAGTTTGGGTTTCTCTACTTGATGTTTATTGCAGGAACAGAGATAAACCTCAAAAATGTTTTAAACACTCCAGCAACCATTATAAAAAAAGTCTTTGTCTATTTACTCTTTCTCTATGGTTTTGCTATACTTTTTTCTATACAGTTTTCTCTTGGTAAAATTTTTATGGTTCTACTTCCTCTTATCTCTGTTGGGCTTGTAGCAGCACTCTCCAAAGAGTATGGTAAGACGCAATGGCTAAGTATGTCTATGACTGTTGGTGGCATTGGGGAGGTCGCGAGTATAGTCATACTTACCATCACCTCTGCTACACTACAGTCTGGTGTTGGACTTGGACTTTTTCAAACCATCATGTCACTACTTGCATTTTTACTCTTTATGTTTCTACTTTTTCGTAGTATGCAACTTATATTTTGGTGGTTTCCTAAGATTTCACTTGCTCTTATGCCTCATGAAGATAACAAAGAACAGGATATCCGTCTAAGTATGGGTATCTTTTTTCTTCTTGTTGGTGCGATGCTCTATCTACATCTTGAGCTTGCATTTGGGGCATTTTTGGCAGGTATCTTTATTCCTACATTTTTTGAGCATAAACATGAACTTCCTGAGAAACTCGCTTCGTATGGGTTTGGTTTTCTTATTCCTATCTTTTTTATCCATATTGGAGCATCTTTTCACCTCGATGCTCTCCTTATGAATGGACTTATCGCTAAAGCACTCATTATTACACTTGTTATGATAGTGATGCGTCTTATAGCTTCACTTGTCTTCATAAAAGAGCTTGGTTTTATGGATGCTATACTTATGGGGCTTTCTCACTCTATGCCACTAACACTCCTCATAGCGATGGCCACCCTTGCCTACTCGACCTCTTCTATAGATAAGCTCCATTACTATGCATTTATCTTAGCGGCACTCTTTCAGGTCATAAGTGTTATGATAATCATTAAACTTATAAATATATATAAAACAAGAGATGAGCGAGTGTAATCTCGCTATTATCTTTTAATTTTACAATCACCTTTTATATGACAAGCTATAGCATATCCATGGTTAAGTCCAAGAGCGATACTACCACCTGACTCCTGAGTAATGTCACCAGCCACAAAAAGGCCTTTAACATTTGTCTCGTAGTTCTCATCATGAACTGGTCTACCACCATCCTCTTTTATGCCTGAACTTGCGAGGAATGCGGAGGGAGTAGTCCCACCAATGGCATAGATAACTCTATCAAATGTTTGTGGTTGAATGTCAGTAAAAACAACCTTTACTCTGTCATCATCATCTTCTAATGCAGTAATGTTTATGCCAAGAATAGGTGTAACTTTCTTGTGCATGATAGCATCGGTAATATTTGTTTGGTTCGTTGGATTGGCTCGTCTAAATGTTTCACGTCGATAACAGATACTGACCTCATTTTTTTCACTTAGATCAACTGCATATTCCACAGCACTATCACCACCACCAACGACTAGAATCTTCTCACCTTCACTGCAGCCCTCAAGTGTATAGCCTATCAATTTGCGTATACTTGGAGGTACTTTATAGGTAGGTTTATTGGGTTTTCCCATACGTCCTATGGTAACAACAACATTTTGAGCCTTGATGCTTTTGCCTGCCATAAAAACTTCAAATGTTCCATCTTCTTGTTTTTGTATAGACTGCACTTCTACATGTGTCTGCAGCTCTACAGAATGGTTTGCAAGTATCTCATCAAAGAAGTCTAATGTCGATTCTTTTGTACCATCCACAAAGTAGATACGCCCATCAAGCTCAACCTTTTGCCCTTTCCAGTCTACATCGACACGTTTGTTCTCTTTGTAGTATTTTCTTATAGTGGAATTGTGGTTTGTATCTTTTTCAAGTAAAACAATATCTCGTACACCCTGAAGATAACTCTCAACTGCAGTAGCAATCCCCGCTGGACCTGCACCTACTATGACTAGTTCATGAATATCACTCATACTCTCTCCTCATAATTTTAAGTATAAAGTAGTTTAACATAAGTTTCGTAATGAAAATCTACTTCATGCGGAAGAATCTAGCCTAACTTTTCTGGAAAGCTTGTCATAAACTTCTGTAATTTCGGTGCTATCACCACTTGACAGTAACCTTGTGCACTATTTTGAGCATAGTAGTTCTGATGATAAGCCTCTGCTGGATAGACTACCTCAGGAAGAGGACTTACTTCAGTAACTATCTTATCACTGAAGTTAGCTTGGTTGCGTTTGATAGCATCTAAAATAAGCTCTTTTTCTAACTCATTTGCATAGTAGATGACTGAGCGGTACTGTGTTCCGGCATCTGCTCCTTGTCTGTTAAGTGTTGTAGGGTCATGGATAACAAAAAAGATATCAAGCAGATCCGAAAGAGCAATAATATCGCTATCAAAAGTGATATCAACTATCTCAGCATACCCACTCACACCAGTACAAATCATCTCATAGTTAGGGTTAGGACGGTTTCCACCTGCATACCC
>WFNM01000125.1 GCA_015488615.1 Sulfurimonas sp.
ATAATATAACATTGTGGTATAATAAATTGACAATCTACCCTCACTAGGAGAGATATTATGCAAAAAGACCAACTTTTTATTTTAGATAAATGGATAAAAAACTATTTAAATGAGAAAAAAACACTCAATCTTGCAAAAAATACAATTATGAACTATACAAGGATTTTAAATTCTTTTTATCAGTTTTTTGCACAAAAAGAGGAAGAAGATGCAATAAAATCTATTTATGAGATAGATAGGGAGTTTATACTTGAATATCTTAATTCTAAAGGAGATATTGCTGTCAATACTAAAAATCTTCATATAACAGTGATAAAATCATTGCTTACCTATATATCAGAAAATAATGATGATAATATTGATCTAACAAAAAAGTTGAAAGGTCTCAGTGCAAAAAATGTAAAAAGTGAGAGTGAATCACTATCTGAGAGTGAGAGTGCATTTTTAGAGAAATATCTTTTAAATGAAAGATATAAAAAGAACTTTTTAAATGTTAGAAACAGACTTCTTGTAAAACTGCTCTACTATACAGGTATCAGAGCAAGTGAACTTCTAGCAATTAAACTTGAAGATATTTCTCTTTTAGAGAAGGAAGGTGTTTATAAGATCAATATATTTGGGAAAGGTTCCAAATACAGATATATCTATATACCAGTAACACTCATCTCTTATGAATTAGATTTTATCAAAGAGCATTTTTTAGAAGATGAAATATTACATAAAAACAATGCACACAAATATATTGCTATCACACAGAAGGGAAGGGTGATGCATAGAGTTGAACTCTATACAATGCTTGATAAACTATATAGTAAATTATATATTAAAAAGAGAGGTGTCCATATACTCCGTCATACATTCGGAAAGAGGATGGTAAAAAAGAATGTAAATCTTTCAACTATAAAAGAGTTAATGGGACATGAGAATATACAGACTACTATGATTTATGCTAGGAGTGATGAGAAGGGGATGATTGAGGCGGTTTCTAGATAATATTTGAGACTCAAATTATTATATATTATTAGAAACTGGTATTTTTATGGTCTATTAACGACAAATAAGGCATAATAGATAAATTATTTAAAGAGAAAAGAGAATATGCCAATAATAAAACTTGTAGATATAATTAAGCAACGGAAACAAGAACTTGGTTTAACTATCAATAAAATGTCAGCAGAGTCTGGAGTAGGGACTCGTACTATAAACAGAATTCTTGCCGGTGATGATGTTCGATATAGTTCTATCGAATCTTTACTTAGAAGTTTAAATTTATCTATTACTATTGGTAAGTGCTAATGGCTACAACAACTCAATCATATACTCCAGGTCAAAGAGTAATTATAAGAGATGCAGAATGGACTATCCGTAAAGTAGAAATTTTAGCTGATGATGGTTATGAGCTTACATGTGATGGTTTCTCAAATTTCATCAAGGGTAAAGAAGTTATCTTTTTAACTACTTATGAAAATAATATCCAAATTATAGATCCCAAAGAAACAAAGTTTATCATAGATAAATCAAGTGGTTTTACCAAGTCACTTCTCTACATGGAATCACTACTAAAAGATGTAGTTCCAACTGATAATAAAATTCATAGAGCTTCAAAAGCTGCCATGGATATAGTACCTTATCAATTTGAACCAGCACTTCAAGCACTCTCTCAACCTCGCCAAAGAATTCTAATGGCTGATGCTGTTGGTCTTGGTAAAACTCTTGAAGCAGGTATCTTAACTACGGAACTTATGAAAAGAGGTAAGGGTAAGCGTATTTTAGTTCTTGCTGTTAAAAGTATGCTAACCCAGTTTCAAAAAGAGTTTTGGAACCGTTTTTCTATTCCTCTAACTAGACTAGATTCACAAGGTATCCAAAGAGTTAGAAATAAAATACCTGCAAATATGAATCCATTTTTCTATTATGATAAATCTATTATCTCCATAGATACTCTAAAACAAGAAGCACTCTATCGCTCATACATAGAAGAGTCTTACTGGGATATTATCATTATAGATGAAGCTCATAATGTTGCTGTTAGAAGTAATAAATCAGGAAGAGCAAAACTTGCAAAAGATATAGCTTCAAGATGTGATACTCTTATGATGCTCTCAGCTACTCCTCACGATGGAAAAGCAGAGAGTTTCGCATCACTACTCAATATGCTAGATCCTACAGCTATAGCAAATCCAAAAGATTATGACCGAGCTGATTTTGAAGATAAGAAGCTAGTTATTAGAAGATTTAAAAAAGACATCGCCGACCAAGTGAGTGATGAGTTTAAAACAAGACAAATCTTTACTATCAAGTCTGATGCCACAACAGCAGAAGAAGCAGTATTTGAGTATATCTCCAACATAAGTTTTCAGTCCATCGATAACAAAAAAAGAAAAGCAAGTGAACTCTTTAAAACTACACTCACAAAATCACTCCTCTCTTCACCCATAGCATGTATAGAATCCATAAAAAGCAGAATCAAAAAAGTAGAAAAACTAGAAGAGGATTACACTAGCGATATAGACACTCTTGAAACACTACTAGAAAAGCTAGAAGATGTAGATGAAAATAGTTTTTCAAAGTACAATAAACTTGTAAATCTTATTCAAAAACAGATGAAATGGAAGAACAAAGCTGATGATAGAATAGTTATCTTCACAGAGCGTATTAAAACACTAGAGTTTTTAAAAGAACACCTGCAAAAAGACCTCAAGCTGAAAGATGCAGAGATTGTTACTATGACAGGTTCTACAATGAGCGATATAGAGATAAACAAGGTAGTAGAAGACTTCGGTCAAGAGAACTCAAAAGTAAGACTTCTCATAGCTACAGATGTTGCTAGTGAAGGTATTAACTTGCACTACCTATCTCACAGACTTATCCACTTTGATATTCCATGGTCTCTTATGACTTTCCAACAAAGAAATGGTAGAGTAGATAGATATGGTCAAGAGCAAAATCCAGAAATATACTATATGCAAACACTCTCACAAGATACCGAGTTCAAAGGCGATAACCGAATCTTAGAAATACTCATAACAAAAGATGAACAAGCTGCTCAAAACATTGGTGATCCAAGTGCTTTTTTAAATGTTTATGATGAAAAAGAGGAAGAAAACATAGTTGCTGAAGCTATGAGTAGTGGTAAAGATGCAGATGAGTTTAGCCAAGAGCTAGATGATAATGCTGAGGAAGCTGAGTTTGACTGGTTATCAAGTCTCAATGACACTGTTGATGAAGTTAAACCATCCATAGAAGATGAGATTGTAGAACCTAGTTCTTTTTATGAAGACGACCTAAAATACTCCACAGATGCACTTCGCTTTTTACAAGAGACTCAAAAGATAGATGCAAGATTTGAAGATGACCGTATAGAGATATTTGCAAGTGAACTAGAAGATTTGAAGTATAGATTTAAAATGCTTCCTCGTGAGATAAAACCAAAAGATTGGCACTTTAAACTAACAAATGATTTAGAAGTGATAAACCAAGAGATTAAAAACTCCAGAAAAGATGAATCAGCATGGCCAAGTATTCACTACTTATGGGAGCAACACCCACTTCTAGAGTGGATAAAAGATAAACTTCTAAGTAACTTTGACAGACTCCAAGCACCAGTTCTAAAGCTAAATACTCTAAAAAATGATGAACTCATCTACATCATAAGTGGACTAATACCAAATAAAAAAGCACAACCGATGATAAATGAGTGGATAGGTGTAAAGTTTAAAAACAGTAGTTTTGAGTCTATCCTAACTTTAGATGATGTTTTTGAGCAAACTCAAGTAAGCTCTAAAAAGTTTCCAAATAGTGCAACAGATTATGATCTGTCAGATATAGAAAATAATTTACATGTAGTCATAGAAGAATCAACAAAATATATCCAAAACCTAAGAGATGAGTTTGAAACAGAACTTATTACAAAGTTTGTTGAGTATGAAGAAGAGCTAAATAAGCTAAAAGAGAGACACCTAGGACAACTTGAGATGGACTTTAATCAAGAGTCAAAGAGATTAGAAAAACAAAGAGAAGTAGAGAAAATCTTTAAAGATTATCATCAATGGATAAAAGACTCCATGGAGATAGAAAACGAACCATTTATCCAAGTGATAGCGGTTCTTAAAGGGAGTGGGTCATGAATCTAGTAGGCATCGTTAATGAAAATGAGTTTTATACTAACCACTACCTAAATGAAATATTTGAAGGCGACATAAAAGAACAAATCACTTCATGGCAAGAAAAAGAGAGTGAGAGTGAAGTCTATAAAACACCATTTAAAAAGTTACGAGGGATAGGACCTAGTTACTTAGAACTACTAAAAGAACTCTCTCGAAAAAGCAACAACACTACAGAGAAAATCCAAGCATCAAGGGAGTTCTATAAAACTCTCTTAGATATTTTAGGATATGAGTTTTCTTATGATACAAAAGAGTGTGAAGAGTTATCAGTACCTCTCATAGCACAGGTAGATAAAAACGATGGCAGTCCCTACCTGTGGGTGCTAGAGAGTTATTGTGATGAGAGTTGTGATGTTCTTACAAACGCCATGGTAAAAGAGCAGTTAAAAGAGTTAGACACTTGTAACAGTGAGTTAAACTACGATGCAGTTATAACTTCGCATATATTTACACTAGATGAACCGCCACGATGGGTAATGCTTGTGAGTCCTTTTCAAGTAGTTCTTATAGAGAGAGCAAAATGGGCTCAAAAAAGATTTCTAAGATTTGATATACAAGACATCATCTCAAGAAAAGAGGATGCTATGCTCAAAGCATTTAGTGTACTCTTACATGTAGAGTCATTAGCTCCAAAGGATGGACTATCTCTTCTTGACACCTTAGATGAAAACTCTCATAAACATGCTTTTGGTGTTACAGAAGATTTGAAATACTCACTCAGAAGTGCAGTAGAACTTCTAGGAAATGAAGCAATATACTTTCATCTTCAAAACAACCCTGACTTTTTACAAACGCCAAACATAGAGAGTGACCTAACAAGAGAAGCACTTCGCTACATGTATAGAATGTTATTTCTCTTCTATATAGAGTCTCGCCCTGAGTTAGGTTTTATACCTAGTAAATCACAAGCATTTTTAAAAGGCTACTCACTAGAAACACTCAGAGACCTAGAACTGATGCCACTCCTTACAGATAATGATAAAAACGGATACTTTTTTGATGAGAGTGTAAGACTTCTTTTCGATATGATATATGAGGGAAGAGTAAGCCCTAAAGCAAATCTAAATGGTAAAGATATATTTTCTATCTCTCCGCTTCGCTCACACCTATTTGATCCAGCTAAAACACCACTATTAAATGGTGTAAAACTTAGAAATCATGTTTGGCAAGAGATTATCCAAAGTCTCTCTTTGAGCAGAGTCAAAAAGGGGAATAAGGGTAGAGGTAGAATCTCTTATGCAAACCTTGGCATAAATCAACTCGGAGCTGTATATGAAGCACTTCTAAGCTATAAAGGTTTTATAGCAAAAGAGACACTATTTGAAGTAAAAAAAGCAGGAACGAACCCAACACCACTAGAAAATGCCTACTTCGTAACAGAAGCACAACTTAGCGAGTACAAAGAGGAAGAGAGAGTTTTTGATGGTGATGCTATAAGAAGATATAAAACAGGCTCATTTATCTACCGTCTAGCAGGA
>WFNM01000126.1 GCA_015488615.1 Sulfurimonas sp.
AAGAGATCATCAAAGGTCTTCAAGAAGATGGAAAGATAGTTTTTTAGATGTTTACAGGTCTAATAAGAGAAATTGCTACAGTTAAAAGCTTTGTAGGCTCAACTCTAAGTATAAAAGCAAAACTCAAAGCTGAGCTAGGAGATAGTATCGCCATAAATGGTGCATGTCTCACTGTTATCGATGTACAACCCGATGGCTTTAGTGTAGAACTCTCGCCAGAGTCTCAAAAACACTTAGTGATAGAAAACTACAAAAATGAAGTCCATATTGAACCTGCTATGATGATGGGTGATAGATTTGAGGGGCATGTTGTTCAGGGGCATGTAGATGCTATAGGGACAATAGAAGATATAAAAAATCTTGGAAACTCTTTTGATGTTTTTATAAAAGTAGATAAGAAAAGTATCCCTTTTATAGTTCCAAAGGGTTCTATCACCATCGATGGAGTAAGCCTTACTGTAAACGATGTTAAAGCAGATACTTTTCGCCTTACTATCATTCCTCATACTATGAAAGAGACTCTATTTAAGAACTATAAAAAAGGCTACAAGGTCAATATAGAGACAGATATGTTCGCTCGTTATGTTTCACACATCATCAAACACCAAACGCAAAATGCTTCTCTCTCATGGGATGAAGTTGATGCGATAAACACTACTTTTTAGCAAAAGCATTGCGTTTTGTCATATTTTTCAAATAAATTTTAAAAATTGGTATAATCATTTCGGTACAGCTGGTTTGTCTAACTTTCGGTAACGGGTGATTTAAGGGAGTGAAGTTCAGAGGGTGTCTTCAAAAAGGAGGACACACCAGTGAAGTTTTTCATTGTATTAATGGTTTTAGCCGTTTTAGCCGAACGTCTATACTAAAAAAGTAAGAGCGAAAGCTCTCACGACCATTGATATAATTGTACCATATTAGGATGAATAATCAAAAATAAAATATTAAAAGA
Source organism: Sulfurimonas sp. (assembly GCA_015488615.1). Classification (GTDB taxonomy): domain Bacteria; phylum Campylobacterota; class Campylobacteria; order Campylobacterales; family Sulfurimonadaceae; genus Sulfurimonas. The sequence goes on from WFNM01000126.1 coordinate 953, forward strand.
CATTTTCGGACATAATGGTTTTCGACCTCTTCAAGAGGAGGGAGTCGATGCTATACTCAACAATCAAGACCTCCTTATGATACTACCGACAGGTGGTGGGAAAAGTCTTGTATTTCAACTTCCAAGCATGATGATGGAGGGGATAACTATCGTTGTCTCTCCTCTTATCGCCCTTATGCAAGACCAAGTTGCAGCACTTAAAGCTCAAAAAATAAATGCTGAGATGATTAGCTCTGCACAGTCTTATGAAGAGGTTGATGATATCATGGTTGCTGCTGTAAATGGCGATCTAAAATTTCTCTATCTCTCTCCAGAACGCCTTAATAATGGCAGAACTCTAGACTTTCTGCACAACTTAAATATTAACTTTTTTGTCATAGATGAAGCGCACTGTATCTCGCAGTGGGGTCATGAGTTTCGTGATGACTACAGAGCTTTAGGCAACTTAAAAGCAAACTTTCCTCACACAACTATTGCGGCGTTTACAGCGACGAGTACCGACAATGTCACAGATGATATACTTAGAGAGCTTCGTGTCACTGAGCCAAAAGTACTTAAGGGAAAGATATTTCGTAAAAATATCTTTATCTCTGCACAACGACGAATAAGTAATGGTCAAGCCCAGCTCAAAAACTTTCTCTCGCGACATAAAGATGAATCAGGGATCATCTATGTAAGTTCGCGAAAAAAAGCGGAAGAGCTCTCTAGTTTTCTCAACCAAAGTGGCTATAAGTCTCTCGCTTATCATGCAGGACTTCCTCAACATGTACGTGAGCAAAACTTTAAAATCTTTGTCAATGATAAAGTAGATATTATGGTTGCTACCATCGCGTTTGGTATGGGGATAGATAAGAGTGATATTCGTTTTGTGGTACATATGAGCCTACCAAAATCCCAAGAAAACTACTACCAAGAGATAGGTCGAGCTGGTCGTGATGGAGATGATAGTGAAGTTCTTTTACTCTTTAATGCTGGTGATATAGTTCTGCATAAACGCTTTTTACAAGAGATACAAAATGAAGAGTATAAAAACCACCTAGAGACAAAAATAGACCAAATATACAAATATGCAACAAGTGAGTTATGTTTTCATAAACAACTTGCTGAGTACTTCGATGATACACTTGAACCTTGTGGAGATAGATGTGATAATTGCTTAAGCAGCGATGATAAACGCCAAGATATTACTAAAGAGGCTCAGATGATACTTTCGGCTATCTATAAAACAGATCAGGGCTTTGGAAAGAACTATGTCATAGATATTCTTCGTGGATCGAGTGAGCAAAAACTCTTAGCAAATGGGGCAGATAAACTCTCTATGTATGGCATAGGACTACACCTCAGTAAAAAAGAGTGGTTTGTTATAGTTGAGCGTTTGATAGAACTAAAAGTTGTCACACTAGGTGACTTTAGTGTTTTAAAACTAACAAATGATGCTATAGAAATACTTAAATCTCAAAAACTCATAGATATAAAATCCTCGCGTTTACTCATAAACCAAACAGAGAAAAAAGTGAAACAGGCGAAAGAGTTTGACTATGATGAAGAACTCTTTGAAGAACTACGAATGAAACGCAGTGAACTTGCTTCTGAGATGGGAGTTCCCGCCTACATAATCTTCAGCGACAAGACCCTTAAACATCTTGCAAATGATAAGCCTACAGATAAAAGTAGTATGCTAGATGTCAATGGCATTGGAGAGAAAAAGTACGAACAATTTGGCGCAGAATTTTTAGCCATTATAAATGACTAATCTAAATTTCTTTATCTTTTAAAGAGTTTATATAAGGATTACAAGAGATTTTATGCTCCATATCTACTTCTTTATATTGTTCTAACTTATTGCATGATGCAAGCGTAGCAACTCTATAGCCATCACCCTCATTAAGGTAGAGATGAAAGCCATTTTCATACAGAGCGAGTCTAATTTTAAATGCGATAGAATAAGTAGTAAGCACTCCCTCATCTCTCATCGCATTTTTTATATCCGCAAAATACTCTTTTGTCCAAAGTATTGAATTTGTTGAGGGAGAGAAAGCATCCTGATAGACTATGTCAAATTTGTTCTTAAATTTTTTAATATACTCACGAGCATCCCCAGTAAAAACTTCAATATAAAGATTCTCCCTCTCATAAACACCCTCTTCACTCAAAGCGATAATAATCTCTCTATACTTCTCAAACTCTTTGGGATAAGTAAAATGCACCAGTGATTTGATTAAATTACCATCGAGTTCAGGCGAGTAGATATTTATCTTTTTATTGGGGGAATGCTCATCTACATAAAGCAGTGTCGCTAGAGTGTTAAACCCTAAGCCATAACAGATGTCAAGGATATTCACTTCATCTTTTGCTATCACATTAAATGCAGGAATAATATGCTTTTTCATAGATTCAAAAAGCGCACCATCTCGTGTAGAATGATAATGCTCCTCATACTCTTTGGAGTAAGCAGTATAAGAGCCATCCTCACTAAGTGTCAGAGTATGTAAGTCATCATCAAACTCTCGACTCAAAGACCTGCACCCCACATATGCATTTTTTTTGCCATCACTAAATCGTACTCAGGAAGTACATCAATATAGTTTTGTGAGCGAAATTCAAACTCTTCTAAAAGTGATAGTGTAGCTTCTATATCCATAGTGCCTTTTTTTTGCATGATTACAATATCTCCTGCATTTGCTAAAGCAGTATAGGCAATTTTAAGGACGCCATTTCTATTTTCATGAAGATGAAAAAAATCTTTAAAGACTACAATATCATGTGTTCTAGGAAGTGCACGAAAAGGTTGTTTGAAGTTTTTTATATACTGTAGTTTTGCTTCAGGAAACACAGATGAAAGATCTTTATCCTCTACATCATAAAGGACTAAAGAAAACTCTCCATCTATACCCTTCATAAGAATAGAGAGAGCCTCAGTTGTTTCATCTACTTTCGTAGTAACTTGAAGGTAGTGATTACCAGGATATGGATTAAAAAGTTCTAAAAATTGTTTTAAGTCCATACTCAATTATCTCTCAAAAAATAATTTTTTTGTAGCTTTAGGGAGTTGTAGAGACTTTTTGTCCCTGCTCTAAAAATGGACTTGTTCATTTTATATATCAATAAGCAAGGTCGTGAAGTTCACGGAAAAGGTAAGCTTCTACAATTTCATCTATAGTTTTTTGAGTATGTGCTACTAAAACTATCATCGACATATTCATAAAATCCATCACAGGTTCAGCATCATTATTTACCACAACTGCTTCACTCCAGTTCTCAAATGCATCATACTTTTCATTGTGGAGAACTTCTACAAGTTCGCCCTCTTCTATACGAAGTTGTGCCCATACTTTGACATCAAAAACCTTTGTAATCTCTGCTTCTTGAACCTCTGTAGAGTTCATCGGTAGTAAAACTAGCATTAACTGTTAATCTCTTTGAGTTTTTTCTTAGAGAGTTTAAGTTTCTCATTATCCATAATACCTATTTTCCCATCTAAAATATCTTGAGCAATTTTCTTTGCATTTTTAAGTGAGTGCATCTTATATGTACCACATTGGTAAATATTTAGTTCGGGGATGTCTGCTTCGCTTTTTACTTTAAGCACATCCTCCATAGCCTTCTTCCAAGCCTTAGCAACTTTCTTCTCACTAGGTGTTCCAAGTACTGACATATAAAAACCAGTACGACAACCCATAGGAGAGAGGTCAATAATCTCTACTTTTTTAGAGTTCAAATGGTCACGCATGAAGCCAGCAAAAAGATGCTCAAGTGTGTGAATCCCACGACCATCCATCTTATCAACATTTGGCTTGTAAAAACGCAGGTCATAAACTGTAATAGCATCTCCGCAAGGAGACTTCATCCCCTTAGCTTTACGAACTGCGGGTGCAGGCATGATAGTGTGGTCAACTGTAAAAGAGTCAAGTAATGGCATGATTAAATCCTTAAAATAATTATATTTGTATTGTAAGTATTTTAGCGAAATAGTTTGATGGGAAATTGAAGTTAAGAAGTTATATGAAAATGAAAGTTAATAAACTCTTGTAAAATGAAGAAAATAGTAAATAGATGTCGAAGTAAAGAAGTTTTAGATTTAGTGAAGATAGTGCCTGATGAGCAAAAAGGCTAGACTTTTGTCTGCCGTTTGCTCATCTTGTGCTAGATTTGCTGAAGCTGGAACTTCGTGCCTATACTCTAGCTTCTTCGCGACGATTTAAATACGCCCAGTTAGCGTCTACACGCTCTTGCCACTCTTTTATAAGATACTTATACTGATCTTTAAAAAGGTGCTTGAAACGCCCTTGAGCAGCTAAGTACTCTTCAACAGGAACGATATCTTTCTCTTTTGGTCTGTAAGTAATATTTAACTCGTGACCATCGATGATTTCATAAAGTGGGAACACTAATGAGTCAGTTGAAAGGTCAGTTAAAAGCATAGTATCTTTAGGATCAAATTTCCACTCAGTAGTACAAGGTGAAACAGCATTGATAAATACTGGACCATCTACTTCCATACCGTGTTGGATTTTCTTCACCATATCTTTCCACTTGTTTGGTGCAACTTGTGCAGAGTAAGGGATACCATGAGAAGCCATAATAGCTACCATATCTTTTTTGTTTTTCTTTTCACCATAAGATACACGACCTGCTGGTGATGTAGTTGCTGATGAACCGATTGGTGTTGAAGATGAACGCTGTCCACCAGTATTTGCATATACTTCATTGTCAAGAACAACGTGCATCATATTGTGCCCACGTTCCATACAACCAGAAATCCACTGGAAACCGATATCGTAAGATGCACCATCACCTGCAAAAGATACAAATTTAGGATTACGATCAGGTTGCTTTAGACGTTTTTTTGTTTTAAGTGCTTTGTACATTGCTTCAGCACCTGCAACCGCAGTAGAACCATTTTCAAAACCGATATGAATCCAAGATGCATCCCAAGATGTGTATGGATAAACAGCAGTACATACCTCAAGACATCCTGTAGATGCTGAAAGTATTAGGTCATCATTTGTTGCGTTTAAAACTTCACGAACGATGATAGAGTGTGCACAACCAGGGCAAAGAAGGTTTGCACCTTCAAAACGGTCTGCTGATGTTGAGAACTCTTTTAAGTTTTTAATTTTTTTCATTTCACTCATAGTTTCTCCTTATAAAAATGCTAGTTTCGGTCCACGAACACCGATAAACTGTTGTAATTGTGTAGTTACTTTACCAGCATCTACATTTGCTTGAAGCTCTGTATATAAATCTACTAAGTGCTTCTTCGTTAAGTCACGACCACCAAGACCATAAACATAACCAGAAAGCATTGGACGCTCTTCAGAATTGAAAAGACAACCTGCTAACTCGTTAAATAGCATACCTGGTGCACCACCTGGAGCTGAACGGTCAAGTGCGGCGATAGCTTTAACACCCTTAAGTGCTTCAGCAATTTCAAAGAATGGGAATGGACGTACAACACGGATTCCAACTACACCAGCTTTTATGCCTTTAGCTCTCATCTCAGTTGCTACTTCACGAGCAGTTTCAACTGAAGTACCCATACAAACAACAGCTACATCAGCATCATCCATATCGTATCTTTCTACGATGTTATATTTACGACCTGTAAGTTTTTCAAAGTCATCAAACGCAGCTTGAATCTTTGGAAGAACCTTAGTCATCATATCATTGTGTTGACGAGCTTTATGTTCAAAGTGCCAATCTTCTTCAGTCTGAACACCGTGAGTTACTGGATGTTCAAAGTCAAGCATATCATTCATAGGTTTAAAGTCACCAACGAAATTATAAGCAACATCATCACTAAGTGTATGTACACCCTGTGCAGTATGACTTGTCATAAAACCATCTTGGTGCACCATTGCTGGTAAACGCACATCATGATCTTCAGCAACTTTAAATGCGATAAAGTTTAAGTCATAAGCACCTTGTGGGCTATATGCATCAAGCTGAATCCAACCAGAATCACGACCTAGGTACATGTCTGAGTGATCACCATTTACATTAAGTGGTGCAGCAAGAGCACGGTTTACAACATTTAAAATGATAGGTAAACGCATACCTGATGCTTGATAAAGTGTTTCAACCATAAGGGCAAAACCTTGACTTGATGTCGCAGTCGCAACACGTCCACCTGCAGCTGAAGCACCGATACAGCCACTCATTGCAGCATGTTCAGACTCAACCATTACAAATTCACCCTCAACATAGTTGTCAGATAAAAATTTTGCATAACCTTCAACAATAGGAGTTGATGGAGTAATTGGGTAAGCAGCAACAACATCAATTTGACACTGTCTTAAAGCTTGAGCAGCAGCAAAGTTACCGTCCCAAACTTCAATATCTCTTAATTCCATTTTATCAAATGCCATCTATTTCTCCTTCGTTTCTTTAGCCGGCCACTGAGCCAACTCTGCTTCTTCATCTGCTTGTTCTGGGAACATTAAAAGTGATTTTGGATTTGTAGGACATACTTCCACACAAATTCCACACCCTTTACAGTGATCCATATCTATACCAATCATCTTCTTATCACGAGAAATGATTGACATATCTGGACAGTAAATCCAACAAAATTGACAATCAATACAATAATCTTTTGCAAAAATTGGTTTCTCAATTCTCCAGTCAGCTACACTTGCACTAAATGAGCTATTTTCTGTATATTTACGGTCTTCTTGAAGTGTTCCAGCTATATCACCAGCCTCACCTTCAAATGTACGAAGCATTGCTCCGATTTCAAATTCGTCCCAACCTGTATTTGCCATCAATAGCTCCTTATTTCACTTCGTCGTATGCACGTTGGATAGCCAACATGTTTGCATCAACAATTTTCTGAGGTAATTTTGCAAGAATTCTCTGCATATTTTCTTTAAAAAACTCAATCTCATACATCTCAGATATCTTCATAAATGCACCAAGCATTGGTGTGTTTGGAATAGCACGACCAATAGTCTCTTGAGCAATCTTAATACAATCTACAGTATATACTTTTTTCCCTTCTAGCTTTGGCTGTGACGCTACTAACTCTTCAGTGGACATGTGTGTAGTAATGATATATACAGTATTTGCTTTATCATTTATAGTTACATCCGAAGTGTATACTAATGCAGGATCGATTACGAAAACATAATCTGGTTCCATATATTTCTCATGATTCATTATAACTGCATCATCTACACGGTTATATGCTGTCATTGCAGCTCCACGTTTAGCAGATCCGTAAAACGCGAACGCTTGCACATGCTTTCCAGTTGTCGAAATAACATCAGCTAAACCTTTAGCTCCAGTTACAGCCCCTTGACCAGCACGACTATGCCATCTAATTTCTAGCATATATTCTCCTTAAGTTTTTTCAAGAAATATCTTATCTTTTCTATCAATTCTATTTAATGTATTTTAGGCAAGACACACTTAAAGGTAGCTTGAAAATATGATATAGATATGCACACAAGTTAATTATGTGATTATTTCCTACTCTTTAAATACTTCATAGCCTCTAATGTGTCTTTAAATACTAACTGTGTGTATTTATTTAAACTATTTTTTGTTCCATAACCACAAAGAACACCTATAGAATTAACTCCAGCATTTTGTGCACTTAGTAGATCCATCTCAGTATCACCAACCATCCATATCTCTTCACTTTGTATATCAAAACTCTCTAATGCCTTGAGTATAGGTTCTGCATCTGGTTTAGGTTTCTCTACATGTTCGCGACCTATAAGCACTTCAAACTTATCCATAATTCCAAAGTGTTCTAATAAAACTTGAGAATATTTTCCTGTTTTTGTAGTTACGATTCCTATTTTTGCTATCTCACTTGCTATTCTAACGGCTTCGAGTGCATTTTCTAAAAGTTCTGTTTTTTGTGTAGATATCACACGATAATGCTCTTTATAGGTATCTACATACTCCCAAACTTCTGCTTCCTTGACTCCAAGTTCCTTATACATCACATCAAGAGGATGCCCTATAAGTGCTTTTATCGCCTCATCACTTGGATGTTGCATTTCATAAACATCAAAAGAGTTATGAAAACTCTCAAGTATCGCTTCTGTTGAGTCTATTAGTGTGCCATCTAAATCAAAAAGTATTATCATTATCTTATTTCTCCCATTCTATATAGTTATGCCAAATGCCTCCAAGGGCTGGTTTTATATTCATTATCTTTTTATTTACTGCTGTTATAGAGTTTGGTATATAGAGAAAAAGATAAGGATTATCATCTACAATAAGCTTAAACATCTCTTGCCAATTTTTTGCTAACTTCTTTCTATCTATCATACTTTGAGACTCTTCTATCATTTTATTTACTTTTGGATTGTTATAGCCTACTAAATTAAAACCGCCTTTTTTATCACTATCTTTATCCCAGAAAAGATAAGGATCTGGTGTAGGGGAGAGTCCCCAACCTAAAAGAACTGTGTCAAACTTATGAGGAAAAACTACCATATTTAAAAAAGCTTGCCATTCCATCACTCTAAGTGTAACAATAACACCCACTTTTTTAAGTTGGTATTGCAATATCTCTGCTGCATATGGGCGGATAGAGCTTGCATTTGAAGTTACTATTTCAAAAGTAAAAGGATGTTTTTTATTATAACCTGCTTTTTTGAGAAGTCTCTTTGCCTCTGCTATATTTTGAGTCGGTGCCTTTACTTCAGCATTAAATGCGGCACTCCCTGGTAAGAAAGGGCCTGTACAGACTTTAGCATGTTTTAAAAAAAGTATATCAACTAGCTCTTGCCTGTCTACAGCCAACGAGAGTGCACGACGGACATCAGGGTTTTGAAATTTTTTAAGTCGAAGGTTAAACCCAAGATATGTATAGGAAAGACTTATCTTCTCATATATTTTAAATTTTTTAAAAAACTTTGGCCCTAGTTGGCGCTCATATGCCATAGGCTCCACACTGCCGATATCTAATTTAGAAGACTTTAGCATCAAAAAACGAGTAACTGGATCTGCTATAACATGAAAACTTATCTTATCTATTTTAGGTCTTCCCTCGAAATAATCATCAAAAGCACCAAGCACAATATCTTTTGAGTACTCAAATTGTTCTAGTTTGTAAGCTCCTGTGCCTATAGGGTGGGTGTTAAACTTTGAGCTCATAAGATTTTTTTCATTTTTGAGTATATGCTCTGGGAGTATGCCCATCATCCATGTTTCAAGTGCTTTAAAGTAGGCTTTCTTATAAGTCACTTTGATAGTATATTTATCTACAATTTCTACACTTTTTACAAATCGAAAACCTGCACTATAAGGTGAAGCTATCTTGTCTGAGATAAGTGTTTTATAAGTAAAGAGTACATCTTTGGCACTAAACTCTGCACCATCATGCCACTTCACATTTTTTTTAAGTTTAAAAACAAGTGTTTTATCATTAATAAAATAAAACTTCTCTGCTAAGTCCCCTATAATCTCTTTCGCATCTTTATCGTATTTTACAAGCCCATTAAAAAGGTATCCTGTTATCTCTGCAGAACTTGAGTCGGTTGCAAGGATTGGGTTAAGTCGTGCTGGATTACTAGATGTAGCAAGCTGAAGTGTCGAAGCCTCAAGGCTCCAACATAAAAAGAGTAGAAAAAAAAGTTTCATACCTTAGTTGAGTGTTTTACCATTTACTGTAGCTTTTGAATCTTTAAGTTTTATATCAAATACTAAATTACCTTTTTCTTCTTTTGCATAGGATTTTATAGTTCCAAGCATCGGAGACATACGAGTTAAGAACGAGTAAAATTTATTCGCTATACTTATTTTAGATGTAAATTCTATATCAGAACCTACCATCAATGGTGAAAGTTTGATCTTTTGTGCAAGATTTTTATCTTTTGCAAAACGAATTTCTGATGTAATATCAAAACCATTCAGTTTTGTCTGTTTATCTAATGTAAGATCATCAAGTGAGAACTGCGTCATTTTAACAACAAAGCCGTTAGAGATAAGATCAACTATTCCTTGTTGCAGCTCCTTGTTTGCAATCAGAGATTGCTGATTTTTATTATTTGATAAAAGTTTTCTTAGTGCTTTATATTTTTCTTTATCAAGATTATTTGCCGTAATATCAAACTTAAATTTTGTAAGAAGTGCATTAAGAGATTTTGATACTATGCTAAAACTATCAAAGGATGTATGAGAATTCAGATCTGCATTTTTTCCTTGTGCATCCGAAGAGACATATACTTTAAGATCTTTAAGGTGCACTTCACTATCATTGGCTGTCCCTTGCAAAATCATATCTACATTAGCTACATTCATTTCACTAACATATGTACTTTCTGAATCAAAGTCTGCAGATGATGCAAATTTTTCCAAAGTAAAATAAAATGTTTGCTCTTTTTGTATTACATTAAGGTGAAATGCTTTAAGTGTTGAGCTGAACATATTTGGTGCTACTAATGTTCCATTTCCTTTAAAAAGTGCTTTTATAAGGCGAAGGTCTATCTTTGTACCATCTTTAAGTGTATATTTTTGGTTTATATCTTTTATATAACCATCAAAATTACTGCTAAAACTATTATAACTGATATGCCACATAATTCCTTTAGAGACTAAAAAATTCTTCAGAAATGTTAAAAATTTTGGATCATTTTGACTAAGAGAAGCTCTTACATCATTAGGAAGAGTTAGAGGGTAAAGATTTACTTCAAAAGCTTTTGCAAATGGCAGATTTGAATACTCTATATCAACACCAAGTACTACACCATTCACCATAGCATTTATATATGCTGGTGGTTGTTGGTCTGCAAAAGTATTTAAATATGCTACGAATTTTTGGGGATCTTTAAGCGTCACCTCTATATGGCGAGAAGTTGAAAGATATGACGACTTAGTTTCATCTTTTATTGTTTCTAAACCAAACGTTTTTAGTTCTGTAATTCTATCATTTATTGTCTGTTTTATAAATGAGTTACCCAGGATAGGGAGAAGTGCTGCTAGTAAGATAATAGCTGCTACTGCAATGATACTTTTTTTCATAGTTTACCTTCAAGTTTTTTATTGAAGGTATTATAGTTAAATAAAGTTAACTCTAAGGCTATTGTATTTAGATTTTGCACCCTCTCCCTGCAATATCTTCAAGACTTGATTCCTGAAATATCTTTTGCATCAGTAGTTTAGGTTCCATCCACTGATCATGTAGTGCACATTTACACATGCCATTACAAAAACCTATACCTAAAATACACTCTTCCTCTTTTATAGAGTCATTAAATACATTTAAAATATCATCTACTTTTATTTCACTAGCACTCTTTTGCAGTTTAAAACCACCCTCGCGCCCACGAATAGACTTTATAAAATCAGCTTTTACAAGTTCTGTCATAATTTTTGTTAAAAATTTATAAGGTATTACTAATGCAGTTGAAAGTTCTGCTGCACTCAAAAGCTTCTTTTCTTTATGGTCTGCTATGTAAGCTAAGATTCGTATAGCATATTGGGATGTATTATTAAGTTTCATTATAGTATTCCTCTCTAGTAATTTTACAGTAAGTAAATTAATGAAAATTTAATTACTACTTAAAGGTAGAGTTAAAATATTTTCTGATACTATTCCAATTACTACTACTAGGTAGAATTTAAAATAGGAAGAGAAATGACTGAACGTATTACTAAAGATATGGCCAGAAATATTTACTTTGGCGGCGGTCTTTTTGCTATTTTGGTTTTTACAGGGTTGACATTTGATACGGTAAATAGAATACCGGAATTAAGTCACGAAAGTAAAATTACAAAATCAGTAATTGCAGGAAAAAAGGTGTGGGAAGAGAATGATTGTGTTGGTTGCCATACACTACTTGGAGAGGGTGCATATTATGCTCCAGAGCTCGGAAATGCTTTTCAACGTTTAGGTGGATCAGATAAACAAGGGTTTAGAGACTACATGCAGGGATGGATGGCAGCACAGCCACTTGATATTCCAGACAGAAGAAAAATGCCACAGTTTAACTTGACAACGAAGCAGGTCAACAATCTTGCTGACTTTTTAATGTGGATGTCTAAGGTTAATGCCCAAGAGTGGCCACCAAATATTCAAGGATAAGGAATTTATATGAAATATTCATCTCAAATGGTCGCAAAGCCATATTTTATCTTTGCACTAGTTTTACTCGCAGGGGAGATTTTATTTGGTCTTACTATGAGTGTTCAGTATCTCTATGGCGACTTTTTATTCCCAGCATTGCCGTTTAATGTACTTCGTATGGTGCATGTAAACTTACTTATAGTTCTTTTACTTTTTGGTTTTATGGGAAGTACTTACTATCTTATTCCTGAAGAGGCTGAGAGAGAGTTATGGAGTCCACTTTTAGCAAAGATTACCTTTTGGGTATTTTTAGTTGCTGGTGTGCTTACTATATTAGGGTACCTTTTTGTTCCTTATGCTGAGCTCACAAAACTCACTATGAATGACTTGTGGCCAACTATGGGTCGAGAGTTCTTAGAACAGCCTACTATTACTAAGATTGGTATCGTACTTGTTGTACTTTCTTATCTTTTAAATGTAACCATGACAGTTATCAAGGGTCGTAAGACTACAATCTCTATCATTTTACTTACTGGTCTTTTTGGTTTAGCATTTTTCTTCTTGTTTGCATTTTACTTCTCAGACAATATGATTATGGATAAATTCATGTGGTGGTTTGTTGTTCACCTTTGGGTTGAAGCTACTTGGGAACTTATTTTAGGTGCTTTACTTGCGTTTGTACTTGTTAAACTTACGGGTGTTGACCGTGAGCATATTGACAAATGGTTATACCTTATCATCGCTATGACACTTATCGCTGGACTTGCAGGAACTGGACATCACTTCTTCTATATGGGTGCACCTGGATACTGGTTATGGATAGGATCTATCGCTTCAGCAGCAGAGCCGATACCATTTTTCTTAATGATTCTTTTTGCTTTTAACATGGTAAAAAATCGTCGTATTCAAGATGATAATAAGATAGCGTTAACATGGGCAAAAGGTACAGCAGTTGTTGGTTTCCTAGGTGCAGGTGTTTGGGGATTTATGCATACACTCGCTCCAGTGAACTTCTATACTCACGGTACACAGCTCACAGCGGCACATGGTCACCTCTCATTTTTTGGGGCATATGTTATGATTATTTTTACTATGATCTCATATGCTATGCCGATTTTACGAGGTCGTCCTCATGGTAACTGTGAAAAAGCACAAAAAGTAGAATTAACTTCATTTTGGTTAATGGTAATTGGTATGATAGGACTTACCTTAGCCCTTACAGTTGCTGGTGTTATGCAGATAGAGATGCAAAGACTTCCTGACTCTGCTCATGCAATGGCGTTTATGGATGCTCAAGATAAGATAAGCACAGTTTACCTTGTCCGTTCACTCTTTGGTCTTATGACATTTTCAGGTCTTATAGTCTATTTTTACAGTTTCTTTGTAAAAGAAGATAAAGCAGTAGCTTAAGATGTCCTCTAAAGTCTCTCACCTATTCTCTTGGAGCAAAGTGCTTTTTGAGGATAGTTTTGAAAAAGTCGGTATCTTTGCAGACTCCTATCTTCGTCAAAAAGCTTCTCGCTTACATGAAGAAACTGGAGTATCTTTTGAGTCCAAAGAGAAATCTCTTAAGATTTTCTATCATCTTCTCGGAGGTGATAAAGCAAAAGAGTTGCATATTACAGATAAACGATTTATAGAGACTTCAAGAACACTCTTAGAGAAATTTTCAGGAAAAGGAAAGAGCTTTTTTCTTGCTTGGCAAGATGAAAAAGCACTCTACTTTCCTGCTACACTCTCTTACTTCGATGATAAAGAGTTAAACGATATGCACTACTACTGGTTATGTGCAATGCTTAGTCAAGTGAACTTACAAAGCAGTAACATCATGACAGAAAATGCAAGAGCAGCTGCGTTTCTTATCAAAAAATACCCAGGGTTTCAAGATTTTTATAAGCAAGCAAAAAATTTACTTCTTCAAAATTATCCCGAATTATCATATATTGACTCTTCACAGAGTGAAGTCTTACTAGATGATAAAAGCTACCCAAATCCACTTTGGATATACCCTTGCATCTCTACAAATGCCAAACTCCTCGACTTCAACGATGAGGAAGAGATGGGGCGAGAGGATGGGAAAAAGGATAAAACCGAAGAGCTCAAGATGAAGAAAAAAGCAAATCAGATAGATGATGAGAAAGAGACAGATGGTCTTCTGCTCTTCCTACCTGAATCTTTGATGAGCTTTATGGAACAAGTCAATGTTGATAGACAAGAAAATGATAGCTTTGATGAAGATGCTCTTTATAATGCAGCAGACCTAGATGAGATAACCCTTGGAAAAAAAGATGCAAATCTCTCTTCTCGTGTGAAGATGGATTTAGATATTTCTTCAAGAGAGGTAGAGGATTATCCTTTAGGTGATGGTTTTTTACGTGATGAGTGGGACTACAAAAAAGGCATTTACCTCAAAAAATATGTCCGTATCTATCCTCAAGTTGCTATAAATGTAGAGCCTATCCCTCTACCAAAAAGGTTAAACGCCATGATGAGAAGAATCCAGTCTGAGCTTGATTTGATGGAGCTTGACCGCATAAAGATAGACAACCTCCCTTATGGAGATGAGATAAACTTTGATGCATGGATAGAGTATAGAGGGCATCAAAATAGATCTAACCATCCACAGAGATTTTTTCAAAGTTTTGAGAAAAAAACACGTGATATCTCTACCCTACTTCTAGCCGATATCTCCCTCTCCACCGAAGCTGGAGTAACGCAGGATATTCGAGTAATCGACATGATAAAAGACTCTCTTATGGTCTTTTCAGAGTCTCTTCATAGACTCGAAGACTCTTTTGGTATCTATGCTTTTTCCTCCATAAAAAATAAAAAAGTCAACTTCCATATAGTGAAGAATTTTAAAGAGAAGTATGGGGAGTTAGCTCGTGGTCGCATAGAGGTCTTAAAACCAGGCTACTACACCCGTTTAGGTGCGGCAGTGCGTGAGAGCGGGAAAATCCTCCAAAAGCAACAGAGCCAAAACAGACTTCTACTTATCTTAAGTGATGGCAAACCAAATGATACAGATAGATATGATGGAAGATATGGCATTGAAGATACAAAAAAGGCCATTGATGAAGTACGACAGATGGGCATCACACCCTTTTGTATCACCATTGATGTTGAGGCGAGAGAGTATCTGCCTTATCTCTTTGGAAGAAACTCTTATGCGGTTATTCGCGATGCAAAGAAGTTGCCAAAAGTGTTAACAGAAATTTATATGAATCTTACAAAATAAAGGAACAAATATGTCAAGCTATTATTTACCACAAGCAAATGAAGTAGAGCTTTTTGAAGCTGCAGCGGGGATGAATCTTCCCGTACTTATAAAAGGGCCTACTGGGTGCGGTAAGACACGATTTATTGAGACTATGGGAGAGAAACTTGATCGAGAAGTTTATACGGTTGTTTGTCATGATGACCTGAGTGCTGCGGACTTAGTTGGTCGTCACCTTATTGATGAAAATGGTACCTACTGGCAGGATGGTCCACTTACAAAAGCGGTACGCAATGGTGGTATCTGCTACCTTGATGAGATCATCGAAGCTCGTAAAGATACAACAGTAGTACTACACTCTTTAGCAGACTATAGACGAGTATTGCCAATTGACAGAACCGGAGAACTTATCGAAGCACATCCTGACTTTATGTTAGTTGTTTCTTACAATCCAGGCTACCAAAATGTACTTAAGGGGATGAAACCCAGCACAAAACAGCGTTTTATCTCTCTGAGTTTTACCTACCCTAAGCCTGAGATAGAAAAAGAGGTCATACTAAAAGAGAGTGGTGTCGATGAGCCAACAGCACAAAAACTTGTAAATATTGCAGGAGAGATTCGCCAGCTTAGTGATAGTGACATTCAAGAGGCAGTCTCTACTAGACTCCTTATCTATGCAGCAAAACTGATGGTAAAAGGTTTTGATCCATATGAAGCGTGTATGCACTCTATAGTTGAGTCATTAAGCGATGAAGAGGATGTTTTAGAAGTGCTACGAAAACTTATCTCTCTTCACTTTAGTAAGGCTGAGTAGTGCAAAAGAGTGTTACACTTAAAGAGCCCTACCCTCCAGGGGATTTTGCTATTTGGCTTGTTATCTATGTTGAGCTTATCACCTTTGGCTTAATGTTTTTAGGCTATGCTTATTCAAGACATGCTGATGTAGCGCTCTTTAATAAGTCACAACTTATGCTTAACCAAACTTCTGGATTTATCGACACACTTATTTTGATTACGGGAAGTTATTTTATTGTTAAGGCAGTAAATCTTGTAAAAACTGCCAAGGGCAAGCAGATGATAGTAGAAGCAAATCAAAAAGCTTCTAAATGGATGCTCGCAAGTGTACTCTTTGGGTGTCTCTTTTTACTCAATAAGATTTTAGAGTTTTCAGATATCTTTGGGCAAGGAATATCCCTAGATACTAACAAGTTTTTTATGTTTTATCTACTGCTTACGATGTTTCACTTTATGCATGTAACCTTAGGAACTATTATCCTCTTTAGTATTTTTAGAAGAACAAAAGCTTCTGCCTACAGTGCTGAAGATAGTCGAGGAATAGAAACCGGTGCTGTATATTGGCACTTAGTAGATGTTTTGTGGATAGTTCTCTTTCCACTTATTTATATTATAAGGTAGTCTGAGTGAAAAAAACAGTAGAAATAGTTTGGATAGTTTTGCTTATACTTACAGTATTTGCCTACCTTTTAGGAAAATTGCATCTCGCAAGTGGCTTTATGGTAGGAGTCCTTCTCTTTAGCACCCTCATAAAAGGACAGCTAGTTATTGATTATTTTATGGGAATGAAAAATGTCTCTTGGAAATACAGACTCATACCAACAATTTGGCTCTTTGTCATCATCTCTTCCATTGCTGCTAGCTATTATTTATAAATAAGTTGACAAACAAACATATGTTCGTTATAATTCTGAACATATGTCCATATAAAAGGATTTTAAATGAGATTATTTTCAAAAAAGAAGGATTATAAATGAAAGTTGCATTTATGACAAATGGCAAGAAGCATCTTGCAAAACATATAGGACTTGCGAAAAATATAGTTTTTTATTCACTCCCTGATGGTAAATTTTTAGAGATGATTGAAAACCCTATTATGCAAAAGATTAAAAATGAAAATATTTGTATCAAAAAGGGAATAGAGGGCAATAGAAGACTACATGTTGGTACCGAGATTCCCAGATTTCTTAAAGCAAATGGTATTGATATTTTTGTCTCTTATGATTTTGGTAAAGGTATAAAAGATAATCTTCTAGCTCTTGGTATAACACCTTTGGCAGGAGAAAAACAGAGTGTTCATGAGATTATACAGACTATGAAAAACAATCAACATAATGTAAATAGATGACTTATCTTACAGTTATTACTGTAATCATATTTGGTCGATATACTCTGAAAAAAGAAGTTTATATTTTATAAGCTAGCTGTTATTTATAGATTTATCGTATAATATTTATAACTTTTACTACAAAGGAAAACAATGAAAAGAGTCCTATTAGCAAGTATGCTATTCCTAAGTGCCTCACTATTAAGTGCAGCAACAAACAAAGAGATAAAGCAAGAGGCTAAAAGTGCCATTATGAAAATGGGTGGTGCTTTAAAGTCTCATATGAAACAGAACATGAAAGCAGGTGGACCAGAGCAAGCTGCAGGTTTTTGTCTTGAAAAAGCATCAGGTATCGCTAAAGAAGTAAACGCAGGCTATCCAAAAGGTGTAAGTGTCAAAAGAGTTTCTTTAAAATACAGAAACCCAGCAAACAAACCAACAGCTGATGAAGCCAAAGTACTAGAGCAAATTCAGAGTGATGTAAAGAGGCATAAAGCTGTACCTAAAATGATAGTGAAAGAAGTCGCTAAAAACTCTTATAAGGTTTATAAACCAATTTTTATGAGTAAAGGTGTCTGCTTAACTTGTCATGGTGATATACAAACAAGAGACCCAGAAGCTTACAAACTTATAAAAGCAAAATACCCACACGATAAAGCTATCGGCTATAAAAAAGGTGACTTTAGAGGTGCGTTTGTTGTGAGTATCGTTAAATAATTTTTTGCAAAAACAGGACAACCCAGCTAACAACTATAAGAATGTAGCCCATGCCTTTTTTCTTTCATTGGCTATTACTATAGCAGAACCTTCAACTGTTCTGCCACTTATCATTGAGCATTTTAGTAATAGTGCTCTTGTTGTTGGGATTTTTGTCTCTCTCCTCCGTGGTGGAGCTATCCTCACACAACTCTATGCCGCATTTCATGCACAAAGCTATAAAAAAGTTTTGCCTTACTTAAAAAAGGTCTTCTTCTTCCGTTGGCTCGCTTGGTTTAGTATAGGGCTAAGTATCTTTTTTATCGGAGATTCTAACAAAACACTCACACTTTTTTTTATAGGCTTAGGTCTTTTTGGCTTTTCCCTCTCAGCTGGCTTCGGGTCAATCTACTTTAAAGAGCTACAAGCAAAACTTTTTTCTAAAACATATCGTGGCAAGACAATGGCAAATCGCCAAGTGGCAGGATCTATCGCTTCTATCATCAGTGGTGGTGTTGCAGGGTATGTTTTGAGTAACTTTGAAGCACCTCTTAACTATGCCTATCTTTTTATTGTCAGTAGTTTTATCATGGGTATCGGCTTTTTTATCTTTATAACTATTGATGATGAACCCTCAAAAGAGAATGTACAAGTCAAAGAGAAAAACTTCGGTCTTTTTATAAAAAATGCCTTGAAAACACTCAAAGGAGATAAGCGCTTACAGCAACAAACCTTAGCTATATTTTTGAGCTTTTCTTGCTACCTCTCTATCCCTTTTGTGATTTTAGAGGCAAAAGATTCTGTTGCCATAACTGGTTGGGTTTTAGGTGGGTTTATCATGGTTCAGATGCTCGGAAGCATAGTAGGTAGCTCTCTTTTATGGAGAAAAATAAGTAACTATGAGCAGATGCTCTCTTTGAGTTTTGTTTTTATGATAGCTGCGTTTACTGCTGCACTCTTTGCAGACAATACTTATATCTATGCTCTTGTCTTTTTTCTCTATGGCATTGCACTTGATGGTTTTGGAAACAGTGGAATGAACCTCATCATAGAAATAGCCCCAGAAGAAAAGCGTCCTATCTATACAGCAGTACAGACAAATATCAGCTCTTTTGGACTCTTTTTTCCCGTACTTGGTGGGCTACTACTGAAGAGTTTTGAGAGCTATATGTTTATATATATTTTAACTATTCTTCTTCTCTGCATAGGTTTAGTTATAAGTTTAAAATTACCCTTTTATTCCATC
>WFNM01000127.1 GCA_015488615.1 Sulfurimonas sp.
CAAAGCATTTGAGCTTTCTTGGCTGTTTGCCTCTTTAATGATTTTAAAAAATATGCTCTTAATCAGTACTATTCTAGAAAGTACTGTTTGATTCTTTCTATAAACTCCTTATCGCTTAACTGGATAAAGCAGTCCCCTCCTAAGGGATAGCTCAAGGTTCGAGTCCTTGTGGGGAGACCACTTCTTTACATTAAAACAGAAAATTTATTACAAATTCAATTCTAAGTTACTTTATTCCTATATAATGTCAAGAAATTATTACATATAAGAGATAACATGAGTACAATTCAAGAATATCTAACAAATGATCATAGAAAATGTGATGAGGTTTTTGCAAAGATGGAAGAACAGGCTGCCTCTTCACTAGCGGATGCTCGTACACTTGCAAAAGAATTTGTAGCAGATATGGAACATCATTTTCAAATGGAAGAGAGGGTAATGTTTCCTGAATTTGAGCAAAAAACAGGTATGATTCAAGGTCCAACTGAGCTGATGCGTCAAGAGCATGCTCAGATGCGCTCTCTTTTTATACAACTTATTAACTCTATAGATGAAAAGAATAGTGATAGATTTTTTGGAACCAGCGAAACACTGATGATTTTACTGCAACAGCACAATATGAAAGAGGAACAAATGCTCTATGCAATGGCACAACAACACCTTAGTGTAGAGTCTGATCGTATTGTGGCTATGATGGACTCTTTGATAGTTGAGTAGATAAATGAAATTAAACGGATTATCGGTAGATCAAGCACCCCCAATATCAGCACCATTGCGTTTCTTTTTAACTGCACCACTTTTTGGAGTGTTAGCCGGAGTTCTGATTCTATTAAGTGACTCTTCAACACTTATGAATAGGTATTCCATTGACTCTATTATTGTTACACATGCTATTACTATAGGTATGTTTACTTTTATCATGTTTGGAGCACTTATACAGATGCTTCCAGTCTTAGCTGGAGCGAAGATAGAGAGAATAAAACAAGTAACTCTATTTGCCTATTTCATGCTTACTTTCGGACTTTTAGCGATGATAATCGGTCTGAAGTTAGAACTCTCTAGTTTTACAACAGTCGCTTATATAGGCTTAGGTCTTGGTTTTTTCACTATGATACTATCTATAGTCTATGCTATGCGAAATGTGCAAAACTTTACAGCAACTATAAAAGGGATGGCCGCAAGTCTTCTCTTCTCTTTTTTTATTGCATCTATGGGAATTTTTTTGCTTTATGAATATGCAACGAAAAGTATATCTCAGTACCATTTTTTAGTGGCAAATATTCATAGTGTTTGGGCCATATTTGGATTTTGTGGTCTTCTTATTATTGGGGTTGCATTTCAAGTACTTCCTATGTTTTATGTGGCTCCTAAATTTAAGCAGTTCTGTAAAAAAAGAGTTGTTATACTCATTAGTATCGGTCTTGTAATATGGCTTATTTTAAATCAATTTTATGAGCAGTATGAACTTGTGGCTAAAATATGGATAGCACTTTTTTTCTGGGCATTTGCAACAACTGTTTGGTTAAAGTTCAATAAACGTAAACGCCCAATAAGTGATGTGACTGTTTGGTACTGGAGAACATCTAGTATTTTCTTAACACTCGGTTCTTTTCTCTGGATATTTGATGAGTTTTTTAAACATGAATATATTGTGATGGTAGGTATCTTAATAGGTGGTGGTTTTGTACTTTCTATAATGATAGGTATGCTCTATAAAATCGTACCCTTTTTAGTCTGGTTTCACTTAAACGCCATGGGGTATATGAGTATACCAACTATAAATGAGATGATAGATAAGGGCCTTGCTAAAGTACAATTTACACTGCTTATAATTTCTCTTGTAGGATTTATTTTTGCTTTTTATATTCCACAATTACTGGCTCCATCGGCAGTATACTTCATTATTAGTATGCTCCTTTTAGAGTACAATATTTTATCTCCAGTTCTTATATATAAGCAGACACGAAAGAAAAAACCAGATTTTGATATGAGTGCATTTAGTATGCAGGGAAAGAATTAATATGAAAAATAATAATATAATTTTAATAGGTTTTATGGGAGTAGGCAAGGGTAGTGTAGCTCGTGAAGTGATCAAGCACTCAAAGAAATACATGACTATAGATACAGATGACCTCATAGAGTCGATGGAAAATAGAAAAATAAAGAGTGTATTTGCTGAAGAAGGTGAGGCTTATTTTCGTAAACTAGAGAAATATGTTGCAAAATGGTTAGAGTCTAGTGTACAAAATACACTCATTTCTACAGGTGGTGGTTTCTATAAGCAGACAAATCTCAAAAAAATAGGTATAATAGTACTTCTAGATTCTCCTTTTGATGCGATAATTAAACGCATTAAAGAGCATCCAAACGCAGCAAAAAAGTTGAAAAAAAGACCACTTTTAGCTGACTTAAAACAAGCAAGAGAGCTCTATGATGCACGTCGTCCTGAGTACTTGAAACTGGCAGATATAGTTATAGATGTTACAGATAAAAGTGCAGAGGCTTGCTCAAAAGAACTTCTCAAAAAGGTAAAAAAATATGCGTAAAATATTTTTCTATATAGCTGTACTCTTAGCTACAACTGTGATGGCAGGTGAAATTAAGTGGGCAAAGGATTTTGATAGTGGTATTGCAAATGCAGAAGCTGAAAATAAACCAGTACTTTTTGTATTTTCTCGTCACACATGTAAGTACTGTGTGATTTTAGAAAAAACTACATTTTCAGATGAGGGTATTATAAAAGAGCTTAATAAGGATTTTATTTCTATCATTGCCTATAGTGATGAGAATGATGCAATGCCAAAAGAACTTTGGAGACCAGGTACACCTACTATCTGGTTTCTAAAATCAGATGGACAACCTATGTTTCAACCACTTATGGGAGCAGTCGGATCAAAGGACTTCTTACGAGCACTAAGTATAGTAAAGCAAGAGTTTGATAAAAATAATACAAAGAGAGTAAAAAAATAATGATGTTTATTAAGTCAAATGATGACAATTTTGAGGTGAATTTTCAAGAATTATTAGGTCGTGGGAAGATGGATATTGCTCATGTGAGTGGTATTGTCGGTGGTATTATCTCGGAGATTCAAGAGAAAAAAAACAGTGCACTTAAAGAGCATATAGCGAAGTTTGATAACTGGACACCGCAAAGTGATGAAGATTTAAATATCTCTACAGAGTCCATGAGTAAGGCTTATGATATTTTAGAGCCAAAACTTAAAGCTTCTCTTCACCTCGCCTATGACCGTATTAAAGCTTATCATGAAAAGCAAAAGCCAAAGTCTTGGTTTGATACAGAAGATAATGGAACTATTTTAGGGCAGAAAGTGACTCCTGTAGATAGTGCAGGGCTTTATATCCCTGGTGGTAAAGCAGCTTATCCCTCTTCATTACTTATGAATGTTATTCCTGCACAAGTTGCAGGTGTAGAAAATATCGTGGTTTGTACGCCAACACCAGACAATGAGCCAAACGAGCTACTTTTAGCTGCTTGTCACCTTTGTGGCGTTTCAAAGGTTTATAAGGTAGGAGGTGCGAGTGCAATCGCTGCTATGGCTTATGGCACTGAGACTATTCCAAAGGTAGATGTAATCACTGGACCGGGTAATATCTTCGTTGCAACTGCAAAAAAGATGGTTTTTGGGGAAGTAAATATTGACATGATCGCAGGGCCAAGTGAGATAGGTATTTTAGCGGATGACAGTGCAAATGCAAATCACTTAGCAATAGACCTGCTTTCACAAGCAGAACATGATGAGATGGCAAGTTCTATACTTATAACACCATCCCAAAAGTTAGCTGATACAGTGAAAATAGAGATAGAAAACTGGCTTCTCAAACTCCCTCGTCAAGAGATAGCTCGCAAGAGCATAGAGGAGCGTGGTGCTATTATAGTTACTGCAGATATGGATGAAGCTGTAAAATTAATGAATGACATTGCTCCTGAGCACTTAGAAGTGGCGACACTAAGTCCTTTCGAACTTCTTCCCTTCATTAAGCATGCTGGTGCTATCTTCCTAGGACATAATACTCCTGAAGCTATTGGTGACTATGTTGCAGGACCAAATCACACATTACCAACAGGTGGAACAGCAAAGTTTTATTCACCACTTGGAGTGGAAAACTTTATGAAGAAGAGTTCTATTATCTCATTTAGTCATGCAGCAATAAATGAAATAGGCGATGAGTGTGCCTTAATCGCAAATACAGAGGGTTTAACAGCACATGAGCAATCTGTTCGTGTAAGACTTAACAAATAACAATATCACAAAAGCAGTGCTAAATTTTCAGTACTGCTTAAATTACACATATTACAAAAAAATCACATAATTTCTCTTTCAATTTATTAGTTGCTTAAGGTAACTTAGCTAGTATTAGAACAGTAAAAAAAGCCCTAAATGCCGTGCATAAGGACTTCTTTTAATAAAAATTAGTCGTAGTTATAAATCTAAATAAGCCGTAATTGGCCAAAGGAGAATATATGCAATTAGGTTTCCTAGTTGATTTACACCTATGTATGGGTTGTAAAGGATGTGAGATCGCATGTAAAGTGGAGAATGAAGTGCCACTTAGTACATGGAGATTACGTGTTAAGTATGTAGATGTGGGAACTTTCCCAGAAACGAAGAGAACTTTTACACCTCTAAGATGTAATCACTGTGAGAATGCTCCTTGTGAGAGAATTTGTCCAGTATCTGCTCTTCATTATATAGATAATGGTATTGTAAATATTGATAAAGAACGTTGTATCGGTTGTGCAGGTTGTGTTATGGCTTGTCCTTATGGAGCAATCTATATAGACCCTGAGACACAAACAGCTGATAAATGTACTTACTGTGCACACCGTATTGCTTCATCTATGATGCCGGCATGTGTTGTTGCTTGTCCAGTTGGTGCAAATATTTTTGGTGACCTTGAAGATCCAAAATCAAATATTTCAATCTATATCCAAGAAGCTCGTGGAGATGTTCAAGTACGTAAACCTGAGAAGGGTACAAACCCTCATCACTTTTACACTGGTGCTGGTAATGTGCATCTTAATCCACTTGCGTCACAAAGAATAGAGGGATATAATTTATTTAATAAAATCACACATCTTCCATTAGGAGGGCACCACGAATGATACATGAAACTTTTGCAGCGACTAATGCTGTAGTAACCTTGGACGTAGCTTTGCCAGACATTTTTTGGGGCTGGTATGTTACTATGAATATGTGGGCAAAGAGTATAGGTACAGGTCTTATCTTTATGCTTTTCTTATTACATAGAAAAAATTCTAGTGAAATGAGTGGACTTAGAACTCCTGCAATAATTGTTTCATTTGTTATGATGAATATTTTCTTGCTCTTTACTCTGGCGGATTTACATCAACCATTTAGAATGTGGCATATCTTTTTCTATCCTCACTGGACTTCAGCGATTACTGTTGGTGCATGGATGGCAACTATTTTTGTTGGTCTTGAATTTGTTATGATGGCGATGATGATCAGAAAAGATAAATGTTTGTTAACAAAAAATGCAACAGCATCTTTTGATAAATTACTTTTTTGGGTAACACTTTTAGCAATTCCTGTTACCCTTTATACTGCGGGTATCATGGCAGAAGCAACAGCACGCGAACTATGGCAAATGCCAACTGAATCGGTACAAATGCTTTTAGCCGCTACATTAAGTGGTTCTGCTGCTATTATTTTACTTGGCGGTTCTAAGCTTAGTGCTGAGACAAAAAACTTCTTTGCTTCTATTTTAGGTCTAAGTGCACTTCTTGCATTTATTCTATATATGTCAGAATATATTTTTGGTTCTATGAAAGCAGAAGAAGTAACAGCAACTTTAGCTTACATCAAAGGTGATGGTGAATATGCAACTATGTTCTGGATAGGACAATGGGTAGCTTATATCTTACCAATGATTCTTGTTGCTCTTTACAGAGTAAGTAAAAGTAACAGTATTTTAACACTTGCAGCTATTTTAGCGATTGCAGGTCTATGGGTAGTTAAACATGTTTGGCTAGTTATCCCACAATTATTACCGATGAGTTAAGGAGATTATATAAATGTATTTACAAAGTAGAAGAACATTTTTAAAAGGTGCTGCATTCAGTGTTGCTGGTGTGGCTGTTATCAAGGGTGTATTTACAACTGATGCAATTGCAGAATCTGTATCAGATTCAAAGTTTACTAATACACCAAGCTCGCTTTCATTTTATCCTCCTGTTTCAGAGTGGAATAGTTTTAAAGAGTTAGATGGAAATGACTGGAAACGTGGAGGAATTGAGCGCCGTGGTGTAAGAAGCCCTGAAAACCCAGATGGTATTAAAGTGAATGATTATATTATCGTTCCAACAGTTTGTTCAAACTGTGAGGCTGGGTGTGGTTTAACGGCATGGGTAGAAAAAGGTGGATTTAAAAACAATATTTTAACAGTTAGAAAATATATGGGTAATCCATTACATAGTGGTTCTCGTGGTAGAAACTGTGCAAAAGGGTATGCTGTAACTTCTCAAATGTACGATCCAGATCGTATACCATTCCCAATTAAACGTGCACCAGGTTCTAAGCGTGGAGAAGGCAAGTGGGTTCGTGTAACTTGGGATGAGGCTATGGCTGCAATCGGTAAGAAAATGCACGAAACACTTGCAAAAGGTGATGAAATTTCTAAAAAACAAATCATGTATCATGTTGGTCGTCCAAATGAGAATGGATTTGGACCGCGTGTTCCACAAAGTTTAGGAGTTGATGGGTATAACTCACATACAAATATTTGTTCTGCAGGTGCACGTGAAGGTTCAATTCAGTGGGCAAATGATGATAGAAATGCACCAGATTGGGCACATGCAGATCTTATCTTTTTACAATCATCTCATGCTGCAGATGCTGGACATTATTTCCAACAATCAGCAGGTTTAATTGCTGAGGCTCGTAAACGCGGTGCAAAAATGGTTACACTTGATCCTCGAATGTCAAACTCCGCGGGTATATCTGATCTTTGGTTACCTTGTTGGCCAGGAACAGAGGCTGCTCTGTATTTACATCTTGCAAATCGTATTTTAAATGAAAAAAGTATAGATGGCAAAGATTTAGTTGACCATGAATTTGTAAAAGAATGGGTTAACTGGGATCACTTGATGTCAAACAAAGATTATCTTAATAAGATGGTTGGTTATGGTTATATATCTAAAGTGCCAGCTGATGATAATTATGAAGATTTTATTGAAATACTTAAAGAACTTTATGCACCATATACAAAAGAGTTTGTTGTTAAAGAGTGTAGACTTGAAGGTATGGAGTACAAACTAGATCAACTATGGGAAATGTTTATTCCTGCTGGTGCAAAAGTTGCAACATATTTATGGCGCGCAGGAGCAATTGCTCACCGTGGTGGATGGATGAATACTCGTGCCGGTTTCTTGCCTCTAGCACTTCGTGGAGCTATGCGTGGAGATATCGGTGGAGTTTCATGGCATCATTGGCAAGAAATTTCAGTTGCAGGTAAAGGTGATAAAGCGACAGTTGCTGGAAAACATCCTGGAAAAACTGATGCATGGAATGAACTTGCATGGCCACCAGAATATCCAATTTCAACTTATGAGATGAGTCATATGTTACCTCACTTAATAGTAGATGATGCATGGCATGAAAAATGGACGAAGCGTGGTCTAAAAATTCCTAAATCTATTGCAGTATATGTTCCTCGAATGTATAATCCTGTATGGATAAATCCAGATGGATTTAGATGGATAGAATCATTGAAGCGTGAAGATAAATTTGAATTAACATTTAACTTATCTCCAACATGGTCTGAAACAAACTGGTATTGTGATTATGTTCTTCCTGTTGGGCTTGCAGGTGAGCGTAATGATCAGCAATCAACACCATCAAAGCCACAACAACGTATAGAATTTCGTCAAGCAGTACTTCGTGTTGCAGCTGAAAAAATGGGTTGGAAGCCAAAAAAACCTGCTCGAGCAACATTAGAAGCACATATGAAGTTTGGTTTGGGTGAAGTATGGGAAGAGAGTGAATTCTGGCCAAATCTTATGGTTGATTACGTTGATCCTGATGGCTCTTTAGGTGTTAGGGATTATTGGGCTAGTAAAAAAGATCCATCTCGTGCTGTAACAGTACCTGAATATTTTGATGCAGCTATGAGTTTATTACCAAGACTTAAAGAGACAGCAACAAAAATGTATAAAGATGAAGAATTTCCTGTATATTGCTATATGAGAGATCATGGTGCTTGGACTGAAAAAACTAATGTATATAAGCCTCAAGAAGAAGAATTGAAAGTTGATGCTAAATATGTATATGCACATGGACATAAATACCATAAAGATGAAGTTGAAAAAGATCAATATGGTGTTTTATGGGTGAAAGATGGTAATTTCAATAAATCAATTGGTATTATTAAAGATAAAGAAGTACTTGGTGGATTCCATACACTGAGTAGAAAACTAGAATTTTTCTCAGAGTGGTTAACAGAATGGAAATGGCCAGAGTATGCTATCCCAATCTATCCAAGAGGTGAATTAGAGAGTGAAAAGATGGTTCACCTTGTATCTCAAACACACCATAAATTTATGAAAGGTGATAATGAGTTCGCATTAAATACAGTTTATCGCTTACCGTATAATATCCATACACGTTCAGTAAACTCTAAACACCTAATGGAAATTTCACAAAATCATAATCCTATTTGGATTTATACGAAAGATGCTGAAAAGCTCGGTATTAAACGTGGTGATGCAGTTAAAGTACAGATTCAAGATACACTTACTGGAATTAAAAGTGGTTATTTTATTGCTATGGCAGTTCCTACAGAAGCGACACGTCCAGGTGTTCTTGCTTGTTCTCATCATGCTGGTAGATGGAAACTTAAAAACTCTGTGGAAATTCCTGGTTTCGCACATAGACTTGGAATTATGAGTCTTGGTTCTCCAGAATATGCAATGACAAATGATGGTAAAGTTGGTACATTAACACCTATTGATGGTATTCACCCTCATGAAGCATGGCAATTTAAAGAGTACAATAAAGATTTAGATAATATTTGGTGGGATGGTCTTTCAGGTGCATGGCAAAATGCTGTAGCACCTTCTTTACCAGATCCAGTAGCAGGTAACCATGGCTGGCATCAAAAAGTTATTATTACTAAAGCCGGTGCAGATGAAACAATTGGTGATATTCATGTTAATTATGAAAATAATTATAAAATAACTGCAGCATGGATGGATCAATTAACTCGTCCATTAAATGCGCAAGATAAAGTACGTCGTCCGTATCATATTAAGCGTCCAGTTAGACCAAGTCAAAAAGCTTACGAATTCAATATTAAAGACGTTTAACCCTAAGAGTAAAGCACACTTCAAGTGCTGCTTTACTATACTTCTAATAGAATATTTTCCATAATAAGGTACAAATTTAATGAATAATGATTTAAAACAAGAACAAACTGCACGTATAAATTTTTATGCACTATTATCACGAGTTATGATGAGTGAGATAGATGAAGGGCTATTAAAATCAATAGAAGAAGATGAGAACATGCTTTCTTTCTTTCCTACATATAAAATATGGGAAAAAAAGGAAAAAATGAGTAGAACAGATTTAATCGAAAAATATCTTAATGTTGACTTTACTAACCTTTTCTTACTGCACCTTATTCCTTATGAATCATTTTATGTAAGAGATGATCAAATGATGGAAACAGGTGGGGATAATCCAGTACAGCAAATATACACAGCTCTTGATTTTCAAGTAGAACTAGACAAAGCAAGAGTTATGAGTGCTGATCACATCGCTGTTGAATTAGAATTTATGTATATGCTTTGTGACTCGGAGAATAAAGCTTTAGAAAATGAAGATTTTAAAGCTGCTGCAGAAATTGCTAAAATTCAATATGGCTTTATGAGAGAGCACATTATGCAATGGGCACCTATGTATTTACTCAATGTAAAGAGTGAGGCGGGTACTGCATTTTATTATGATGTCGCTGATTTAGGTTTAGAATTTATTTTGAATGATTTTGAATACTTAACAGAGTTGAAAAATAATGGATATAACTACGAAGTATGAGCCTTTTAACACTAGATATATCGAAGTGCGTACACACATCTAATAAGTTTGCTATATGTACAAAATGTGTAGATGTATGCCCTGTTGAAACTATAAAACTTGAAGATTCACAGCTTTCTTTTACACCAGCAGACTGTGTAGGATGTGGAGGTTGTGGTGCTGCTTGTCCAACATCAGCCTATTCACTTGATACCTTTAATTCTATAAATTATATATTTAAATTTTTAGAGAGTGATCACAATGTCTTGACATGTAAGGATACAGACTTTCCTTGTATCGCTTCACTCAGTGTTGAAGAACTGCTAAGTGTAGCACTGATATCTTCAGAGAATATTTCTTTAGATATCGGTCCATGTAAAGAGTGTCCAATAGCTCATAGAAATCTGCAAATCATTAAAGACAGAGCAGAAGAAGTAAACTTTTTATTAGAAGCAATGCTTCAAGAAAAGCAAGTAATTGTTGATGAAATAAATTATGTAATGAATAAAGGTGAAGAGAGCCTGTCACGACGTCAACTTCTTTCAAAACAGGGTGTTAAATCAGCTATTAGTATAAAGCAACAACTTGAAAATGAAATTGTTGCAAGTGATGCAGTTGTCAAAGAACATGCAGTAAGTCCAGCAGATATTCTTAAAATAAAAGAGAAAAAACTGCCAGATAGAAGAAGTCTTCTTATGATGGCAATGAAGCATGCATCTATTCCAGAGGAATTTCATACTATTGACATAGCAGATATCTCTTTTATCTCTCAAAAAGATTTAGATGAAGAAACCTGTACTAATTGTCAAATGTGCTATAGAATCTGTCCTACAGGAGCTTTAAGCTCAGACAATCGTGGTAGTATGATAAACTTTAATCCACTCGCCTGTGTGCAATGTCACAGCTGTCATGATGTATGTGAGCCAGATGCACTCACTTTGAGAAAAACTTTCTCTCTCTCAAGCTTTTTTGAGCCAAGGGTAGAGACATTAGTCCGTTTTGATATGAAACGCTGTGATGAGTGTGGCAACTACTTTACCTATCGTGGTGGTGAGATGATGTGCAATCGTTGCCGTGTTGAAGAGGAAGAGGCTAAAGAACTATGGGGGATTTCATGAGTGAGAAGATGCAAGAGATAGATACTATGAATGCAAACGATTCTATCAAAATACAAACAAAACTTTTTGGGCTTATAGCAGAACATGCAAGTCCAAATAGGTTATTTGTAATGTTAAATAAAGCGATAAAAAAATCAGGTGAAGATGCCATGATGATTCCGATGAATATACGAAAAGATGATTTTTATTTTACTCTATCTAATATGAAAAAATCGCATGTTAATGGTGCTTATATCGCTGAAGAGTACCAAGCAGATGCAGTGGAACTTTTAGATGAGGCTGATGAGTTTGTGCAGGTTTATAACAGATGTGATTTTGTACTGAGAGAGGGTGAACGACTTATTGGAACTTACTTAGGGAAAAATGGTGTGCTAGAAGGTGAAGCCTTAGCACATGAGATATTTACAAACTATATAAAAGAGAGAAATTAATTATGGATATTAAAGAGATAAATGAATTTAGAAATGAATTTGAAGCTATGCAACAAAAGGTTGCTCAGGATTCATGCGATAGTGAGGGATGTGTAGAGGAAGAGTATGAAGATTATCCAGACTATCTTCGTGCTATTTATGCAGAGATAATGCCTCCATTTAAGTCAGGTATAACTATATCCCGTTGGGATTTAAAAAGAATGGCTGCACAGCTAGATGAGTCTTTTGCCCTTGATGTACGTGAAAGAATGTTTAAAAACTTTATGCAGTGGATAGCTAATGCTGAAGATATGAAAGCAGTTGTTGGCGTTTTTAAAGAACATATGGATATGAAGTCTGAACTTTACCGTGAATATAGCAAGAAGTATCCATCATCAAAAGAAATATTTGATGTAAAAATTGTTAAGATTGAGAAAGCAAAAAAATATTTGGATAAGGTTTATGTAGAGTTCTTTACATAGAAAGAAGCCTAGCCTAAAACTCTTTGAGTATCTGCTTCTTTACCTCTTCTAAACTTTGAGATGATTTCTTATACTGTATCATCTCAAGCTCATCAATAAACTTTACTATATCTTTATCTTTATATTTATGCATAAGAAGGAGTGTTAAGCTCTGTGCAGATGTAGCATTTTTTATATCTATAAATTTTCTCTTTTTGTGTTTAAAGCTAAAAATTTCACTCATTTTCGCTGTTAGAAACCCTGCAAAAAAGATGATACAAGTAATAAGAATATTTTTATAAAGAGCAAAATCAAACTCCTCTTTTTGTGGAAATATTTTTTTGTCTAATAGTGTAGATATGTCTACCTTAGTGACTTTTATACTCTTCATTTTTGTGCTAAGTGTATAGTAAATGTGCTTTGTAGGTGAGTAGGCTTGAAGATTTATCTTAGGTATAATAAAATCATTTTTAGCTGTTATGGCATAGATATATTCTTGTTTTAATAGGTATCCCTCTCTTGTTAGCTTATTAAGTAAAGTTTTTTCTTTTACAAAGAGTGAGATAGTTTTATTATTCTTTCTTAGTAATTGTAAATGTTTCGCATTATATCCTTTACCTCTAAGAATATAATGCAAATTAAGATTTTCAAACTGTGAAATTTCTGTTTTATCTATATTCTCACTTAGTTTAAAATCACCTACTAAATCGACTGGGTGTTTGAGAGGATGAATTTTAATAAAAAGTGCATGCATCTTTATTTTTGTATCATAGGTACTAAAAGCGACACTATTATCATGGTCATCTACATAACTCTGTTTAATTGCCTTATCACTAGCTGTTTTTATAGTCAGATCAAACTGTATGTGTAAATCTTTTTCACGAAGTGCAAAGAGCAGGTAGGTGAAGGTGACTAAGGAGTTGTGGTATTTACTATCATCAATTTTTTTATTTAAAAGTACTATAGTGTAGTTTTTACCTTTTTGAGGCTTTAATGAGAAAAACATATGGTCACTATGGTCTTTTTGTTTTGCTGTAAAAGTAATAACAATAGGTTCTTTAATGACGGCAGTGCTTTTATTGGCCTTGAGTGTGTAAGATGCCAAAGAATTCTCAGCGAAGAGATAGGTGTTGCACAAGAGAAGAAGTAGGAATAGATTACCAAGGGTGTGTTTCATTCGTATATCCTTTGTTAATGAGCTCATAGGCATGGTAGCCGAGTTTGTATTTTGATTTTTTCTTCTTTTTTACGAGCTGAAGATTTTCGTTCTCTTTTTTCTTTTTCTTCTTATTACTACCACTTCCAGCAGATTTTTGTGAAGCTTTTTGATTTGCGCCTGCACCAGATTTTTTCGTCTTTTTTGACTTTTGACTCTTTTGTTTGTGTTTCTCTTCTTCTTTTTTCTGTTTCTTTGCTTTGTGAGCTAACATTTTTGAGAGATCTTTTTTCTCTTTTGGAGCAAGTTTATAAAGTAGAGAGAGATTATAAATAGCATCTTTATCATCATGTAAAGTAAGAGATTTTTTGTAGTAAGATATAGCAATTCTGTATCGTTTAAGCTTAGTTGCTATAT
Source organism: Sulfurimonas sp. (assembly GCA_015488615.1). Classification (GTDB taxonomy): domain Bacteria; phylum Campylobacterota; class Campylobacteria; order Campylobacterales; family Sulfurimonadaceae; genus Sulfurimonas. Next base: position 13,618 of record WFNM01000127.1, read on the forward strand.
TGCCCATATTATAATAAAGTTTACTTTTGAATAGTCTATTTGGTGTCTTAATCTGCGAAAAATATTGCATCGCTTTTTTGTAAGCTCCTGCTTTATAGTAAGCAACCCCACTGTTATAGTAACTTTCTACTGTTGGAGACATATTCTGAAATTCCTCAGCACTATGAAGAAATTTTTTATGTGTATAAGCACTCTTAGCCTTGCTATTATGATAAAAATCAAAAAATATTGAGGCTTCACTTGGTTGAGGGAATAATAAAAAGGGGATGAAGATATAAAATTGATGAAGTTTTGTAACTGCTAAGAAAAAAGTTAAAAGTGCGAAGAGGAGAGGAATAAAATAGAGTTCTTTATGGCTACGTATCCTAGTGGTAACTGCGATAGTATTTTTTTCTTTTTGTAAGTCATCAATGATATTTTGTGATATATCTTTATTTGATTGAAGTTGATAGTACTTTCCATTACATGCAGAGGCTAAAGGTTTAAGAAGTGGATTTTCTCTGGAAATAACAAGGTTTTTCTTATCATCTAAGAGGAGTTTATCTTCCTTTGTTAGTGTCGCTCCACTACTTGAAGCAGTTGCGACAATGTAGGGGATGATATTGTTTGTTTTACAAAGTGAAACTAACTGTGCTAAGTCTTGATCCTCTCCCCCATCACTAAATATAATTACCTCTTTACTTTTATAAGAGGTCTTTGCAAGTGTCTTAAAAAGTTTAAGAAGAGAAGTTCCTTTGGTGAGAATATAGTTAGGGTCTAATGAATTAAGTGCTTGCATAGAGATTGCTGTATCTGTAGTAGGCGGTGAGATAAGCATAGTATTTGTTGTAAAAGCAAAGATACTAAATCTATCTTTTTTTACTCCTTGAACTATTTTACGAATGTTATCTTTAGCTACTTCATAGCGAGTAGGGGTGAGGTCATGTGCTTGCATAGAATGAGAAGCATCTAGTGCAATAATATAATCTTTTGCATCAATATTTTGTTCCACAAGTGCATTTGGCATCACTGGTCTGGAAAGTGCCACTAGCATAAAAAATAGAGATATATATAGTAAATTTTTTTGCCGTACTCTTTTCTTCATCCAAGTTTTTTTATTTTTCTGATAGTGAAAATAGAGTGGAAATAAAAATAAGAGTATAAAAGGATAAAGTAGGCTCATAGTTCTTGCTTCTCTTCTCTTAAAAGTAGAGAACTCAGTAAAAGTATAGCAAAGAAGAGTGGAAAAAGATAAAGCTCTTTTTTATTGAGATAATGTTGTGAACGAATAGCACTAGGTTCAAGAGAATTAAGCTCACTGTAGACATTTTCTAAATCTTGGGTATCTTTAGCTTTAAACATTTTAGCATTTGTGTTTTTAGCGATTAATTCTAGAAGATGAGCATCAAAAGTACTCTCTTTGCCAAGACCAATAGGATAAATTTTTACACCCATCTCTTTAGCATGTGCTACTGCAGATTTGACTGAAATAGCACCACTATTTTGATAACCATCTGTTATTAGTATGATGACTTTTTCTTTTGCCTTACCCTTTTCTAAAATCTTTAAGGCACTTTGTATCCCTTCTCCAATAGCAGTACTATCGCCTGCAATACCTACATCAAAGAAATTGAGTAAGAATGTAATACTGTTCATGTCATAACTTAGGGGAATTGCTCCATAAGCGAAAGTCCCAAAGATACTGACACCGACATTGTCATCATAGCGATGTTTTACAAAAGAGGAAAGTAACTCTTTTAGGGCAGTGAATTTCTTTTTTTGGGGATACTCTTTGTCAAAACCACTCTCGGCCATAGAGCCACTAGTATCAAGTGCAAAAACAAGATCACGACCCTTACGCAGAGAAGATTCTTTTTTCTCATAAGAGATAGGTGAGGCAAGGGCAGTGACAAGTAGGGCTATTATAAGGGAATAGAGAAGTTTCTCTTTATGTATAGAGTATATTTTTTTTGTAAAAAAATTTAAGTGAGGAAAAATTATTTTTTTGAGAACAGCAGGACATTTATAAATACAGACAATTAGTAATAGCAATATATAGGCAAATGGATAAACAAACTCAAAATTATTCAATACAAGGCTACTTTTTGGTATCATTATACCAAAAAGGAGATAAGTATGAGATTTATAGTACTATTTGTTTTATTTATGCATATTGTATTAGCAGATGAAGCATCCTATAATCGTGGTGAGATGCTCTTTTTTGCGAAGAGCTGTTCGAGTTGCCATGGCCCAGCAGCAGAGGGAACTAGCTCGTACCCTCGGTTGGCAAACAAAAAAAGTGCTTATTTAGAAAAAAAATTGATAGATTTTAGAATAGGAAAAGCACAAAGTGTTTCTCAACAGATGATGGTACAATTTGCAGAGAAATTAAGTGATAAAAATATTAATGATTTGGTTTACTTTCTCTCACATCACAAGAGGGAAAAAGTAGAAGATATTGATGATGCCTATCTCGGTGGGGTTGGTTCATAAGCTGGCCCAAAGCATTCGTATCCATAGACCAAAACTACTAGTATAGCCTACTTCACTAAAGATAAGTTTTTTATCTCTAGTGTAGATAAAAGTTGTTGGGAATACAGTGACATTGAATTTTTTAGCAAGAGTACCCTCTTTATCATTTATCACTTTAAATGTTAGACCTCTTTCATTTAAATACTTCTGTATCTCATAATCAGTTCCAGAATTTACTGCCACTGTTATAACATTATAGTAGTGAGAAATTCTCTGTATATTATCTGCTTCTGCCTTACAGACCGGACACCAGGTTGCCCAAAAATGGAGCATTAAAGGCTTATTACTAGGGACTGTATAGCTTGAAGCATCGATGAGTTTCTGTGTTTGAAGAGAGAGAGTAGACTTATTGAGATCTTGTGCTTTGTAAAGGCTTATAACATTAGCAAATATACCCATAATAAGGGCGAAAAGAAGTATCTCTTTGATATAGTGTTTGATTTTAGCTTTCATGGAAGTATTATAGTATGCAATAGAAAATGGAAGAAGTATTTGGAGGGGAGTATTCTGCAAGACCGACTTCAGTCGATCTTTACAGAGTAAAAAGTGGAGAGAATGAGTAAAACTTACTCTATCTCAGCATCGATAACATCTTCATCATCTTTCTTCTTCTTAGCATCAGCTTCAGCTTTTGCTGGGTCTTGCTCTTTTTTGTACATTTCTTCTGCCATTTTATGTGCAGCTTCTGTAAGAGTTTTTACTTTCTCTTCGATTTGCTCTTTAGTAGCAGCTTCATCTTTAAGTGTATCTTTAAGTTCTACTACTGCAGATTCTATTTTAGATTTTTCTTCTGCATCTAGGTTTTCACCCATCTCTTCTACAGATTTTTCAGTTTGAACGATAAGAGCATCAGCTTGATTTTTAAGGTCAACTAATTCTTTACGCTCACTGTCAGCAGCTTTATTTTCTTCTGCATCTTGAACCATTTTATTGATCTCTTCTTCACTTAGTCCAGATGATCCAGAGATAGTGATTGACTGAGATTTACCAGTTCCTTTATCCGTTGAGCTAACAGTTAAGATACCATTTGCATCGATGTCAAATGTAACTTCGATTTGTGGCACACCACGAGGAGCTGCTGGGATATCGCCAAGTTCAAAAAGACCAAGAGATTTGTTATCTTTAGCAAACTCACGCTCACCTTGACCAACACTGATAGAAACAGCTGGCTGGTTATCTTCAGCAGTTGAGAAAACTTGAGATTTTTTAACAGGAATCGTAGTTCCTTTCTCAATAATCTTAGTCATAACACCACCTAAAGTCTCAATACCAAGGCTTAATGGAGTAACATCAAGTAAAAGAACATCTTTTACATCACCACGTAAAACACCACCTTGAATAGCAGCACCGGCAGCAACAACTTCATCAGGGTTCACACCTTTGTTAAGGTCTTTTCCACCGAAGTATTTAGATACAGCTTCTTGAGCAGCTGGTACACGAGTAGATCCACCAACCATGATAATCTCTTTGATCTCGTTGTTATCTAAGTCAGACTCTTTCATAGCAGTTTTGATATGCTCGATTGTCTCATCGATAAGACCGCTAATCATACCCTCAAATTTCGCACGAGTAAGTTTTACAACTAAGTGTTGTGGCCCAGCTTCTGTCATAGTGATAAATGGTAAGTTAATCTCTGTTTCAGTTGCACTAGAAAGCTCTTTTTTTGCATTTTCAGCAGAGTCTTTTAGACGTTGAAGTGCCATCTTGTCATTTTTAAGCTCAATACCATGAGAGTTTTTGAACTCATCATTTAAGAAGTCAACAATCTTGTTATCGAAGTCATCACCACCGAGGAATGCATTACCATCAGTTGAAAGAACCTCAAAAGTACCATCAGAGATTTCAAGAGTTGTTACATCAAATGTACCACCACCAAGGTCATAAACAAGTACATTCTCCTCAGATTTTGATTCTAAACCATAAGCAAGTGCAGAAGCAGTTGGCTCATTGATAATTCTTAAAACATTAAGACCAGCAATTGTACCTGCATCTTTTGTTGCCTTACGCTGTGCATCATTGAAGTATGCTGGTACTGTAATAACTGCATCAGTTACTTTTCCACCGATGTAAGCTTCAGCATCTTCTTTAAGTTTTGTAAGGATTTTTGCTGAAATCTCTTGTGGAGTATATACTTTACCAGCAACATCAACACAAGCCGCACCATCTTTATCTACTATCTTATATGTAACTTTGTCGTGAGCTTGCTTAGCATTCTCTTCGTTCATCATAAGACCCATAATTCTCTTAATAGAAGAGATAGTTTTCTCTGGGTTTGTGATTGCTTGACGTTTTGCAGGATCTCCAACTAAAACCTCACCTTTATCTGTAAACGCTACTACTGAAGGAGTAGTATTTTTACCCTCTGCATTAGGGATGATTTTCGCTTCACCACCTTCGTAAACTGCTATACATGAGTTTGTTGTTCCTAAATCTATTCCAATTACTTTTGACATATTATTTCCTTAATTCTTATTTTTATTTATTTTATTTTTTAAAACAGTGTAAGTATAGTATGTTTTAAAAATATCTTTTGCCACCTAAGTGGCATAACATGAACTTCTCTCTCGTAACACCAACTTTAGTCGGTATTGTCAGAATTCTTATACCGGTTAAAACCGGTGTTACAGCTTGTGCTTTCGAGTAACACCGACTTCAGTCGGTATTTGTAGAGTTTGTACCGGTTGAAACCGGTGTTACGGTTTGTTAGTTCGCTACTATTACCATCGCTTCACGAAGTGGACGATTTTTGTATTTGTATCCAGTTTGAAAAGTCTGGACAATCTGTCCGGACTCAACATCTTGACTATCCACTGCTTGAACTGCATTATGAATATTTGGATCAAATGGCTCATCATGTGCTACTACTGTAACACCATGTTTATCTAATTGTGTTAAAAATGACTTGTGAGTGAGCTCAATACCCTCTTTAAGTTTATCAAAAAGCTCAGCTTTATCAGCATCAGCTGTAATAGACTTCATAGCACCATCAAGTGCATCTAATACAGGGATCATATCTTTAGCAAATTTTTCATTTGCATACTCAACAGCAGTATATTTTTCGCGTTCAAGTCTTTTTTTGATATTATCAAAGTCAGCATGAACACGAGCATATTTGTCTTTGAGTCCTGTTAATTCAGTTTGAAGTAAATCAAACTCATTTTCTACAGCTTCTGAATCAGCCTCCGCTTCTTCATCAATAACCTCTTGTTCTTCTACGATTTGTCCCTCATTAACGAGGTTTTCATCTTGTAATTTTTCTTTAGACATAATAGTTACATGACTCCTTTTTTAAAAGTTGAGAGTATTATACAGATTGAGTGTAACAATGTCAAGTGGTAGTTTAGTTTAATAGTTCATTAAAGTTTAGTCTAAGTATATCAAGTATAAAATGAATTTAAAGAATATACAATGAATGGGAGAGTATAATTTTTAAATTATGTTTTGGAGATTTTATGAAGTATATTACAACACTTTTTGTTTTTCTACTATCTTTAGTTATATTAGTATATATTACTCTGTTCACGCCTATTGGAAATAATATTGTGAAACCTTTTCTTGAAAAAGAAATTACAAAAGAGATACATCTTGAAGTTAAACTAAATAAATTTCGTTTTAATATTAGCAGTGCTGAGATACAGCTAGTCTTAAATAAGAGTAATATAATCACTATAAAAGCGAACTACTCACTTTTAGAGAAAAGTTTTAACTGTGTTTATCGTATTAATTTTAAAGAGCTGAGTAGACTTCAAGCTTTAACACAAAAGCCACTCCAAGGAAGTTTTAAAACTGAAGGGAGTGTAATTGGTAATCTCGATCAGTTTATTGTTGAGGGAGTAAGTGATATCGCTTCTAGTGATAGTAGTTACCATATCGAAGTTTCAAAACTTACCATGAGTTCTATAAAGGCAAAATTTTTCTCATTAGAACTTCAAAAATTACTTTATATACTTAAAGAAAAAGAGTATGCAGATGCTAAAATGGATATAGATATAAACTTTAAAAATATTACACTGCATAAACTCGATGGTACAGTAAAACTTTCAACATCTCATGGCTACCTAAATAAAGCTCTAATAAAACACGATTTTGACATCACTATACCTAAGGGCACTCGTATGGCAATGCAACTAGATGCAAAGTTTAAGGGAGATAATGTAGAGTATGCTTATAGTCTGTACTCTAAGTTAGCAAACCTAAGTTCATCAGGAAAAGTTGTTGCTGAGCCACTCTCTTTTAATCTTATTTATAAGGTAGATGTAAAAGAACTTGGACTTTTTAAACCTCTTAGTGGTATCGATCTTCAAGGGCCATTACAAGTTGATGGTAAAGTTAGGGGAACTACTCAAAAGTTGCAGATTTCTGCAAAAACAAATTTTGCTGCTTCAGATACAGTAATACAGATGATTTTTGGGAATTTTAAGCCTAAAAGTATTCAAGCGAAGATACGATCTTTGAAGATGCAAAAGGCACTTTATACACTCAAACTTCCCCACTATAGTGATGGAGTAGTTGATATGGATATTGCAATAAAAAATGCAAATGTTGGAAGACTAAATGGTCTTGTTACAACAAAAATATCTTATGGAAAACTTGATTCAAAGTACTTGACACGAGAGATGAAGTTTTCCTCTTTAATGCCAAAAACGACATATAGTCTAGAAGCTACAACAAAACTCAAAAATTCAGAGATGATAAGTTCTGTAAATTTATATTCTAATCTTCTTGAACTTCATACTAAAAAAACAGTTTTTAATTTAACTAATGACTCTTTGAAAAGTGATTACAATCTTAAACTAGGAGATCTTAGCAAGTTCTACTTTATAACTAAGCATTATCTTAAAGGGGCATTAGTTGCGAGAGGAAATATTTCATATACAAAAGAGTTAGATGTGAGTATGTACTCAGACATAGCTGATGGTAAACTTACTCTTACCCTTCATAATGACTTATTAAAAGCGAATCTTAATTCTTTAAAAACATTAACGATCTTAGATATGACTCTCTACCCAAAATTCTTTGATGCCAGAGTAAATGCAGATATACTCTATAATGTAGCAACCAAAAAAGGTGATATAGATGCAAAACTACTCTCTGGCAGTTTTACTAAAAATAAGCCACTTGATCTTGTAAAACAGTATGGGCATATAGATATGTATGCAGAAAAATTTGATGGAGACCTCAAAGCTAAGATAGAAAAAGAGAAGCTCATAGGTTCACTTTTTCTAAAATCTAATAACTCTTCTATCAGAACTAAAAATGCAAGACTGAACACTAAAACAAACACTATAAACTCTAAGATAGATATAAATGCAAATGGCAATCCAGTCAAGGTAACACTTAGAGGAGATATAAACAGACCCAAAGTAAGTATAAGTGCTGATGAACTACTCAAACGCGAGGCAACAAAGGTAATACATAAAGAAGTTAGTAAGTTCTTGAAGAAGTTCTTTTAACTATTTATTTGCAACATCACAGAGTGTAAGACAAAAAAGTACTTCTTTATTTTGTTCTTGGAGTAGGTTGATAGCTTGAGTAAGTGTGCTTCCTGTAGTGATGATGTCATCTACAAGAATAAGTTCTTTTTCTTTAAACTTATTGAACTTAAAATCTCTAGGGTTATGTAGTCTAAAGGTACGATCTTTTCCTGAGTAAGAGACTCTATTTCTTGCTCTAAGTTTATGATAGTAAGGTTTTATAAGTCTTGATTTTAGAGTCTCGTTGAGTATAGCAGTGTGCGAGTAGCCACTTTTTACTGTGTCATCTATACATATAGCTGCTAGTTTTTGTGTAAACTCAAAAGATTCAGCAAATAGTTTGAGAGAATTTATGGCTAAGATTTTGTAAATATAAAAACCTATGTCCGTGTGTTTGGTATGTAAAAGTTCTTTGATTTCATTGTATTTGTAAAAAGAGAAAACTTCTATGCCATTTTCTAGTTGGCGTTTGTAGAGTGAGGGTTTCAAGAAGGTGGTTTGGCAGTGTTTACAGATATGTGTGAGAGATAAGTTCTCACACATTAAGCATCTCATAGTAAGAGGGTGTTAGTCCATCTTTAGAACAGACATAAAGGCCTCTTGAGGGAGTTGTACTTTACCGATAGACTTCATACGTTTCTTACCAGCTTTTTGCTTTTCTAAAAGTTTACGTTTACGAGTGATGTCACCACCATAACACTTAGCAGTAACATTTTTACCCATAGATTTTACAGTCTCACGAGCGATAATCTGGCTTCCTAAAGAGGCTTGAACAGCTACTTCAAAAAGTTGACGAGGGATTTGCTCTTTCATGTTCTTCACTAAAACACGACCACGAGATAGTGCCTGTGTACGTGGAACAACGATGCTAAGTGCATCTACAGCTTCCCCAGCGACTTTGATATCTAGTTTTACAAGGTCACCCTCTCTAAACTCAATAGGCTCATAATCAAATGAAGCATAGCCTTTAGAGATTGACTTAAGTGTGTCATAAAAGTCCATAACGATTTCATTCATTGGCACTTCATACTCAAGCATAACTCTGTCTTCGTTAAGATAGTTCATCTTCGTTTGAGTACCGCGTTTGTTGATAAGAAGAGTTATAATATTTCCAAGATATTCACTTGGTGTGATTACTGTCGCTCTTACATAAGGCTCTTCAATTCTGTCTATTCTATTCACTTCAGGAAGTTCTGATGGATTTTGAACATTTACAAAGTCACCATTGTTTAAATAAACATTGTAGATAACTGAAGGTGCAGAAGCGATAAGGTCAAGGTTAAACTCTCTCTCTAAACGCTCTTTTACAACTTCCATGTGAAGCATTCCAAGAAAACCAACACGAAAACCAAAACCAAGTGCTACGGAAGTCTCTGGCTCATAAGAGAGTGAAGAGTCATTGAGTCTTAGTTTATCAAGTGCATCGCGAAGGTCTTCAAACTTATCAGTATCTATAGGGAAAATTCCTGCAAATACAAATGGTTTTGCTGGTTCGTAGTCTCCAACAGGTTCGGCAGTTGGATTTTTTACATCAGTAATAGTATCACCAACATTGATAACCGCAACCTCTTTAAGTCCAAGAACAACGATACCAATCTCACCACACTCAATAGTGTTAGTTTTAATCTTTTTCATAGGGTGAGGGTACATTAAGTCAAGAATCTGGTGCTCTTCACCATTAGACATAAGCTTAATATTTTGACCTTTTTTAACCTGACCATCAAAAACACGAACAAGTGCAAGTGCTCCAAGATATTGGTCAAACCAAGAGTCATAAATGATAGCTTTTGTAGTCTCTTTTGGGTTTCCCACAGGTGCTGGAACTCTATCCACGATAGCATCAATAAGCTCACGAATTCCTACACCAGTTTTTGCCGAAACTAAACAAGCATCAGTAGCATCGATTCCGATAGAAGTCTCTATCTCTTCAGCAACTCTATCAGGGTCAGCAGCAGGTAAATCTATCTTGTTTATAACGGGAATAAGTTCAAGGTTATTATCAAGTGCTAGGTAAACATTTGCAATAGTCTGCGCTTCAACACCTTGAGCGGCATCTACGATAAGAAGCGCTCCATCAGATGAAGCAAGTGATTTACTTACTTCATAAGAGAAGTCAACATGTCCCGGAGTATCTATGAGGTTCAGAACATAAGGCTTACCATCTTTGACATAATCAAGTCTAACAGATTGAGCTTTGATGGTAATACCGCGTTCTTGTTCGATGTCCATAGTGTCCATCATTTGCGTACCCATTTCGCGCTCTGTAACAGAGCCACACTCTTGAATGATACGGTCAGCTAAAGTACTTTTCCCGTGATCAATATGCGCGATAATAGAGAAGTTTCTAATATTTTCCAATTATATTCCTGTCGATAAAATTTTAATTATGCAAAAAGTCCATTGACACTTTCGTTGTGGTAAACGCGACGGATTACTTCAGCAAAAAGAGGAGCAACTGTTAAGACTTTTATCTTTTTGTGCTCTTTTGTCTCAAGTGTATTTGTGATGATAAGCTCATCTAACTCACCATTTTCTAGGTTCTCATAAGCTTTTCCGCTAAGAACACCATGAGTAGCACAAGCCATTACTGATGTTGCACCCTTATTTTTAAGAGCAGTAGCCGCTTTAACCATAGTTCCAGCAGTATCAACCATATCATCAATCATAATAACATCATAACCATCAACATCACCAATGATTCCCATGACTTCTGACTCGTTCGCTTTTTCACGGCGTTTATCAACGATAACCATATCAAGGCCCATACGTTTTGCAAAGTATCTAGCACGTGCAACACCACCGATGTCTGGACTAGCGATAATAGGGTTCTTGAGGTTTTTAGACTTTATGTACTGCTCAAATGTTACAGAACCATAAAGGTTGTCTACTGGGATATCAAAGAAACCTTGAATCTGTCCAGCATGAAGGTCAATAGTTACCACACGGTCAATACCAGCAGTCTCATAAAGATTTGCTACAAGTTTTGCAGTAATAGGCACACGTGGTGCAGCTTTACGGTCTTGACGAGCGTAACCATAGTAAGGAACAACAGCTGTAATACTTGAAGCAGAAGAGCGTTTAAGTGCATCTGTCATGATAAGAAGTTCCATTAAGTTGTCGTTTGAGGGAGCACCTGTACTTTGTACGATAAATACATCACGACCACGAACTGACTCAGCGATCTGCACTGAAATCTCACCATCACTAAACTTTTTCACATCAGCTTTTCCTAGGGGAATATCTAATACACTACAAATCTCTTGTGCAAACTCAACACTGGCACTTCCAGCAAATACTTTATAACCGCGCATGGCAATTCCTTATATGGAGAAATAATTATCGCGATTATAGTATAAATGTGCTGAGACCTACTTTATCTTTGCCATTACTTAAAAGTTTTTTGTTGTGAGTGATAAAGCTTCTGTTAAGTTTGATAACTCTGCACTTGATTTTATAATCTCATATTCACCAAGATAGTTTTTGGCTATGCTTATATCTGATTTTATACTCTTCCATCAGGCGAATTTTTCCACGAAGTTAAACCCTTATTTGGCTTTTTAACATCTGCATTATCATAGACTATCTCGGTAGTAGTTTTATCTATAATGGCAAAGTGAAACTTATTTTGAATGGTGGCATTAAAATCTTTAGTACTTTGTTCATTTTTAAGTCTATCATCAGCCATGGCAAAATCTTTGATAATATATGCAATTGAAAGAATAACATCGAGGTTATAAACATTAAGCTCTCTTTTTAACTCTCTCTTACCCTCAGTTTCAATTATTGGTCTCCACGGAGACTGTGAAATAACTACAAACTAGTACAGTCCCATAAATTACAAATATTCTAACATATAGAGCTTAAGTTCATCAAGCCTAAACCCCTAAAAGAGTATAATACATCTAATAAAAAGCCCAATAATCTAGGCTTAAAGAGGTGTGTATGAGCGAAAAGTATAAACCGTAATCAACAAAGGACAGAAGTCTTATTCACCTAAATTACTTTTAAAAATATATATCTACGGTTGGGATCACTTTTTAGTTAGAAGTAAAAAGAAAGTAGCTGGTGAAAATATTATTGAAACTACGAAAAAAAGTATAATCGAGAAGATTTAAAGCAGTTTTTGCATACGTATAAAAGTAGAGAGTAAAATAGCACCTTTATCAATGTGTGCACTTTTCATTTTAAGTTCACTACCTAGTAAAAGCTCGTGGAGTTTTGCATAGATAGCAGGTTTTATTTTTATGGATTGTGCTGCTTTGGCATCCACTACAAACTTTGGGGCAGGGTAGCCGAGGATTTCTAGAGCATTTGGAGCACCATTCACTCGGATGTATATGTTAAACATATAAAGCTGTGTGATGTAGGCAGTTGTTGCTGTGAGTACTCGTATTTCATCTTCACCATGTTCTATGATAGAAGCCAAATCATGTTTGAAATCTTTTTTGTTGAGGAGTTTGAGGATAAACTCATCTAAATTTACCTCGCCTAAACCATAGACAAGGGTATCTATATCTTTTGTAGTAATAGCACGATCAAATACACGGAATTTTTCTATCTCATTACATGAAAGAGCAACATCTTCATTATGAACACCCAAGAGGTGAGCTACTGTGTACTTATCAATGTTTACATTTTTTTCCTGTGCAACTTGGAGGACAATGTTTTGTGCTTCAAAATCTTTAGGATTGAAAAAACGTACTGCCATAGTTTTTGTTTTGGCAAAGGCTTTTTTGTTGTTGTAAGTTTTATGGTCAGGTCCATAGTAAGCATAGATGAAGATATTATCAGGGTTTTTCTCACAAAAATCAAGGAGTATATCTAGCTCTTTCTTAGATACTTTTTTTGTGCTTTTGATGATGAGAATATTTCTATCGCCAAAGAGAGAACCTTGTGAGAGGTGTGCTTTTGCAGAGTTAAAATCATACTCATCATGATAAAACGCGATGATGTTTGCATCTTCTACATTTGACATCATTTTTGTGTACATATCTATGAGAAAAGAACTCTCTCCAAAAAAGACAAAAGAGTTGCTGACTTTGCCACTTCGTATGGCATTGTCTAACTCGTTTTTATACATCCTGCTTGCCCACCACTATGGCAGATATTTTTGCACGAGGGATATTTACACTCTCAATGCGGATGATGACATCTTCAAAAAGTGATATATCGCCATCAGAATTTATAAGTACACGAGCGCCAGATATGGTATCATGGATTTCAGCTTTTACTTCTACTTCTGTAGCGGTGATTCTTGCTTTGAACTCTTTGCCTAAGTTTTCATGTGCCCATCGTGCATATTTACGAGCTTTAAACTCTGTCTCTATCTTACTTGCTTCTCTCTCTTTTTCACTGATGGTCATAGAAAGAGCTTCAATATTGCGGAGTACATAAGAGCCTTCCTCTGTATCACCCGCATTTATAGCCTTAAGTAGTCTATGTACGATAAGGTCAGAGTAACGTCGTATTGGGGAAGTGAAATGAGTGTACTGCTCAAAACCTAAACCGAAGTGTCCAGAGTTCAGAGGTGCATATCTCGCTTGCATCTGCGACTGAATGATAAGTGTATCTACTTCGGACTCAAGCCCCATAGCCTTTGCCTGTTCTTGAATGTTTGTGATAGTCTCTTTGGTAGAGTTTTTTATCTCTATCTGCATCCCGATTCCAGCTAGCTCTTGGTAGAGAACCTGAAGTTTACTTTGGCTTGGTTGCTCATGGATTCTGAAGAGTCCACGTTCATATTGTGATGCTGCTTCTTTATTTGCTAAAAGCATACAGTCCTCTATAAGAGCATGAGATGGCGTTTCCTCAGCTTCTTCAGTTGATACGAGATTTGATTTTTCATCTATCTTCATATCTATCTCAACAGAGCGGAAGTCATATCCAACTTTAAGACGTTTTATCTTTAGGCTGTCTGTGACAAAACGCAGCTTCGTAAGGGAGTCAAATATTCTCTGCTCCTCTTCGTTTTGGGCTTTGAGTTTGCCTGTGAAGTAGGCATCTATCTCTTCATAGTTAAAGCGGCGTTTAGAGTGAATCACTGCTTCATATACTTTAGAGCTTGCTACTTCTAAGGTCTTAAGATTGAGTTTCATCTCAAAAACATAAGCGAGTCTATCTACATGAGGCTGCAGGGAACAGAGAGTCTCACTCAGTTGACGTGGGAGCATAGGAATAGAGCGGTGAGGAAGATAGATAGAGAAACTTCTATAAATCGCCTCATTATCTAATGCACCAAAAGGTTTCACATACTCACTCACATCTGCGATAGCAACATAAAGTGTAGAGTTTTCATCATCCCAGTAAATAGCATCATCATAATCTTTTGCTGTAACTGGATCAATGGTAGAGAAGTCTAGGTCTCGTAAATCTTTACGCTTTGGATAGTTCTTCACGTCTACAGGAGAAAAGGACTTTGCTATTTCTAAAACATCCTCTTCAAACTCATCATGTTTGTTGAACTGAGCCATTACAATTTTTTCATCTACAAGAGGGTCGGTAATATTACCTAAATACTCTAAAACCTTATTTTCTTGATTGTCTATTTTAAAGACATCTCCAGTCTTATACTTTGCTAACTCATCAGGAGTTAGTTCTGCACCGATAGGAAAGTCTGTTTTTAAGTCTACGAGTGCTTTATGATTCTCTTTGAAAATGATGTAAGCTATACTGTAACTCTGTTCACGGCCAACTATCTCAACTATTTTTGCTGAGGGAGTACCGCGTTTACCGAGCAGGCGTTGTGCAATGATGAGGTCACCCTCTGTAGCTATACCCAACTCCTCTATAAATAAATCACGGATATTCTCACCTATAACATGCAGATAGGCTGTCTCTTTTTGTACAAGTCCTAAGGTTCCAGCACGGTATTTGGAGTTAAATTTATATATTGAGCCTTTTTTTGTGAGGTATTTTTTCTCAAGCCATTTAGTAACTGTTTTTGTTTCATCTGGAGTGATGTCTAATTCACTCACACCAAGTGTGAGTCTTATAAGTAAAGATTTCAAGGAAGTTTAGTCGTTATTTTCTAATGCAATTTCGAAGCTTCTAAGGTCTAAAGAGTATTTAGATATAAGCTCTTTAGCCATATCTATAGTCTCTTTGGTCATTACACCACTAATAGGCACAGCAACACGTACAACATGAAGAATTTGTGCTGCACGTTTATCTTCTTCTGCCGCATTTTCAGGGTTTTGACAGTTTCTAATGACATCAACAAGACCTTCCTCGAATTTCCACTGGGCAAAGATAGTTGCACTAACTTCAGGGGTATCAACGCCTAAAACTTCTCTTTCTGCTGCTTCAACATCACCTATAGTTTTAAGTGCTAAAGAAAATTCTTCTTGTTTATTATCTGTTATGATTTGCTGGGCGATAAGTACTTTTCCAATTTCAACAAGAAATGCTGCAGGAGAGAGTACTCCCATTAGTTTGTTCTCTTTTCTAAGGCACCAAGCTGTCATAAGTGCATGTTGATTTTTTGAGAGTGCTGAGAACATATCATTATTTATGCCATAAGGTGAAAGGTCAAGGTCAAAACTCTTTTTTACTATAGAAGCAAGAGCGAAACCACGAACGGTTCCCATTCCAAAGAGGCCAACTGCTTGAGAGATAGCATTGATCTCACGGCTAAAGCCATAGAGAGGAGAGTTTGCTGCTTTGAGTATATCTGCTGTTAAGAGTGGATCTTTCTCTAAAATCTTCACCATATCGTTAAAACTACTATCTGGATCTTGATATACTGCTTCAATTTGCATTGCAGATTCTGGCAGTGGAGGGAGTTGTTTTATTTTTCTGAGTATCTCTTCAGTCATATAAATTACCTTATTCAAATTTTATCTATTGCACAATTATAGTCATATGAGATAAATTCATACTGAATATTTACAAAAAACTGATATTATTTTTAAAAAAGATAAAGGATTCTTATGCAAAGAGAAGCGATGTTAACACAGTTAGGCTATACACCTAATGATGCACTAGTAGAACAGTTAAATGATATTATAGAGAGTACATCTGGATATGAAAAAATTCAGAAGCATATCATGGACTTGAATGATCACCTCAAGGTGAATAATGCCTATGTCACTATGTCAAACTCTAAGAAAAATTTCAAAATAAAGATAGAGTCCCCAACATCTGCACTCGCAGAGGAAGCTCATAAAAAAGTAGCACACTTTAGTGAAAAGTTCAAAATAGATATTGAAAAGTTAGATAGGAAAGAGACTTATTATATACTCGGGTTTGAGGAGTAGTTTGTCCTCTGAACCTATGAGCATAGAAGGGTACGATCTTTTAGTAGAAGAGTTTAAGTATCTACTAGAAGAGGAAAAACCAAAAGTTGCCCATGAGAAACTTGTAGCTGCAGCACAGGGTGATAGAAGTGAGAATGCAGACTATCATGCTGCTAAAGAGAAGTTACGTTTTATAGATAAGCGTCTTTTTTATCTTAATAGGATGATTCAAAATTCTCAAATAATTGATCCCTCTTTACATGAACATAAAAAAGTCTCCTTTGGAAGTAGTGTTAAGGTTGTCAATATGGATACTGATGAAGAGGAGTATTATACTCTTTGTGGTGTTTTAGAGAGTGAGCCAGAAAATGGACTTATCTCTATTCATTCGCCACTTGCAAAGGCGATGATTGGTAAGTCTGAGGGGGATGAGTTTAAAGTACAACTTCCAAAAGAGAGTAAAGAGTACGAGATAGAGAGTGTGCATTACACAAATATTTTTGAGCTCAAGAAAAATATTCGTACACGAACAGAGTTTGCCTTTCACTAGAGCCTGTACTACCTTTTAAGCTGTTCTCCTGTTCCTAAAAGGACAGAAATCCACTTAGTATTTGCGTTTGCATCAAAGATTATCATTGCCATGATTGTAAGCGGAATAGAAAGTAACATGCCTACTATACCAAGTAGCCATCCCCAAAATAGAAGTGAAAGAAAGACGACTAGTGTTGAGAGACCTAAGCCTTTTCCCATCACTTTAGGCTCAAGAATAGAACCCATAATAATATTTACTCCAATATATAAACTTGTAACAAGTAATGCACTAAAACTTCCAAGCTGAACAAGTGTAATGAGTATGGCAGGAACTGCTGCTATGATAGAGCCGATATTTGGAATAAAGTTAAATAAAAATGCGAGAACTGCCCAAAGAAAGGCATAATCAGTTCCAATTAATATAAGTGCAATCCAAACTATAAGCCCGGTAGCTAAAGAGATAATAGCTTTAAGTACCATATAGTGCTTAATTTTAGAGCTTATCTCTTCTAGGTGTTTAATAGTCTCTTTCGGCCCATCTGCAAAATCAATTTTCTGCAGAAAGTGTGATGACTCTAAAAGCATAAAAATAACTGTTAGAATAATTACAAAACCATTTGTAAAGAGAGATCCCATATTTTGAAGTATAGCAGTTCCAAAAGTCATAAGTCTTTTTGAATCAAATATACTAGAAAACCCTTCAATAGGTAGAACTATGCCAAGTCTGGAGGCATACTGCACTAGAGAGTAATACTGCATAGTGAGTTTTTGTGTGTACATATTTATATGAGCACTAAAGTCTGTTATCGAGGTACCAATGAGTTTTCCTACTAGTCCGATAGCAAAAATAAATAGACCTATAACAATGAGGATTGCTACAGTTTCAGGAAATTTTTTCTTTTTGAGATAGTTATACGAGGGAGAGAGAATAATGGCTATAAAAAGTGAAAGTAAAAAGGGAACGAGTATGGCAGAAGCACTTTTTACACCTGCAAGAACAATCACGATACTTGCCATAATAACGAAATAATAACCTATCTTCTGTTCATGCATATTTAATCCTTTTAATTTTGAATCTGTTTTTTATTAGTGAGTTGTTGGAGGTAGTTGGAAATATTTATAAGAGAAAAAGTCACTAAAAATATAAGTAAACCAGGAAAAAAACTTACCCACCAAGCTATCTCTACCACATCTTTCCCACCACTGAGTATGGTTCCCCAGCTTATTTGAGGTGCTACAATACCTAAGCCTAAAAAACTAAGACCAGATTCAGCGAGTATTGCACCACCTACACCAAATGTAAAACTTACGAAGTAGATAGGAGCCAAGATGGGAGCATAGTATTTAAGGAGGATTTTAAGTCGGTTTACCTTGGCTATATCGAGAATCTTTATATAGGGTTGTGAAGTGATTTTAAAGCTCTCAGCTCTGATAAGTCTTGCTGTTGTCATCCAACCTGTGATGGAGATGATAACTATGAGTACCCATGTTGAAGCATTAACATAACTTACAAGGGCTAAAAGCAAGAAAAAGGTTGGAAATGTTAAAAAAAGATCGATAATGACTATAAATAGCTTATCTGTATTTCCTCTAAAGTATCCAGCAAGAGAGCCTAATAAAAGCCCGACGAGTGAGGCAATAAATGCTGAACCTACTCCTATTATGAGAGAGACTTGTCCTCCCTCCATAAGTCGGGCTAAGAGATCTCGACCAAGCCTATCTGTTCCTAAAAGAAACTCAGAGGAGGGTGCAACTAAGATAGAATCACTGTGAAGTGTGTATGCATCAAGACTAAAAATAGTGTTACCTAAAAAAGAAAAAGTAAAAACGAAAAGTAAAATAAATATGCTATAAAAGGGCATCTGAAATTATTGTTTAATCCCTAAAAGTGTCTGCATCATCTGATCTACTGCCGTAATAACTTTTGCAGATGCACCATAAGATGTTTGGTACTTGATGAGGTTTGTAAGCTCTTCATCAATATTTACTTTTGACACTGAATCATATTCAAGTTTTACTGCATTAAACTGTGTAGTAGTTGTTTCATTTTTTGTTATAGCTGCATTTGTAGAGATACCAACAAATGTAGCAGTGGTGTCAAACATACCATAGATAGTAGAGTCATAACTCTCCTCACCAATTTTGAAGTTGTAGCTTTCAAATTGTTGTTGTACTATACTAAGGGCAACTCTACTATCTCCATTTGTATTAGAATAGCCTGCATGAAGGTTACTAGAATTATTTGCAATAGATGTAGTGAGGTTAATATTGCTTGCATTATCTCCATCAAAATATCTACCGAGTCCTAAGGCTCCAGCGAAATTTGTTCCTGAAGAGAAGTCAGTAGTTTTTAGTTTGTCTTCAAGTGAAAATGTATAACCCTGAGACTCAGGTGAGGGTTTTATACCTAGCTCTAGTCTTGTGATACCATCAGCTGATTGTTGGTAGTTATAGGAAAGAAAATTATTAATATTATCGTTTGCATTGCCATCACCGTTATCATCTATCTTTGCATCAATCTGTGCTTCTATAGAATTAGGGTTTGTATTATTTGAACTACCTATAGATGTCGCTGCATCTATATTTATTCCTCTTCTAGCTACTTCATTCCCATTTATGTCATATACGACAAGATCAAAAGTACCTTGATGAATGTTTAGATTTGAACTGAGAAGTGAATCTGTTTCGCCTAGAGTTTGTGGATTTGATTGCATACGAGTTGTAGAACTCGCTGCATAGAGGTTATTTGTCGCTTCTATGAGCCCTTTTGCAAAAGCATCTAATTGTGCGACAACTTTTTGTACTGTACCATCAGTTGGGACACCTGTAGTTGTATCAATAGTTCCTCCTCGAAGATCAAGTATTGCCCCTATTTTACCACTATTTATAGACTCTTCCATGGGAATGAGTGTACCATCTTGTCTCTTATACGAAAGCGAATATAATCCATCTTTATTGTCTTTATTCTCTATACTTATGGGATGAAAAGTCTTACCATCTACAATATTGAAGCCATTAATATTAAGAGTATAGCTTTCTGTTCTTGTATTGGAGTTCGAGTCAATTTGAATATTGGCTTGTATCTGTCCTTGGTCAACTTTTGAGCCTATTAGACGGGCTAGTGAATGCTCTAGTACATTTCTTTGGTCTCTTAAATCACTGGCAATATAAACATTCCCAGACTCTGCTGTGTCAATTGCACCATTTAAGTCAGCTAACTGTGATGCTAATGAGTTTACTTGATCTATATCTACTGAAAGTTGACTATTGAGAGTGCTCTGGAGATGTTTTACTTGTGACTGTGTTTGGTTTATATGTTGTGAAAGAGTTTCAGTTTGTTTTGCAAGAGCAACTTTGATAGCACTATTATTAGGGTTATCTGCAAATGTTTGCCACATATTATAGTAGTTGGCAAGGTCGGCTTTAATTCCAACTCCGTCTATTTCTGGAAAGTATGTTGAAAGTTCTTCAAGACTTTGTTGTGTAAAATCAGTATATTCTTTATTAGAAGAGACACTTGTATATCTATTAAAAACAAAGTTATCAAACACTCTTGCAATATCTTGAACCTTAGTACCATTTCCAATATTTCCAGAACCAGTAAAGAGTGGTGTCTGTGCAGACTGGATTACACGCTCTCTCGTATATCCCTTCACCTCTGCATTTGAGATGTTATGCCCTGTTGTATTGATTCCAACTTGCGCAGCATTTAAGCCTGAATAACCGATGCTAAGTGTATTAAATAAAGAAGCCATACTACACTCTCACTTCAAGAATAGAAGGATTTTTAGAGGCTACCTTATCATAACCTTGCATCTCTGTAGGTATTAGTCTTTCTAAAAATGTATTGTAGAGGTTACTTACAACTAAAACAAGTTTAGCATAATGTTTATTGACTTCTCTAAGTTTGTTGAGATCATTTTTAAGTTCATCAAGAAGTTGGTGCTGTTCTTCATTAAGAAGATCTGGTAAGTCCGTATCAGGATTAGCGGTCATTAAAGAAGATATTTGATGATCTATAATTGCTTTTTTTACTTCAAAGCTTTTAAGTTTTTCTTCTTTAAGTGAGAGTCTCTCAAACTGAGTATCATGTTCAGCTTTTTTTATATCTTCTATGTCAGACTCTGTTATATTTATAATGTCTCTTAAATCATTTAAGGCATTTTGTAAGTGTTGTGATAACATATCTAACTCCTGAGTACTTTAGTTTTTGTTAAAGTAAGCTCTCCGCCATCTTCTGTGCAGTGGCTTCAAGATTTACTTTATACTCTCCAGAGCCTATTGACTCTTTAAGTTGGCCTACTCTATTACTCTCATTCTGAGCTGTAGTTTGAGCGTTCTGTTTTGTCTCTTTTGCTTCGTGTGTTTTGCTCGGATAAGCCACACGAATAGCGGTGTTATTTGTCTGTGAAATCATAATTTATCCTTTATACACTATACATCGGTAAATAATTGATTTTCTTTAGTAAAAATCTATCTTTTTTCACTCAAATACTCATAAAGCATTTGAGAAAATCCAAAACTTCCAGCACTTGCTTTTGAGAGTTCATCTCTGTACATAGATTTGTAAATTTTATCACCTGGATCATTTTGCGAGGAGAAGAGATCTTTATCATTTTTTGCTGCATTATCCATAAGCATTTTTACTATAACTGCTTCAAAAGCATCTGTCTGTTTACGAAGTTCTTTATCTTCACTCTTCAGATTTATCTTTGGAATAGCACTGTTTTGTGTTAAAAGTTGTGATTTTGCTTGAAGTGCATTCATACCATAACTCATCTTACATCACCTCCAAATCAGCTGCTATACTTCCAGCTGTTTTCATGGCTTCAAGTATAGAGATGATATCTTTTGGAGAAGCACCCATTTTTTGAAGAGATCTTACAAGATTTGCAACTGTTGTTGTTCCTTTTTTTGTATAGATTTCATCTTCATTGAGACCGATAACGAGGTTTTTATCTACTACCATAGAGCCAGTTGGTGCACTTATATTTTGTTGTTCAACTATCTTTACGGTAATGTCCCCATGTGTGAGAATAATAGGCTTAATTTCAATATTTACCCCAGCGACAATAGTTCCCGTACGTTCATTGATAATAATCTTATTTCTAGGCTTATAATTCATATTAATATTTTGAACTTCTGCTAAAAACTCTATCATAGAACGATTTTTAGGACATTTCAATTTTATACTTCTTGAATCAGTTGCAACAGCAACCTGTGTGCTATAAAAAGCATTGATTGCTTTTTGCACAGCTACAGCATTTTTAAAGTCAGCCTCTTTAAGGGAGAGTGTTGCATACTTTTGGTTAAAGAGGTTTATGTTGATTTCGCGTTCTATTAAACCACCTTTAAAAACTATCCCAGCAGTGGAATGTGTAGGTGCTGCTCCACGGGTGTTTCTCCCTCCAATACTTACACTTCCCTGTGCAAGTGCATATATCTTTCCATCAACTCCCTTAAGAGGTGTCATGAGAAGTGTTCCCCCCTCTAAAGACTTCGCATCACCTATAGAAGAGACAGTAACATCAAACTTGTCTCCCTGTCTAGCAAATGGTTGCATTTTTGCTGTAACAACCACGGCTGCAACATTTTTAGACTTGATGTCGATTGGCTTCATATCAATGTTCATTGCTTTTAGCATATTTGAGATTGATTGGAGGGTAAATTTTGAGGTTGTTCCATCACCAGTTTTTTCTAAACCTACTACAAGAGAGTAGCCTATAATCTGATTCTCACGAACACCAACGATATTAGATACATCATTGATTTTTGTCGCATAGAGTGAGGATAACAAAAGTAGTAAAAATAAAAAACATTTCATAGTATTCCTTGACTACTCAAGAAATAGCAATTTGTATTCCAACTTACTCCGCAGTGAAGTATGCGAGAGAAGTATTTCCAAATTTTTTATTTTTAGAAAGTGAAAATGCGCCTAAAGTTTCTGGAATTATCAGACCTGTCATATACTCAATAATGACCATTTTGACATTTTCTTTTGGAAGATCTGTAATAAGTTGCATAGTCTTATTGTAAATATCTTCCATTCCCTCGCGAATACTAAAAGGAGGGTCTATATAGAAGTAAGCATCTTCATCTAGTCTCTTAAGCTTATTGACAACACTTTTTATATTGCTAAAACTATCACCACCATAAACACTACATCTACTAGGATCAAGTTGTACGATATTTGACTTAAGCGTAGAGAGAGCATCTCTATCTTTTTCCATAAAGTGAATAGCCTTAGCACCACGGCTTAATGCCTCTAGCCCAACACTTCCACTTCCTGAAAATACTTCTACGAAGTTTGCATCGACTATGTCAAACTGAAGTGTGTTAAAAAAAGACTCTAAAACTATGGTTTTTGAGCTTCTGGTAGTTGTTTTACTTGGGAGTTTAAGAACCTTTCCCTTGTATTTTCCTGCGATGATTTTTTTGGTTATTTTCTTCTTATTATTTTTCATAAAATGCTTTTACCGTTCGTAATATATTTGCTTGATATTCTTGTGTGAGTGACTTAATTCGCTTTTCTAAGATAAAAAAGTCCATACTCTCTTGGGACTTTATAGTTTCTTGTGCAGAAGTAGTCTGATTTTGAGGATGGAGTAATCTATACTTCTGTTCAAGTGCAAGAATGAGTTGTGATTTAGAAAATGGTTTTTTAAGATCAGCACTTTCATGTGCACTAATATAGAAGCATTTATTATTTTCCAAACACTGTTCATCTCTAATGATAATATCTGCTCTCGAAGTTGAGCTAAGGTGTTTTTCTAAAAAAAGCTCAAGAGACTTTTGTAAAAGTGGTGAGGTACATGAAACTGCAACTTGCATCTTTATCCTTGTAGGTAGTAGTTTAAACTATATATTATATCTTCATCAGTGCTTGAGTTTAAGAGCCACTGGGCATAGGAGGTGTCACTTTGACAAATCTCTTCTATGTAACGGCCCTTATATTTTCCAAATCCAAACTTTTCTATAAGTACATTTTCAAAAGAGAGTTCTAACATCTTTTCGATGCTACTCATTTCTAAAAGGTACTCAAACAGTAGCTCGGTTATAAGAGCATCACTGAGTGCATGATGTGCAAACAAAGCATCTTTGATACCATACTTCTCTAAGAGTGTAGATTCTCTCTTATATAGTCGTAGTTCATAGCGTAAAAACTGTAGTGAAAATAGTTCGCACTCAGGGATAAGATGCTTAGTAACACGAAGTGTATCTATAATGCTACCCTTCCACAAAAAACCACTTGATTTGAGCATAGCTATATCAAATAGGACATTATGAGCGATAACAGTATGCTCAATGCTATTGTATTTCTGCAAGACTTGTAGAGTTTTACTTTTCATGAGAGTAGGTTTCCCTTCAAGCATATCTTTTGTAATGTGATGAATGGCAGAAGCTTCAGCAGGAATCTTTTTTTTCTCATTTATAAGTTCATAATGTGCCTGAGTATCTTCTAAAAGTGCAAGAGAACAGATCTTATCTGACTCTTCAACTCCTGTAGTCTCCGTATCTAAAAAGAGGAGCATTTTACCAACCTTACACGTTTGCATCGTGCACTCAGTAGCATAAACGAGAAGTAGCCTGCTAAGAGTATAAATCCATAGAGTACATAAATATTAAACCAGTTTAGAGAAAAGCTTTTACTATTTAGGAGATAATTAACTGACATGGCTACAATCATCTGCACTCCTACAAGCCAGATAATTAGCATAAGCCATCTCCTCCAGACCTTTACTAGGTCTCCATAGCCAATTGCTTGTATAGTCTCAATCTTTCCCTCTTTTGGACAGCTCAGTAACTCGAGGGAGTAGCCTTTTTTGCAGACATTAAAAATATACTTTATTCCACGAAAAAGAGAAAAAAGTAGGGTGATTCCCCAAAGTGGAGTAAACCAAAACCTTAGGATAGAGAGTAAAGCTTGTATTAGTTCTTCGCTTAGTGGAGGAAAACCTTGTTTGGCAAAAAGAAAAAATGTAATACCAGCAGAGAATAAGAGTGCTAAACTCAGTGAGCTTAGTGTTAAACGAAGTGCCCAACTGAACCATAGATGCAGATAAAATTTACTCACTACTTGATCCGATTTCTGTAATCATACCGTGGTAATGTTCTAAGGTTATAAAACTTTTCTCAAATCTATAGCGAATGATAAACTGAACTATCTTGTCTTTGAGAAATGTGTCGACATTTTCAACTCGACCAAAGTAGGCAAGAGAGGTGTTTTTACTTTTGACTTTTGCAGTTTTATCATAGCTGATGGCTAAAACTTGTAGATACTTTCCCTTTTTTATTTCACCAAGGTTTTCTTCTAAAAGTGAGGCACCCGAGAGATTGATAGCCTTAAAGAGAAAAATATCTTCAAAATTTTTGACTTTTTTATCTATACCTATTTCCGAGAAAAGTTTTTTAAGCTCTGCTCTGTTTGTCTTACGTGCAAGTTCATAACTCGATATTTTATTGGTTAAGTTTTTTAATCTATCTAGTGCTGAACTCATCATAACTTCCTTAAACTCTCTTCTCTTCAAATTATATCAAAATTAATACGATATAATATCACTAATTTAACTAAAAGAGAATTATGGACTACTTAAAAGCAAAGAGTGTCAAATCACTCAAGGGTACAATAGATATTTCCGGTGCAAAAAATGCATCACTTCCACTTATTGCTATGACTATTTTAGCACAAAATAGTGTAAATATTAAAAATTTACCTAATGTAGCTGACATAAAAACTCTCTTGAAATTACTCACAAACTTAGGGGCTTGTGTCTCTTTTGAAGAGCAAAAAGTGGTGGTAGACACTGTACCTTTACATGAGACAAAAGCGACTTATGACATCGTAAAAACTATGCGTGCTTCCATCTTAGTTCTAGGTCCTATCCTCGCTCGTTTTGGTCACTGTGAAGTCTCGCTCCCTGGAGGTTGTGCCATAGGACAGCGTCCAATTGATTTGCACTTAAAAGCATTAGAACAGATGGGTGCAGAGATAGAGATAAAGGCTGGGTATATAGAAGCTCGTGCACCCAAAGGTCTTCAAGGTGCAAACATCATCTTTGATAAGATTACGGTCACCGGAACTGCTAATATTGTAATGGCAGCTGCACTAGCTCGTGGAAAGACAACTATTACAAATGCAGCTCGTGAGCCAGAGGTAGTTCAGCTCTGTGAAGTGCTACAAGCAAGTGGTGTAAAGATAGATGGTGTTGGGACTGCTGTTCTTACTATAGAAGGAAGTGCTGGAAAACTTATAAACATCATAGATTTTTCAATTATTCCAGATCGTATAGAAGCTGGGACATATCTCTGTGCTGGTGCTATTACAAAGTCTGAAATCACTTTGATAAATGTAGAACCAAAACATCTCGGTGCAGTACTCTCAAAACTAGAAGAGATGGGGAGTAGTTTTACTATAGAAAAAAATAGTATCACTATTCATCCCTCTGAAACTATCAAGCCAGTGAAAATAGTCACACAAGAATACCCTGCCTTTCCTACAGATATGCAAGCACAGTTCTTAGCATTAGCAACACAAGCAGATGGTGTTTCTATCATAGAAGAGAAACTCTTTGAAAACCGTTTTATGCATGTGAGTGAGCTGCAACGTATGGGTGCGGATATCACACTTAATGGTCATACGGCTACAGTAAATGGTAAAATGCAGCTGAGTGGTACTGATGTAATGGCAACGGACCTTCGTGCCTCTTCTGCACTAGTGTTAGCTGCCCTTGTATCTGAAGGTGAGACAAATATTCACCGTATTTATCATCTTGATCGCGGTTACGACTCTTTAGAGAAAAAACTAGAGGGTGTTGGAGCGAATATAAAGCGACTAAAAGAGTAATTATTATCTAGTTATTTTCAAAGATTATCATCTCATAAATACTTCTTGTAGTAACAAGTGTTTTGTCTGGTGCTACAGAGTGAGATTTTTTCGCTTTTTGCACTTCATTGCGTAGTTCAGCTATCTCTTTTTCCATTCCATCTACATTATCTTTTAAATGTAATATAATGTCCACACCTGCAAGGTTTACACCGAGCTCTCGTGTTAAACGCAAGATGAGTTTTATCTTGTCTATATCACGTTGGGAATAAAGTCGTATTCGACCATTTGAACGTGCTGGGCATATAAGATTCTCACGTTCATATTGGCGAAGAGTTTGTGGGTGTATATCGAGTATCTTAGAAACAATACTTATGAGATATACAGGTTCATCATAGTTATGCATAATCTCTTAATCCTTAGGAAGCTTCTCTTTCATAAGCTCTACTAAATCTTGATCAAGCTCATCTACATTTGGTAAAACGATATTTGCTTTGAGGTAGAGGTTTCCACGAGTTTTTGTCTTTCTATTCATTGCACCCATCTCTTTTACACGAAAACGCTGTCCATTTTTTGTGTTTTGGGGAATCTTGAGTTTTATCTCTTTTTCTAAAGTCTCTATTGCTATTTTATCGCCAAAGAGTGCAGCATAAAGTGGTACATCAAAAATTTTTACAAGATCATCACCTTCGCGTTCATAATCAGGTGAATCTGCAACTGTTATCTTTAAAAAAAGATCTCCAGTTCGACCATTTTGAGTATGACCTTTGCCTTTGACTCGCATCTTCTCACCGCTGTTTACTCCAGCTGGAATTTTGATGTCAAATCTATCGCCATTGACTGAAACAGAATGGCTACCACCTAAAATTGAAACAACGAAAGGGATAGTAACTTTTGTTTCCATATCCAGATTTACCTCTTGTTGGAATCCACCTCCACCAAAAGGGTTACCCCCTCCACCAAATGGATTACCTCCAGCACCGCCACCGTTAGCAAACATTTCACGAAGTATATCTTCCATACTTCCAGCACCTGCAGCACTATGATTTTGAGAAAAGTCATGGAAATTTTGACCACCAAACATTGAGTCTCCATGCATATCGTACTGCTGTTTTTTCTCTTTATCGCTGAGAATCTCGTATGCAGAATTTATCTCTTTAAATTTTTCTTCTGCTGAAGCTTCTTTGTTTATATCTGGATGGTATTTACGCGCTAGTTTTCTGTATGCTTTTTTGATTTCAGATTCACTCGCATTCTCACTGATTTCTAATGTTTCATATAATGATTTTGACATTAATGACTCCTTATTTAAAATATATTTGTTTTTCTCTTTATTTAGTAGAATTATATCACAAGAGTTGAGCCTATGTCAATCAAGGTTAGAAAAATAGCAAATTTTAATTCTTAATGCAAAAAGTGGCGAACTTCAGAAAAGTAGAGACTCATGCCAAACTCATTAGCCGCATCTATAATCTCTTCATCACGAATAGAGCCACCAGGTTCTATTATATTTTTCACTCCAGCCGCTGCTGCCGCATCTATGCTATCACGGAATGGAAAAAATGCTTCACTTGCTAGGGCTGCACCAGTTACATCAAGACCCATATCTTTTGCTTTTTTCAAAGCACATTGAGCAGCATCAACGCGAGAAGTCATACCCATACCAACTGCAACCATAGCAGAGTTTTTCACATAAACAACACAGTTAGATTTCGTAAGGGAAGCTATTTTATAAGCCATCTCCATATCTTTCATATCTTGTTGCTCTGCTGCAATCTTAGAGACAAGTTTTGCATTTTTAACTTCGTTCGGACCAACGATGTCAGCATCTTGAAAGATAAATCCACCATTAATATGTTTGAAATCTTTTTTATCACTTCCAATAATTAACTTATCAGCACCCATCTCAAAAAGTTTGATGCGTTTTTTCTTAGCAAAAACCTCTTGTGCTTCTGGTGTTATACGACCAGCGATAATAACCTCTAAAAAGATTTCATTCATCTTCTGGGCTAACTCTTTTGTCACTGTACCATTAACAGCAACAACACCACCAAACGCAGATACTGGATCACATTTAAGTGCTTCTATATAAGACTCAAGAAGTGTCTCTTTAACAGCAACACCACAAGGGTTTCCATGCTTTGAGATACATACAGCGTTTTCATCACCAAATGCTGCTGCGATTTTGACTGCACCATTTAAGTCGTTTAAGTTGTTAAAACTCGCTTCACCCTTGAGTGTTTTGAAGTTGTTTGTAAAATGTTTATCAAACTCATAAAGAGCACCTTTTTGGTGTGGGTTCTCTCCATAACGAGTGTCCATTACCTTGTTTCCAACGATGAACTGTTTCTCTCCAGAACCTTGGTTAAAACGCTCGTTCATATAATTTGCTATCATAGAATCATAAGCTGCCGTATGTTCATATGCTTTTATCATATATCCGCGACGGAAATCTTTTGTATTTTTTTCATTTTCAATAGCATCTATAACTTCATCATAATCAGCAACATCTGTAACAATAATAACAGCATCAAAGTTTTTCGCAGCTGAACGAACCATAGCAGGTCCACCGATATCAATATTTTCGATAATATCATTAAAATCATCAGTCTTTTCAATAGTCTCTTTAAATGGATAAAGGTTTACACAAACTAAGTCGATTGCCTCTACACCTAGCTCAGCAGCCTGATCTAAGTGTGATTGTTTATCACGGCGATGTAAAATTCCACCATGAACATAAGGGTTTAGAGTCTTTACACGCCCTTCAAAACACTCAGGGAATTTTGTAACTTCATCAATCTCAATAGCTGCAATCCCAGCTTCTACTAATTTTTTATATGTTCCGCCAGTTGAGATAATCTCATAACCGTTTTTTACGAGAGATGCACAAAACTCAACTATACCTGCTTTATCACTTACACTTACTAATGCTCTTTTTGCCACAAAAATTCCTTTGGAAAATAAATTAGGATATTTTATCTAAATAGAGTTTAGATGATGGTAAAATAGTTATACTAATAATTTAGGAATGCTCGTGTTTATGTCCTCTGGCATATACAACATCTACTGTAAAAGAGAAATTTATTGCCTATAAGTTTATTGTCAATTCCATTGATATTTACTAGATGACAGAGAGGAGTCTATTGTCTGTTATACTAGATTTGGATTTAATTTTAAAAATATTGAAGAAGTAAATGGAAAGAAAATAGAGTTATGTATAGAGTTACTCTCTTATTTATAAAGAGAGTAAGGTATAGCAGGGACTAGAAGTCACCTTGTGCTGCACGCTCAGGAATTCCTTCCATTGCTTTTTGAACAAGTGTTGCCATTTTTAGCATTAGTGGAGGAAGTGTATGGCCACCATGAATAGCAAGAGTCATATCCATACTAATTAGGTATGCATCACCATTTCCATATTGAACATACATAATTCTACAAGGCATAAAACCACCATAAAATCTAGAATAGTTCAAAAATACTTTTGCTGTAGTAAGATTACATAAAGACCAAATTCTAGCTTCTTTAACTTCATCTGGCTTTGCATCTTCTTTTGTATACATTTTTACATAGCCAGTAAGTCTCATATTATATTCTTCAGTAAGTGCGGCAATAGACTCTTTTACATCATCTCCACTTACATCATCAGCTACTTTCCACTCTTTCATCATAGCACGTGCAGGATCACCATATTTTGCTACTTTTGTAAACATCGCATCATATGCTGGCATTGCACCATCATCAAGTTTGTGTTGACTTGTTACGGCTGTCCAGCCCATGTGCATTGTTGAACAACCAGAGAATGTAATCATTGCGAATAGTGTCGCAATTCCTAATATAATTTTTTTCATTATATTCCTTTTTATTATAATTTCGACTAAATTTTACTACTTTAAAATTAAAGGGAGATTAAAAATCGCCTTTAGCAGCACGTTCTGGAATTTCTGTCATTGCAACATCTACTTTTGTAGCAAGCTTTGACATTTCATCACCCAGTTGATAACCACCATGAATAGCAAGTGTTAAATCCATAGTGATAAGTTTTGCATCTCCGTTTCCATACTGAATATACATGATTCTACATGGCATAAACCCACCAAAATATGGTGAGTGATTTAAGAATACTTTTGCAATATGTAAAGAGCAAAGAGAGAAGATCCTCGCCTCTTTTACTTCATCTGGTTTTGCATCCTCTTTTGTGAACATTTTTACATAACCAGTAACTCTCATGTTGTACTCTTCAGCAAGTGCATATACAGACTCTTTTACATCATCACCACTCACATCTTCATCTACTTTGAATTCTTTCATCATCGCTTTTGCTGGATCACCATCTTTAAGTACTTTCTCAAACATATCCATATAAGCAGGCAGTGCACCTTTATCTAGTCTTTGGATATCTGAACCCATTTTAAAGTAAGCTCCAGCACCTACTACTAAAACAATAGCACCAATTAGTGCAAGTATATTTTTAATCATTATTTTCCTTTGTGTAATTTAAATTATATGTCGCGTTCTATAACACGCTTGAAGGTATTGAAGTAGTTATCTTGTAACTGCTCAAGTCTCATCTTTATATCGTTGATTTTAATACTATCTCCACCAACAACACCTATCTTTTCAACTGCCATAGACTCATCAAGCATCGCTTCAAACGCAGCACAGTTTTCAGGTTTTACTTCGATGATAGCACGGCTCATAGA
>WFNM01000128.1 GCA_015488615.1 Sulfurimonas sp.
ACATAGATGTCACAGAAATTTGTTCCTGCAACACTTTTCATATCAACTGGATTTTCACTTACTCGGACATTCTTCTCATCTTTATAGTACTCACGAAGAGTTTGCTCTGCATCAAAGTCATCACTCACTTGCAGATAGATAGAACTTATCATACCACGAGTGAGAGGTACTAAATGCGGCACAAAAGTTACATCATCAAAGTCAATATTTAACTTTTGAGCTATCTCTGGTGCATGTCTGTGTAGCATAGGATTATAAGCAAAAAGGTTATCATTAACATTCACAAAGTGTGTTACATCGCTGAGTTTTTTTCCTGCACCACTTACACCAGTTTTTGCATCTATTATAACAGGAGTATTGGCTTGGCGTTTAGAGAGAAAAGGAAGCATCCCAAGTATGGCAGAAGTCGGAAAACATCCCGGATTTGCTACAAGTTTTGCACATTTGAGCTCCTCTCTAAACATTTCAGGAAGACCATAGACAACGTGTTCTAAATTTTCTACATCAGTATGAGGCACATAGTATTCTTCATAGACTGCTTGAGTGAGTCTATAGTCTGCTGAAAGATCTACAACTTTCACACCCTTGGCGATAAGAGGTTTTACATAAGCCATAGCTGTTTTATGTGGTAATGCTAAAAAAACAAGCTCACACTCTTTTACAATAGTATCTATGTCAGCTTTCTGAACAGTATCTTCGCAAACACCATTTAAAGATGGGTGGAGTTTATTTATAGTCGTACCGCCCTCAGAATTAGCGATGTAGTTAAGATGAAACTTTGGATGTTTGAGAAGCATCTTTACAAGTTCTAAACCTGTATAACCAGTTGCACCTACTATACCTACATTTATCATGACTAATTACACTCGAAAACGATTTCTTGGTATTTTACCTCATCGATTTCAAACTCTTTTTCTCCACCAGGAAGGCGAACTTTTACCTCATCACCCTCTTCACGTCCCAGAAGTTGTTTTGCTAATGGAGAGTTAAAAGAGATAAGCCCCATGTCAGGATTTGACTCACAGCCACCTACTAAAGTGTAAGTAACTTCCTCTTCACTATCCATATCTGTCATCACAACTGTAGAACCAAAAGAGATTCTAGCATGCTCTAACTCACTAGGATCTACTATCTGAGAATTACCAAGAATACGTTGTAGTTCCGCTAAACGGTTGTCAATATTTTTTTGCATCTCTTTTGCTGCATGGTACTCAGCATTTTCTTTGAGGTCGCCGTGTTCTAGTGCTTCTTCAATATCTTTTACACACTGAGGGCGTTTTACTTCTTTAAGGTCTTTTACTTCTGCTTGTAACTTTTCATAGCCAAATAGTGTCATCGGTTCTACATTTTGCATTGCTGTTCTCTTTTATATTATTTTATTACTCTTATTATAGCTAAGTTTCTCTACGAGTCTATTATCTTCATCTGTGAGAGCTCATATTTGTACACTTTTTGGTCTGTTGCAAGGGTAATGACACAAGCATTTTTTGATATCTTTTTTATGATTACAGAAAGTTTTACAAGAAAATTTCTCTCTTGTGTTGTAGGATCATAGACAAAAAGTTTCGATTCTTTTGCGAAAAAGATCCGTCCACCACCACAACCATCACCTATAATACCTTCACACACTAAAGGCGAGTCTAGATTAAAACCATCCATCATCTAAACAGTCCTCTTTTGTATCTTTAAACCACTCTTTATACTCACTTGCATTTTTATCTAGTGCTAGATACTCATCATGTGTATAAGATTTAAAACTTGCATTATCTAAACATCTACAAAGTTTAGTACTATTTTTATCACCACTACAGTGAGAAATCATCTCTAATTTTTGTTTCTCGTTCCAGCCACTATAAGATATGTAATAAGGATAAAGTATCCAGACAGCAAATCCAATAGTAGCTACAATATTGACAATGTACTCTTTTTTGTGTGTCTGTGTATACTTTTTTATATCATACACTAGAGCGATAATAAAAACAATCTGTAACCCAATGTTAAACCAATCACTCTCTAAAAAATCGAACAAATGAACTCCTAACTTCTTTCTTTGTATTAAAATAATAGTATATCGAAATTTATTTAAATCTTTTTTGACATGAGGATAATTTTTGGGGAAATATAGTACAATTATTGACATTATTAATTGGAGTTTTATACTATGAATATGCACAAAATTATTTCTGGCCTATTTTTCACCCTTGCTATGACGCTCAATTTTGGTTTTTTTTACGGAGACCCTACACAGCTTATAGAGCATAGTGCCTATGAACTTTTTGTAGCTATTGTTGTCAATTTGATCGCTACAGTTCTTAAACTCGGAGACAGAACACAGCTTGGAGCGGTGCTACTTGCGACAAGCCTCGTTGCAGATATTCAACTGATAGCTTCTGCGACTGTTTGGGCATTTGCAGAGTATGTTGCACAACATATAGGAACAGAAGCTACAACTGCCATCGTTTCACTCTCAGGTGGAGCACTCCTTGCCAACACAGTCTCTGTTATACTTTTTATTGCTGATACATTAAAGTCAAAAAGATAGGCATCTAAATGAATGAACAGGTTGTATGGATAATTCTTAAAAGATTAAGAATTCCATTTATTATAATAGTTGTTACTTTTTCAATAACAATCCTTGGTTTAGTGCTTATTCCTGGAACAAACAATCATGGACAGCCTTATCAAATGACTTTTTTTGATGCCTTTTATTTTGTAAGCTATATGGCTACCACTATCGGTTTTGGAGAAGCACCCTACACATTTAACTATGAACAAAGAATGTGGGTAAGTTTTGCTATATATTTTACTGTAATTGGTTGGTTTTATGGCGTAGGTGCTATTGTGACTCTTATTCAAGATGAAGGTCTTAGACGAGCAATGAACTTAAATACTTTTCGTAAACAGGTGCAAAATTTACATGAACCATTTTATATTATACTAGGCTACAACAGTGTTACAAAAACAATCATAAATAAAATAAATGGAGTCGATTACAGAGCCGTTGTCCTTGATAAAAGTTTTCAAAAGATAGAAGAACTTGTTTTAGAAAACTTCTATCCTCATGTTCCAGCTTCTGTAGGAGATGGAACAGATCAGCATATGCTTAAGATATCAGGTATTCATCTTAAAAACTGTAAGGGTATTATCTCTCTCTTTGAAAACGACATGGTAAATGCAAATATAGCAACTTTATGTCTGCTTCTTAACAAAAAAATAGATATTATTATTAAAGCAACATTGCCTGAACAAGTAACTCACTTTCAACGTATGGGGCTTGAACATGTACAGAACCCTTTTGATATTATCTCTAAGCGTATCTACTTTGGTATCACTTCTCCTCATATATGGCTTTTAGAGATGTGGATGTATGGGCATATTTTAAAACTCAAAGAAAGAGATAAATTTCCTATAGGAAGATATATTATCTACGGTAGTGGTCGCATGGGTCAAGCGATAGCAAAGGGACTTAAACAGGCAAATATAGAGTATATACTCAAGGATTTTGACTCAATAACATATATAAAGCAGAAAGAATCGACTATCTTTGGAGATGCCGAGGATATGAAAAAGCTCATTGATCTTGGAATCAAAGAGAGTGCATGTATCATCGCTGCTACAAAGAATGACATACTTAATCTTAGTATATTAAATAGTGCAAAACAGCTTAACCCTGATATATTTACAATGGCACGAGAAAACTCTCTTGATGATCTCAATATTTTTAAAGCTGCAAAAATTAATAAAATATATGTAGTTGAGAAAATTTTAGCTGATGCTACTTATAACTTTATCGCAAGACCTTTAGTACATATATTTATAAAAGAAGCAAGAAAACAGACTGAAGAGTGGGCAAAAGTCATCGTTAATATGCTCAACAATATAACTGGAATGAATCCGAATTATTATGAAATTCAGATTAATGAAGAAGATACCTATGCACTGTATTTAGAACTCAAGAGTGGCTCACAAGTCACACTCTCAGACCTTAGACGCTCACGTGAAGACAGAGAAAAAATGCTCCCAATAGTCTTTTTACTACTCAAGCGTGGTGAAGATATCTATCTCATTCCAAATTCACAAATGCTCCTACAGATAGGTGATGAACTCTTAAGTACAGCAGGTGAAGGAAAGTATGAAGATTTTGAGTATATCATTAACAATATTTATGAATTAAATTATGTCCTAGGAAGAGAAGAAAATAAAAAACTGTTTAGTTTAAATATGTGGGAAGAGAAGAAATTTATGAAGAAAAGTCAAATATCCTAGTTACGTATCTTCTTCATCGCTTCCCCACACATAGTAAGCCCAAACGCAGCAGTCACTCCCATAAAAGAACCTTTTTCTTTTATGTTAGCTTCCTCAGAAGAAAAGATAACCTTATACTTCTTTTTAAACCCGCGTTTCTTTAACTCATTGCGAATCTTCGAGCCAAACTTGTCTCCATAACTCTTCCAAACATCATCTACTTTTATCTTCGTTGGATCCATACGTTTTGCACTACCGAAGGAGCTTATGAGTTTTTTATAACACTTTTGAGCAAGAGCTAGTTTGGCATTTCTATCATCTATGGCATCAAGTACCAAGTCATAAGGATCAAAGTCAAAATCCCAAACCCACTGCTCATCTATGCGTTTTTCAATTATAGTAAGCTCAGGATAGTGTTTTTTAAGAGCTTCTACTTTTACCTCACCCTCATGGAGTTCTGACCACATCTGACGGTTTTGGTTGCTATCATCATAAGTATCAAAATCAACAATAGTGATATTTCTTACCCCACTTCGGTAGAGACAATCAAGACAAAAAGAGCCAACGCCACCTACTCCAAGTAAAATTATATTTGCGTTTTGGAGCTTAGAAAAGTCGTCACCTACAAGAAGTTCTATACGATCATACACACCCATACTAAAGCCACTCTTCTAAGTTGTCCATACTTTTATAAGCACTTAAATCAAGCATAATAGGAGTGATAGAGATATACCCAGCTTCTATAGCCTCATAATCACTCATCCCTTTTACCCCCTCGCGTTTAGAGAAATCTAAAGGGTGCAGACCTAGCCAGTGATATTCTTCACCTCGTGGATTTCTATGCAGGTGTGAGTCATTTGCATAATGCCTGTAACCAGCATAAGTAACTTTCATCTGGGCTTCTTGTTTTTTTGATGGGATATTGACATTTAAAAACTCGCGTTTAGGGAGAGGAAAAGAGCCCTCTCGTATCCTTGTAACCAATTTCTTTATAGTCTTTTGAGCAAGAGAAAAATCTCCATCAGGATTAGTAAAGTCCATCACCTGCGAAATAGCGATAGAAGGTACATCATGAAGCACCCCTTCCATTGCACCAGCAGCAGTTCCCGAGTAAGTAATATCCTCACCCATGTTTGAACCACGGTTGATGCCGCTTACAAGAAGATCCGGTTTTTTATCTTCAAAAAGAGTACTTAGAGAGAGATAAACGCAGTCTGTAGGTGTACCATCTTCAAGTTTGTAAAAGTCATCATCTACACTCACAAAGTGCAAGGGTCGTGTAAGTGTAAGGGAATGCCCACAAGCTGACTTCTCATTTGCAGGTGCTACAACTATAACCTCAACATCTTCAATCTCTTTGAGTGCACTCACAAGTGCTAAAATCCCTTTCGCCTCATAACCATCATCGTTTGTTACTAGTATTTTATATCCCAATTTATTTGCCTTTGTAAGCTATTTTTTCTGAGTTGCACTTAAGTGATACTTTGGAATTTAAATTATACAAAAAAATTCTTACTTTTAAATATAAATAAATAAATCTTATATAAAATTAATATCAATTAAGAAGTATAAATATAAAAATTTGCTATACTTTTAGCTTTATATTTAAGGATGGTTTATGAATAGATTTAAGATTTCACTTTTCGGGATGCTTTTAGCACTTTTTTTTGTCGCTTGTAATAATGATCAGTTTAATAGTATAGGTAATGATACCAATGCTCTTACTAAAATGGACAACTCAACTGGGGCAAAAATAATTCTTCCACAAAAAACAGCAAAGCTTACTTTAAACAGTCAAACAGTAAACATTTATGTAAAGGTTGTAGATGCACAAGCAACTCCTATCCAAACTGGTAGTGTCAAAATCATTTATCCATCTGCTGATGTTTTAGCTGGAAGAGATATTGGAAGCTTTACAGCATCCCAAGAACCTGTAAAAAATGGTATTGCTACTTTTTTATATACAGCACCAAAAAACCTCAATGCTAACACATCTTCTCTACACTTTAAGTTTTATTATGATTCTTCTATAGAGACTGCTCAACCATACACTATGACTATCATGCCAGAGCAAAATCAAATTATTTTAAGTGATTATATACTTAAGTCAAACTTCATAAATAATACAAAAACAATGAATTTACAAGATACAACTCAACTCAACTTAACTCTATTTGCTAAAGATGAGAAAGAAAATCTTACTCGTATTAAGAGTGATAAAGTAACATCTATAAGTGTCAAACTTATTAATCCAGAATTAGCAGACTTAGAGGACAGTAAAAGTGGTCTATCTAAAGAAAAATCCTATGCAAACCAAAACGACATAAGTCTAAACATCAGAACAAAGACTATTTCTGGGATTGTACCTATTGAAGTCACAACTCTTTTTAAGGGTCTCAACAACGAAGACCTAAATATAACAGAATATCTTAATATATTAGTCTTTTCTGGACCACCAACAGCATTAAGCCTTTCTTTATCAGGTACTGTACAAGATAAGTCAATAGCGAAATTTGTAGATACATGGGTACTAACAGTAACAGACAAGTATAATAATCGTGTCAATACAAGGCCTGCAATTTCCATGGGAATGATTGCAGGATATGCAAAAGATAGCACTACACCTAGTGGTAATTTATACCATGATGGAAATGGAACACTTAAAAATGATGATACCTTCTCATCTAATCAAGCTCCATTTCAAAAAGTCAACCTAGGAAATGACAACCTTGTTATATTTGGAAATGCAGATGCAAATACAAGTAGAGAGTATTATTTCAATAGGTATGGAAAATGGGAGATAAACTCAAAGACAAATAACACTCTTACTCTTGGTGATGACTATAAAGGAATGGATACAAATAACTTAAAGTATGCAGTTGGTAGAAACTTTCGAAATGAAACCTGTTCTGGAAACTCAGTAGTTGCGAATGTTTATGCAGAAAATAAAGATTATGTTTTAGATATTTATGGGCATAAAACAATTAAAGTTGAATATGACTACTATTACGTAGGAAAAAAAGTTGTTTTGTGGACAAATGTACTAGCACAACTCAATCCATCTAATGGAAGTCAAAGTGAGCAACTGCGTGTTGGTTTAGGCCGTCCCGTAACACTTAAAGGACTAGGACTTACACCGTTTACACCTTATTCTTTTACTAAAGGGGAGACAAAATCTGTAATATTTAGAATTAAAATTAATGGAACACAAGAGTATTATAGAAATGCCAATTTTAAATACAATACTGTAATAACGAGTGACGAGCAAAA
The DNA here is from genome assembly GCA_015488615.1 of Sulfurimonas sp. Taxonomy (GTDB): domain Bacteria; phylum Campylobacterota; class Campylobacteria; order Campylobacterales; family Sulfurimonadaceae; genus Sulfurimonas. Next base: position 7,516 of record WFNM01000128.1, read on the forward strand.
TGCATCATCATTATCATTATCAGGTAATACTATAGTTGGAAGGACCGATACAAATGGAGATATAACTAGTTGCACAAACCAAGGGAGAGAATCTGTCACATTAAGTGTTGTGGCAGCCCCGCAAAAGGGTACATTTAATGTAGTGAACTTAGAGATAGAGGATGAATTTTAATTCATCCCTAAAGATTTTTATTCGTATTTAAAATACTGAGAGCCATCGAAAAATATATTCACTTGAAAATAGACTTGCTGCATACTTTTAGCACTCACAACTCCTTCTTTAGCATTCTCAACAAGATAACGGTATCCAAGTTCTACTTCAAATGTCTCATCTAAATCAACAGTAGCACCTACTTCAGCACCATAGTGAAATCCACTCAAATCAAGATTTTGCTCACTATATATAGTATATCCTGCTACGGGGCCTGTATATAATGACAACATATCATCAACTACAGGAAACATAAAATCATATGCTAAAGAGTAAACCCCTACTGTATCAACAGTATCAGAACTATTCACATAAGTACTACTTGCATAAAATCTTCCATAATCACCATATTTTTTACCTAATGCGATTGTACCGTGTATTCCACTGTTTGTAATTGTATTAACAGCATCAACAGTAAATTCACTATTGCCTACTCCTAATCCAATGTATTGACTGTTATCCGCAGCACTTAAACTACTTACAACAAGTGCCATAGTTAATAATTTTTTCATTTAAAAGACCCTTTTTTAAGACTATATTTACTATGAATTATACAAGTATAGTCTTACACTAATATAAACTATGATTATATATATTCTCCATAGCAATACTATTTTTTATAAGTATTTACTTTTTTAGCCGATTCACAAATGAAAGACAATTATAAGGCTATGAAAACATCAAGTTCTCCTATCACAAAACTTGCTAAAATTATGAAATAATACCCTCAAAAGCACTCAGCGAAAAAGATAGAATAAAGAAACTTTTTGAAGATATACAGAAATTTTTAGAAAGAACACTCAAAGCGTTTGATAACTTTACTAAAAAAATTTATGCATAAAATAGTATAATTTTGCTATTATTCTGACATGAAAATATTTTTAATCTCCTTACTCTTTTTTACTAGCATTTTAGCCAATAACTTTGAAAAAAGTTATCTAGATCTAAACTCAGCACTTGATAAAATTGCTCCGCATTTAAATACAGAAACAAAAGTAACTCTTTACTATCTTGTTCTAGCTTCTCACGACAAGATGCTCTCTTCAAGTTCGACAGCTAAACTCAAAAAATACACATTCAAGACACTCGCACAGCTTCATGAGTCCAACACAAAGCTTCAGACAAAAGAGATAGAAAGGATAAGAACACTTTATAATGCTATGCTTAAAACAAAAACCTCGAAAGATACACCAGAAAAAACTTTTAATAAAGATCATGTAGTTTATAAAAACAAAGTTATTTACAAAGAGATTTCTTCTAAAAAAAGATCCTCTTTTGTGAATATCATAACAATCATTTTATCTCTTATCCTCGGTTTTTTACTAGGCGGTTTTTTCTTTTATAAATTTCTTTCACTCAATTCTAACAAACATATAGCAGAGATAAAAAAACTTCAAAAAGACAATGCAGAACTCAAAAACACTCAAGATACAAATACTGTGCAAATGTCACTGAAAGAAAATGAGGCAATAAGATTTACAGAACTAGAAACAACAAATAACTCTTTGGCAGTGACAAATACTACGATGAAAGAGAATATCAAAAAACTAGAAACAGAGCTTCGCTCATTAGAAAGTAGTTTAACACAAGAGACTAATACACTCCAAGCAGAGCTATCACAACAAAAAAAATATGTAGAAAATCTCCAGAATGAACTCAAAAAATATGAAACAACCAGTGAAACAGTAAACACCACCTTTGATGACGAGCTTTCCAAAGTACAGGCACAAAGTAGAGATATATTTAGTGTCCTTGACACCATCTCTGACATCGCAGAACAAACAAACCTCCTCGCACTTAATGCTGCCATAGAAGCTGCTCGAGCAGGTGAACATGGTCGTGGTTTTGCAGTGGTGGCTGATGAAGTTCGTAAACTTGCAGAACGTACACAGCATGCACTCTCAACTGCAAAAGTAGATATCTCTGCTGTCGTAGACTCTATCTCAAACTTAAAAAAGTAAAGGACACCTTTAATGAAAAAAATCTTACTTGTACTTCTTAGTATAGTTATTATAGTCGGTGGCTATATTGGCTATACAAAGGCTCAAAAACTTTTACCATTTTATCAACAGCTCACACAAACTCATGTGGGAACAGAAGTTGATCTTCAGCCAAAAACACAAAAAGAGGCACATTATGTTGGTGCAGCAAAGTGTATGGAATGTCATAAAGGTAAGTATGACTCTTGGAGTCACTCACAACACCCTAAGATGATTCAAGACTTAGTGAAAGACCCTTCTGTTGTCGTTGCTGACTTTTCTAAACTTCCAAAAGATGCGAACTTCAAACTCTCTGATGCTACTTACACTGTCGGTGGCAAGTTTAAGCAGCGTTATATGATCCGCAAAGACAGAAATGGCACTGAGGATTATGTACTTGGAAATTACCAGTGGAATGTCCAGACAAAAAAATGGCAACACTTTAAACCTTGGAAATACTGGTATAAGACAGCTTATCCACATGATAATGAAGAGTTACCAACCTCTCGTGCTTGTGATGGCTGTCACTTTACAGGTTTTATGTCACAGCAGCAGCGTGTAGATACAGGTATCTCATGTGAAGCATGTCATGGACCAGCTTCTGAGCATGTAAAAGATCCAGACTCTAAGGTTTATCAAGCAGATATGAGTGACCCTGTCAGACAAAATGAAGTCTGTCTTCAGTGTCACATGAGAAACCGTGACAAGCGTTTAGATGATCAAAATATGAGTGCTATTTATGGGGATGCTAGAGATTATCCATTTGGGTATGAGCCTGGGAAAAAGCTCAGCGAGTACAAAAAGGTGGCACCTTTTACTCCGGGTCATGAGACTAAAGAATTTTATGCAAATGGTATGGGAAAAAAGAATCGTACACAAGGAAATGAGTATGTTCATTCTATGATGTCTAAGCATGGCATCACATGTATCAACTGTCACAATCCTCACACACTAGCACCAACAGCACAAAATAATACTGGAAATGCTCTTTGTATGAAGTGTCATAGTTTCGGTTCACTCGTAGGACCACACCAAAAATCACTCCAAGCACATACACACCATAAAGCTAACTCAAAAGGTTCACTCTGTGTTGAGTGTCATATGCCAAAAGTCGGTCGTCATACAGGAAAGTCTCCACTTACAGTGCGTTCACATGCCTTTGGCTTTGTAACACCAAGAGAGACACTTATGTATGATATGCCTCCAGAAACGAATGCATGTTTTGCTTGTCACAAAAACGATAGAAGTATGCAAACTCTTCAAAAAGACCTTGAGTCATGGGGTATGGTAGGCTGGGATAAGCGCTAATTTAGCCAAAACTTGACTTTTATCTCTTTGTTAGTGTAAAATTGCATAAACAAAGAGTCATGCAAGATGTCTCTCAATCTCTCCCACATTTTAAAATCACACAATTAAGGCAGACTTTTACATGAGTGAAACTTCTTCACAACAACCTCGCAACAACAAACCAAAACCTAAGACAAATAACCGTAATAATAGTTCAAAAAGATCACACCAACCAGCAAAAGGTTCAAGTGTTGAGGATTTAAGAACAAAGAGCATTGAAGAGCTAATCAACATCGCTACAGAGTTAAAGATAGAACATCCTCAAGAGCTTAAACGCCAAGATGTCATCTTTGAGATACTTAAGGCTCAAACTGAGCAGGGTGGATTTATCCTCTTTAGTGGTATCTTAGAAGTGATGCAAGATGGTTACGGGTTTATCCGTTCTATTGACAAGTCATTTAATGAGTCTATCAATGATGCCTATGTTTCAAATACTCAAATCAAGCGTTTTGCACTTAGAAATGGTGACGTTGTTACTGGTCAGGTTCGCCCTCCGAAAGATCAAGAGCGCTACTATGCCCTCATCAAGATAGAGGCTGTAAATGGTCTTCCTCCTGAAGAGTCTAAAAAACGCCCACTTTTTGAAAATCTTGTACCTCTCTACCCTGAAGAGCGTATCAACTTAGAGTACCGTGAAAAAGGGCTAACTGGACGTATGCTTGACCTTTTCTCTCCTATTGGTAAAGGACAACGTGGTCTTATCGTTGCACCACCGCGTTCAGGTAAAACAGAACTTCTTAAAGAGATTGCTCATGGTATCACTGCAAATCATGCAGAGATTGACCTTTTAGTGCTACTTGTTGATGAACGTCCTGAGGAAGTTACAGATATGGAACGTTCAGTAAAAGGTGAGGTTTACTCTTCTACTTTTGATATGCCAGCAAAGAACCATGTTAAAGTAGCGGAAATGGTTATAGAAAAAGCAAAACGCCGTGTCGAAATGGGTCGTGATGTAGTTATCCTACTTGACTCTATCACTCGTCTTGCACGTGCTTACAACACGGTAACACCTTCAAGCGGTAAAGTACTCTCTGGTGGTGTGGATGCAAATGCTCTTCACAAACCAAAACGTTTCTTTGGAGCAGCTCGTAACATCGAAGGTGGTGGAAGTTTAACTATCATCGCAACTGCTCTTGTAGATACTGGAAGCCGTATGGATGAAGTAATCTTTGAAGAGTTCAAAGGTACTGGTAATATGGAAGTTGTTCTCGACAGAAAAATCGCTGACAGACGTATTTACCCTGCTATCGACATCCTTAAATCAGGTACTCGTAAAGATGATTTACTTATTGCTAAGGCTGACTTACAAAAAGTATTTATCCTGCGTCAGATGATTCATAAGCAAGATAATGAAGTAGAAGCTCTTAAGTTTGTTTATACAACGATGGGTAAAAAAGCTACAAATCAAGAGTTTCTTGATAGTATGAATACGGATAAATAATCCGTGAAAGTTGGTGTTTTTGACTCGGGTATCGGTGGCTTAACTGTTGTTAAGTCACTCTTAGAACACCAACTCTTTGAGGAAATTATCTATTTCGGTGATACTGCTCGTGTTCCTTATGGAACAAAAGATAAAAATACCATTATCCGCTATGCTATAGAAGCTGTAGAATTTTTCAAAAACTTTGAACTCGATATGATTATAGTTGCTTGTAACACTGTGAGTGCTTACGCTCTTGATGAGATGAACGAGTCTGCCTCTTGTCCTGTCATCGGTGTTGTTGAAGCGGGAGTGCTTGCTACTGCAAACTCTGTCAAAGAAAAAGATGCAAATGTACTTATCATCGGTACAAACGCGACTATAAATTCTAAAGCTTACGAAGATGCACTTCAAGTTCAAAACTTCTCAAACCTTCATGCACAAGCAACACCACTTTTAGTACCTTTAGTAGAAGAAGAGATACTTTCAGGTGAGATTTTAAACGCGACACTTAAGCACTATTTTTCTAAGCTAGAAAAACCTCAAGCACTCATCCTTGGTTGTACACATTTTCCTCTCTTAAGCAAAGAACTCC
>WFNM01000129.1 GCA_015488615.1 Sulfurimonas sp.
ATATTTATACTTCAGCTCTATCTTCTTATTTGCATCGCCTCGAACAGACGCCACTGCTTTAGCAGTGTTATCTAATTTTGTACTATCAAACTCATTGATACTCACTTTTACATTAAGTTTGTTACTTCCGATGATAAGTGCTTTTGTATTGGCATCAAAAGTAGAACTAGGAGTAATATTTGATTGTAAAACTTTTCCATCAATGGGTGAATAAATTTTGTAAAATGCTAACTCACTTTTAAGAGCCTTTAATTGTGTTTTAGAGAGTTGATAGAAAGTTTTGGCTTCATTATAGCTATCAACTACCTTTGTATATTTTTCATTAGTTACCATACTAGAAGAGAGTTTTTTCATATCTTCTAAAAGGTCTAGTTGATGCTTGGCGCTTTTGAGTCTTGCTTGTGAGTGAGTAATTTGTGCTTGTAAAACGGGGATTTGCACTCGTTTTTGTGCATCATCTATCTCAAAAAGCAATTCACCTTTTTTGATATTCTCACCACTTTGAACATAAACTTTTTTAACAATGCCACTCGTCATAGAACCAACATAGATGTTTTTACTATAGGGTTCTATAACTCCAGTGGCTGCTATAAAGTTTTTGTATGGGACTTTCATCGAGGGAAGTGGAGTGTTATTGCCTGATTGTTCCATATCTGCATAGAAGCTGACACCAAATGCTATCCCCATCCCAACTACTGAGAATAGTATCAAAATAAAAAAAGTTCTCATAAGTTTTTCTCCACTTTTAATATCATCCCATCTTCCATATATGCAGTTGTATCAGCATACTTATAGATACGGTTATCATGGGTTACTACTATCATAGAGACCCCTTTTTCTTTGGTTATTTTTTTGAGTAGTTGCATCACAACTTGACCAGATTGATGATCAAGGCTACTTGTTGGCTCATCACAGATGATAAGTTTTGGTTGGTGCACTAAGGCTCTAGCGATTGCTACACGCTGTTGTTGTCCACCACTTAGGTTATTTGGTTTTACATCTGCTTTATCAGCTAGGTTTACGGCGTTTAACATCTCTTTTGCACATTTGCGTGCTTCATCTCTACTCACTCCTGCTATGGTAAGTGGAAGCGCTACATTATCTATGCTACTAAGTGATGCTAAAAGATTAAAAGATTGAAACACAAAGCCAATATTTTTTCCTCGAAATGCTGTTTTTTCTTCATCACTCATCTTGTTTATATCTTTACCTAAAACTTCACAATATCCCTCTTCAAAACTCAAAAGTGTACTTAAAACTGAAACAAAAGTGGTTTTTCCACATCCTGATGGGCCAACTAACATAAGAAGTTCATTTTCATAAACATCAAGGTTTACCCTTTGAAGTGCTTTGACTTCTGCCTCTCCTGCATTAAATATTTTTGTAATATTCTCACAATGGAGAATATTTTTATTCATAAACTGCTCCAGAAGCAATGGCATTTATAAGTGTTGCTTCTTTTGCTTTTTGTGTCTGCATTGCGACAACCTGTTTTTTAATATCAAGAGTTTGTATTAGCACTTGTAAATAGGTATTAAAATCTACATACTGTTTGAGATAAGCTGTTTTTATAGTTGTTTCACTCTCTTCATAGTCGCTCAATGCTTTTTCTAAGATGGCTAACTGTTTAGTGGCATTTTCAAAAGATTCTCTATAATTAACATATTCATTTTCCCTTTGGATTTTATATGTGATGCTTTGTACTTGAAGACTGAGTGCAGACACTTTAAGTGCCTCTGCTTCTTTAAAGTCTCCAGTATTAAGAGGCAAATGAAGTGAAACTCCTATAGAGTAGTTGTCACCATATCCTGTAGGGTCATCTAGTTTTTGGTAGGCTACTCCTGCATCAAGTGTTGGGAAGTAACTGTTATTCATTCCATCTGCTTGTGCTATTCTCTTTTGTGCATCAAGAGAGTTTAGTGTTGCTTGTGGATTGTGAGCCATAAAATCCTCTTTTGAGAAGAGTAGTTTTGTTGTATTAAGAGTTGGTATAGCTACATTTGGAGCATACAAATATAACTGTTTTTTCATTTTCTTAAGTGATTGGTTTTGAGAGATTATTTTTGTTTTAAGTGTTGTAAGCGTATTTTTAAATCGCAAGACATCAAGCTTCATCATATCTCCATGTTCGCCTAAGAGTTTAAGTTTTTTATAGATGGCTTCTTGCTCTGTAAAAAGAGTTTGATGAAGTTGTAGCTCTTGTGAAGTCTGGTTATAGAGACTTACTAAGTTGAGTAAAGCTATAAAAAGTTGCTCTTTTTTTGCATAAAGTTGTATTTTTGTAGCTTTTTTATCTAAACGCAGAGAGTCTATTTTATAGTTGTTTTTTCCAAAAATATCTATGGAATCACTTAAAGATATATCAGTAGTGTTAAAGTTCCCTGCACTTGTTGGCAGGAGTTTAGCATGGGTGTTTGTGTAAGCGGCATCCACACTAAAGTTAGCATATTTTGAGTAGGACACACCACTTTGCGAAGTTTTATTTGATGTCTCATACAGAGTGTAACTCTTTTCATACTGTAAAGTACGTAGGGCATCTTTATAAAAACTGGACATATCTGCATGAAGACTCAATGCTATAAGAGAGGAAATTACTATTTTTTTTACCATGATTTTTCCTATTTAAATTGTTGCTCTATTACATCAACAAGTGCTAAATCCATTGATGCTAGTATGTTTAACATCTCTTTGTCATCTTTGATTGTAGCGTGAGAGAGTGCTTTAAAAAGTAAATCAAAAGAGTCTATGGAGTTTTCATCTTTCATATTATCTCTTAAAAATATCCAAGATTTTTGAGCCTCATTAATGATGCTTTGTATCTGGGCATAATTTACATCCTTTTTGCTTAAAAGTGACAAAATCTCAAATCCCATCCCATCTAAATTTTCGATATGAATCTGATTGTTTACATAGTCTCTATATGCAAAGTTGTTGGCAATGGTTTTAAAAAGCTTTGTGCTAATAAGTGCTACTTCCGAGTAATTTTTTGTGTTAATCTCATTTTCTAATGATTCTATATCTTGTGAAATTTGTGTAGTTACACTATCACTTACCGATTTTGCCAAGAGTCCACTATCTTCAAGTGCTTCTATATTTTTATACCCTTTTTGCATGGATGGAAAATCCTTATCTAAGGCATACTCTATCATATCTTCAAAAGGTGAAAACACTTTATCTAAAATTTCCAAGGCATTTTCCTTTGACTCTACTTTCTCTTGGGCTATTTTTTTAAGCTGTAAGATAGAAGTATTATTTTGCCACCTCTCATTACTGTCTGGTACTTCTTTTGCAATAAGTAAAGTCGAGAGTAGAATAGTTGCTGCTATTGTGCTTTTTAGTAAAGTTGTCATATTGGACTCCATGATTAATTCATTTATCTAATCATAGAGTTGTTAGATGAAATGAAAATGAAAACTTACCTTTACAAAAGTATCGTAACAGTTGTTCCCTTAGCAGGACTAGCTTCTACGGATTTAATGTCTAAACTCCCCTCATGCATCATAACACTATTTTTGACAATACTAAGCCCCAATCCAAATCCATTAACTTTTTTATTGCGTGAACTATCAACTCTGTAAAATCTATCGGTTATTTTTGATAGATGTTCTTTATCTATCCCCACACCCTCATCTTTTACTATAAAATGAATTGTAGAATCTTTATAAAGCCAGAGATATATTTTTTTATCTTTTGGTGTATATTTTATAGCATTATCAATTATATTACTAAAAATTGACTCTATTAAAATAGGGTTTGCTTGCATTGTAATAGGCTCTATTTTTTGTATATCTAGGTGTAAATTTTTTTCGCTAAGTTGTATTTTAAACGTATCTATTATCCCTATGAGTAGTGAATCGAGAAGGCACTCTTCAAAAGAATCTTTTATATTTTCTTTGGTATATTTTGTAAGAAGTAGAAGCTGTTTTACTATGAGTTCTATCTGTTTTGATTGTGTTTCAATTGTGGCTAAAGTGTTCTGATACTCCAGTGCCTCTCGTGTTTTTCTAAGTGCTAATTCTACCTCTCCTTGTATTACAGTCAAAGGCGTTTTAAGTTCGTGAGAAACATCAGAGTTAAACCTATCTAAACGCTCTATACCCTCTTGTAGTCTCTCTATCATCGCATTAAAAGAGACAACAAGCTCTTTTATCTCATCATCCTCTTTTGGAACCTCTATGCTCTTTGTGAATTTAGTTACACTAATGTCTTTTGTGGCGTGTATGAGTCTGTTTATGGGAGATAAGATTTTATCTAACATCTTACTTGCTAAAAAGATAAATATTAAAAGTAAAATTGGAATAAGAAAGAGTAAAATATCTTGAAAGTTCTCTATCTTGTTATCAATATCTTTTTGAAAAACCATAATTCTTTTTGTACCAACTTTCTCTACATATAGGGCATCTATATAATCATCATCTTGGGTATGTTCTAAGATGAAAAAACTTTCTTCTTGATGTAGATAATTCTTGAAATCCTGTAAAGTAAAATCATTGTTTTTGATTTTGATTTCGCCATCTTTTACTACAGCAATTCCAATGTTTTGTGTTGCTATATGATCTTTGTATTTATGAGCAATAAACTCAAGTCTGCTTTTGATATTGTTATTTATACTTTTATCTAAAAAATAGCTAAAAGAGAGGGCAAAAAGTGCCAATACTATAAAAGAAATAGTCCCAAACCAAACAAGTACACGAGCTTTTAGAGAGTTAAACTTCAACTTTATACCCCAAACCACGGTTACTTTTTATAAGCTCTTTGCCTAGTTTCTTTCTCAAATGATAGATAGTCACTTGAATTACATTAGAGTTCATGTATTCTTGATTATTCCAAAGTTGCTCTTCTATCATGGCATTTGATACATAAGCATTTTTGTTTTTAAATAAAAACATGAGAAGTTCATACTCTTTTGATGTAAGCTCAACTCTTTGTTTATTTTTTGTTACTACTTTATTATTACTATCTATCTCAATCTCGCCTATTTTAAGAAGTGCTACACCTTGAGATATATTTCTTCTATAAAGTGCTTCTACTCTTGCTTCTAGCTCTGCAAAAGAGAATGGTTTTGAGAGATAATCATCTGCACCATGTTTTAGTCCTGCTATTTTATCTTCTGTTTCACCTTTTGCACTAAGCATGATAGTAGGTGTTGAGATATTTTTTTCTCTAAGAGAGCTTATGACCTCTATACCATTTTTTAGTGGAAGCATCCAATCAAGTATAATAACATCATAGCTATTCATAACAGCCAGATACTCTCCCTCTTCACCATCCCTAGCACTATCAAGTACATAGCCATCTTCACTAAAAGCTCTTTGCAAAAGTGAAAGTATATTTTTGTCATCTTCTATTATGAGTAGTTTCAATTATCGAATCCTTATAAAATGAAAAAAGAGTGGAATGATGTATAGATTTATAACTATAGCAAAAAGTAAACCACCCATAATTGCAATAGCCAAATCTTGAATAATCTGTGTTCCTGTTCCTATGGCTAAAGCGATGGGAAGAAGTGCTAAAGCATTTGATACCATTGTCATAAGAATTGGTTTTGCTCGAAGTGCAAGGGCGTCAAGCTGTTGTTCTATCTCATCATCTCTGTTTTTCAGATTCATTTTATAAAAATCAAAAATTAGTACATTGTTATTTATTACGATACTTAGCACAATTAAAATCCCCATAAATGCCATAATATCAAGTGGTTTCCCTGTAAGATATAAAGCACCTAAGACCCCTGTAGTGGTGAGGATTAATGCCATAAGTATACTGAATGCTATACGAAGAGAGCTAAAGTTAAGTAATAAACCTATAAAGATGATAGTAATAGCAAAAAGTATAACTAAACTCATCTCTTTAAAGGATTTTTGTTGTTCTTTATAAAAACCACTTATATCAGTTGTAATGTTATC
>WFNM01000130.1 GCA_015488615.1 Sulfurimonas sp.
GGTTTAGCACCTCTCTTGGTATCACAAGATAAATAGCTCGCTATTTTCTTCTCTTTCAAGTTCCTAATGATTCGTTTGCTAGGAGCTTGCAAGAGCAGATTTAAACTGCTTTTTAAAAAGATATTTGTGTTCTTTAACATTTCTGGGAATACCTGATTAACTATAGATTTTATATCTGTCTTGATGGCAGACATTTGATCGGTAAGTTTCTCTTTTTCTCTAACGATAGGTTTAATTGTTTCAATGTCAGAAGCACTAGACAATCTAATGGTGGCATAGTTTCTCTTTGCAAATATAGAGATAATATGTGCATCTTTAGCATCAGTCTTAGTTTTTCTAATTGTCATGGATTTAGTAAATGCATGAATAAACAATGGATTCACTACAGATACATTTAGCCCTTGTTCTAATAGATAAGAGAGCAGAGTTAAATGATAAATACCTGTAGCTTCCATGACAATTAAAATCTCATTTTTAGAGAATGGAGAAAGATAATCACTAAGTTTAGTAAAGTCAGTCATATCCATCTGATAGTGGTCTTTATACAAGACTTTTTCAGTTTCATCTGTGAAACTAAAATCAAAACTATCTTTAGATATATCAATTCCTAAGAAATATTTATACACATTGTATCCTTTTAAAAGTACAAAATAAAATTAAAAAACCAAAGGTTCAACAAAATATACATACAAACAGATAAGCAAGTACTTGACTTGATCCTACCTTCCAAATGACAGAGGTTCAAAGACCTAATCAACTAATTGGGATTGTAAGCAAGTAACAGACTCGTATTGAGGTTCTTATCTCTTAAAAATATAGTTTAAGTTTAAAAGATAATTCCTAAGGAAAAATCGTTATCTTGCTTATCTCTTTGTATATATTTTACAGTAATTTTTGGTAGAAGGAATAAACTATGATGGAACAATGTAAAAAGATGTGTAAAAGCATGTCTATAGAAGAAAAACGTGAATGTGTATCAAAGATGATACCAAACTGTTTAGACTCAATTTTGTCTGCTCTTGATGATAAAGAGAGTCAGAAATTTGCAAAAGATATGAAAAGTAAACTTAATAGTATACTTGATAAATATCTGTCAAGGGAAATGTGATGGGACCGGAGTATTTTTTTATGAATGGGATGTGGGTTTTCCCACTTATTGGTATAAGTGTAATGCTTTTTATGATGTTTTTTGTATTTGGTCGTGGAAATTTTAAAAATATGAGTAGTGATGAAAAATTAGATTCACCATTAGATATTGTAAAAAAACGATTTGCAAAAGGTGAGATTACAAAAGAAGAATTTGAAGAGATAAAAAAAGATATTTAATAAAAAGAGACCGTAAAATAAACTGTGTAAACCCACCTCTTATCCTGTAATCACTTTGTATATTTTGACATAATTTCACTGAAAAATATACAAAGTTGAGGGTAAATCTCATACCAATTTCTGATACTGTTTGCATTCCACTTATTTTTCTGCTCCTGTGTGGCAAGGTACATAACCTTAAAAGCTGATATTTCAGTAGGAAATGAGCCTTTAGATTTAGTTTTTCTTTTGATAGTGGCATTTAGAGATTCAATAGGGTTAGTAGTATATATTAGTTTTCTCACAGCATCTGGATATTTGAAGAATGTGGAGAGTTCAGCCCAGTGTGTCTGCCAAGAGGCAGTAATATTAGGATATTTTTTACCCCAAATGTCATTAAAATCAGTAAGGGCTAATTGAGCATCCTCCTCGTTTAAAGCTGAATATACAGATTTGAGATCTTTAGCAACAGCTTTTCTATCTTTCCAAGAAACAAACTTAAGTGAGCTGCGTATTTGATACACTATACATCTTTGTACCCTCAAGGGGCATCTCATATTTCTGCTTTGGGATAAACTGCTTTAATAGCTTCATTGAAGCCATTAAGACCATCTATTGCAAAGATAAGGACATCTTCTACCCCTCGCTTTTTAATATCATTGAGAAGAGTAAGCCAATACTTACTTGTTTCATTTTCTCCTATCCAAATACCAATTATCTCTTTTTTACCTTCGAGGTTGATGCCTAGCATTATATAGCATGCTATATTCTTAACAACTCTATCCACTCTGATTTTTAGTACTGTTGCATCCATAAAGATTATTGGGAATATCTTATCTAGGGGTCTGGACTGCCACTCATTGGCTTTCTCCATCACTTTTTCTGTAATGTTTGAGATAGTTTGAGTGGAGAGTTCATATCCATATAGATCATCAAGATGAATCTGTATATCTCTTACACTCATACCTTTGGTATAGAGTGATAGGATTAAGTCTTCACTGCCATCTAAAAGCACTTCTCTCTTCTTTACCAGTTGTGGCTCAAAGCTAGAATCTCTATCTCTTGGGATAGATACATCAAACTCTCCATACTTGGACTTGATAGTTTTTTCGTTATAACCATTACGGGCATTTGGACTTGAAGACTCTTGATGCTTGTCATAGCCTAAATGGGAAGTAAGTTCTTCTTGTGATGCAGTCTGGATCACTTCTTTAAGTATATTTTTGAACCCTGCAGTAATATCATCAAGAGAAGTAATCTCTCCTGATGCTAATTGTTTTTTTAACTCTTCGTGGTTGATTAAGCTCATGTGTAAATCCTTGTAAATTATTCACTTGATTAGTTTATCAAATGAATCTAATTTTTAAGGTTTACACAGTTCTTTTTACACTCTCA
>WFNM01000131.1 GCA_015488615.1 Sulfurimonas sp.
CATTACACCTCACTGCCCATTTACTGCCACCAGACTCTTTCCAAGCGGCGATTCCCATACTAAACTGTAAGAACTGTGCGAGGGATTCTTTAAGAAGTGGAGCAGCAGGGACATTCTCATCAAGCAGACTATAGGGAATAGTCGCGTTTGTATCTGAAAGAGGCAGTTCTATAGAAGCTGCACCTACATAGTTACGAAATGGGTCAGGCTGGGTTGCCCAGTCCATATAGCCAAGAGAGCGGGCATATCTTTGTTGGGAGTGTTTTGTCGTTTCATGGTAGTGAAAAACTGTCTGTAAATTTTTATTCATAGTGTGAGTTTACAAGCCTTAACTTAATTTTGCTATACTCCAAAAAAATCAATATGAGAGTATAAAACTAATGCAAGCAAATGAAGTAACAAAAGAAAATCTTAGACAAATGGTAGACCTCTTTTATACAAAAGTTATAAAAGATGAACTAGTAGGACCTTTTTTTATAGAGAAACTAGGTGATGATATGAAAAACGAGAAGTGGGTTCCCCATCTTGAACTCTTAACGAACTTTTGGGCTTCTATAGCTTTAGGAGATTTCGCATACAAAGGCAACCCTTTTGCACCGCATGCATCTATACAAAATCTCTCAAGAGAAGCTTTTTCAAGATGGTTAGAACTTTTTGCTGCAACATTAGACACTATCTATGTCCCTCAGATTGCAAATCAGTTTAAAGAGAGAAGTACTATTATCGCTGGGAATTTTATGCGAAACCTTCAACTCTAATACCTTAAAAGCACCCTTAAATATTTCTACAAAAAAGAGTTTAGTTTCTCTATTTGTGTAGTATTTATAAAAAACTTTGATAAAACTCCCTTATGAAATTTTCCTCTTTAAAGCTCACAACACCATACTTACAACTTCCAGCACTCTTTTATGATAGGGTTGCACCTACACCCTTAGAAAAGCCTTTCTTAATCTCAGTATCAAATGATGCTGCAAAGCTCTTAGGAGTAGATGAAGATCTCTCTTTGGATGAAGAGTTAGTGGATATACTCAATGGCAAAAAGCTTGTAGGTTCAGAGCCTTTTGCAATGTGTTATGCTGGTTATCAGTTTGCTTACTTTGTCCCGCGTTTAGGTGATGGCCGTGCTATAAATCTTGGTAAGGTAAATGGACAAAACTTACAACTTAAAGGCTCCGGACTAACTCTTTACTCAAGACAAGGCGATGGAAGAGCGGTTCTTCGCTCAAGTATACGGGAATATCTAATGAGTGAAGCCATGCATGGACTAGGTATCAGTACCTCTCGTGCTTTAGCTCTCATAGGAAGTGACACAGATGTAGCTCGTGAGCGATGGGAAAAAGGGGCGATAGTCCTGCGCTTATCACCAACCTGGGTGCGTTTTGGAACGTTTGAGTACTTCAATGCTAGTGGCGAGCATGCTAAGTTAGAAGAACTCGCTGACTATGTCATAAACGAGAGCTTTTCACATCTTAAATCTAGCGAAGATAGATACCTTAAGATGTATGCCGAGATAGTTCGTAACACTGCTACAACCATAGCTAAGTGGCAGGGTGTAGGCCTCAATCACGGGGTGATGAATACTGACAATATGTCCATAGATGGCAGAACCATAGACTACGGACCTTTTGCATTTTTAGATGACTATGAGAAAGATTATGTCTGTAATCATACCGACAGAGATGGAAGATATAGCTTCTCAAACCAGCCAAGTATAGGACATTGGAACTTAGCTATGCTCGCTCGTGCACTTTCACCTATAGTAAACTATGAGAGTGCTTTAGCAGTTTTAGATGAGGTCTATGGTGCTAGTTATGAAGAAGTTTACTCGGAAATTATGTATGCGAAGATGGGACTAGAGACTGAACAAGAGAATGATAAAGAGTTGTTCCAGTGGATGCTTGGAGCATTGGGTTCGGCAACTATAGACTATACAGATTTTTTTAGAAAACTCTCGCATTTTGATGGAGATAAGTCTGAACTATTAGATATCTGTGTTTATAGAACAAGCTTAGAAGAGTGGCTGGAGTCGTATGAGCAGCGTTTAGAAAAAGAGACACTGAGCACTAGTAAACGCCATGAAAAGATGTTAGGGGTAAATCCAAAGTACATCTTAAAAAATCACATACTTCAAGAGGCTATAGAAAAAGCAGAACAAAAAGACTTTACTATGGTAAACGATCTGTTAAAAGTTGCCCTGAGTCCTTTTGAAGAGCATCCAGACTTCGAGCATCTTGCTGCAAGAGCATCAATGGAAGCAAAAAATATAAAACTCAGTTGTTCTTCGTGAGTGTAGACAAAGAGTTTAAAACTGTAGAAGAATTGAGTGGTGAGAGTGTAAAGCTTGTGGAAGTGGAGTTAATGCTTCCTCCAGATGAGTTACAGCTCTTTGCAAAGTACTGCATAAAAAATGATGTAAAGTTTAATGATTGGATTCGTAAGTTAGCTTATGAAAAACTAATAACTCAAAAGAGTTAAGAACAGCGAAAGCTGAGATCACTTCTATTTCGACCATTGTTTTTTGCACAGTAGAGTGCTTGATCGGCGAAGTTGTAAAGTTTATCTAAGTCATACTCTTGTGTAGGTGTTACTGTGGCTATACCTATACTTACTGTAATATACTCAGATACGAGAGACTCTATATGCTCAATCTTTTGTGACTCTATGAGTTTGCAAAGTTGCATAATATGTTCATGAGTTTTTTCTTTATCATCTGAAATAATAACACCTGCAAACTCTTCTCCTCCTAGTCTAAAAACAAAATCATCATCTCTCTGGATATGCTTTTTAATGAGTGTTGAGACTTCAATAAGTACATTGTCACCTTGCATGTGTCCATAATAATCGTTGTAGTTTTTAAAATAGTCTATATCTAATATAAAAAAAGTGATGTACTGCTGTTTTCGTTTTGCTAGTGCTGTGAGCTTAGGAATCATGTCATAAAAGTATCTTCTGTTATACATATTAGTAAGTTCATCTGTGATAGCTTTATTGTGTAGATCACTTATATACTTTTTTTCTTGTTTTCGCACAAGCTCTAACTTTTTATCTGACTCTTCTAGTGCTTGCTCATTCATATATATAGTAAAGGTAAGTATGGATGAAGTTGCGATGAGGCGCATGAGGTCTATGTATTGCCACTCACCTTTTTCCCAAATACCGACATTAAGAAATGCCAGTGTAAAAAGAAGAAGATAAAAAACAAGTGCAAAGTAAAAACCAATTTTTTTGCCATTTGCTAATATTGCAAAGATAGGTAAAAATATTGTCCAGATAAGTGAAAAATGTGAGCTTCCATTTATATAGATAAATATAAGAAAAAAGAGAAAGAGATTAAAAGTGACAAGTTGTGCAGCTTTTGGAATGTTTTGTTCGTGCTTAAGTATAAATAGTACACTTATAGAGATAGCTGCAGCTAGTAAGTCTAATACTGCAATACTATAATTTTGCATTGCAAGAAGATTTACAAAAAAGAAGAAGATAAAGATTAACATTGTAAGGATAGATATGCTACTTATAAGTAAAACACGTCTAAAGGATATATTATCAATATATTCTATATCTAGTGAAAGAATTTTCAATAACTTATTCATGAAAATTATTTTACCATAATATTTAATAAATTATAGTGAATTTTATAAATATTGTAAAAAAATGATACCTAAAAAGATAACTCCTAAAAAAAGTAATGAGGAAAAGAAGACTAGAGCAGTGACTACTTTTGGACTACAGTTATACAAAGATGCAAGGTTAACATTTGCAACAGCTAGAGGCATAAGTAATTCAATAAATATGATGCCTTTTATCATGGTATCTAGTTCGATGTGAAGTAGAACAAGAAATGCGACACTAGGAAGTAGTACAAACTTTGTAGTCATTACCCATAAGAGAAGTTTTTTGTTAAGCTCTTTTATTTTTGTATCGTAGAGATAGATACCAAATAAAAAGAGTTGCATAGTCATGGATGCATAAGCACCCATCATGAGCATATTCATAATAGAGTGATGGATAGGTACCTTATAAATACTGAGAAGTATTGCTATGATTGCAGCCCAGAGTATAGGGAGTTTAAGAATATTTTTTAAAGAAGTCTTTGTATCAAAATTTCCTCGCGAATAGAAAAAGACACCTATGGTGTAGACTACAAATACATTGGCAAGGTTCACCATAGTAGTATAGGGGATAGATTCTGGACCAAAAATAGCGATGTTTATCGGGATGCCTAGGTTTCCGGTATTGCCGATGATAGCTGCAACCATAGCGATAGAATACTCTTTTTTATCTTCAAAAAGTAGCTTTGCAACAAAAGCTGAAAGAGACAGAGCTACGAGAACTATGAAGATGTATATGGAAGGAGCAAAAAGTAGGTTGGTATCTACTGGACGAAGTAGAAGTCCCCAAAATGTAAGAAAAACTTGTAAAAAGTAGACATTTATAAGGGTGATAGTTTTATCATCGATCTGCTCTTTGAAAGTTCTTTTAGCAAGGTAGCCCATAACTATAAAAATATAAATACTTAAAATACTGATTATTATTGAACTCATATGCTAATTATACAGTATAATTTGATTATGAATACAATAGAAAATATAGAAAAAACAATAAAAGAAAATATAGCGGTGATGGTCTACTTCTCAGCACCAACCTGCAATGTCTGTCATGCACTTAAGCCAAAACTCTTAGAAGAACTAGAAAAAAACTTTGAAGGGTTTAAGGTTGAGAGTGTTGATATCTCAGTTGAAGAAGATATAGCACCTCATTTTGGTGTTTATGCTATTCCCACTGTGCTTATCTATCTTGATGGGCAGGAGTTCACACGGAAATCTCGCCATATGTCTGTGAGTGAGGTTATCGAAGAGATACGACGTCCTTATGATATTATGACTTCTTAGTTAGGAGTACCAGTTAAAACCGGTGTTACTCTAACACCGACTTCAGTCGCTTATGATTTCATAAACGCGATAAGCGAAGCTGTGACTGCAACATTGAGTGACTC
>WFNM01000132.1 GCA_015488615.1 Sulfurimonas sp.
CGAAAACCATCAGGGGCATGTGTCTCTATGCCTATCTCATCCATAAACGCGACTAATGCCTTGTTGTCAAAGGCTTTAAGTGCATCTTGCATAAAACGCCCATCACGACCAAATCGTGCCATAAAGTCTTCGTTGGAGAGAGTGTTTGTAAGGTTACAGCGACCTCCACCTGTTGCTTTGAGTTTGGCAGAGATATTGGAGAGTTTTTCTAAAAGGAGTACTATTTTGCCCTCACGAGCTGCCATAATGGCAGAAATAATCCCAGCAGCACCACTTCCAATAACTATAAGATCATATCTATCTTCATTCATGTCTAATTGTAGCATTTTTTAGAGTATAATTTTACTAATGAAAACATATTATGGCGACCGAGAGAAGTGTTACGACTGTTTTAGACCAATGAGTTCTTGTATGTGCAAGCATTTTGAGAAAATACAAACGCAGACAAAGTTTGTCATACTTATGCACCCAAAAGAGTTCAAAAAAGTCAAAAACAACACCGGACATTTTACACATATGTCTCTTCCAAATTCAGAACTTTTTATGGGTATAGACTTCTCCAATCATAGACGGATAAACGAGATAATAGCAACACATGAAAGTTATATACTCTTTCCCTCTACAAATGCCATTAACCTTACGAATACTAATCCACAAACAAGTGAGAAACCATTAGCCATCTTCCTCATCGACTCCACATGGGCATGTACGAAAAAGATGTTTACACTAAGCTCAAATCTTAACAAGTTACAACACATGAGCTTTACTACTTCAAGAACTTCTGCTTATGAGATAAAAGTACAACCTGAAGAAGCATATCTATCGACTATCGAGTCTACTCTTGTGGTTTTAGAAGCTCTAAGTGAACATCGAATAGAAAATATAAAAGATGCACAACTTCAGAATTTTTTAAATCCTTTTTTAGAAATGATAAAGTATCAAAAAAAGCTGATAAATAATTCAAAAAGTCATGCAGTTCGTTTTAAAAGACATATTTCAAAGTAAGTTATAATGATAGAGTCGCTACAATGTCACTAATGGAAAATTATAAAATTCATCTTACAACATTTCTTATGCTTATCACTTTTTCAGGCTGTTTTTATTCTGAACCACAACTAGATGTACAAAAATCTGTAGTCCAAAAAGTTATTGTTCCTATATCTAAGTCAAAGCCTATTGTAAAGGTTGACCCTACTTTTCATGCAGAGAATCTAGTCAAAGATGATTCAGCTAATAGAGTTTTTTTGAACTGTTTTAAAACTGGACATATTGATTTACAAAAGAGTTGCCAAAAAAAGATAAATAAATTTTTAAAATCAATACCACTTAAATACAAACGCAAAATTATTATTGAGGTTCATACAGATAAGGGTGGTTCTTTAAAGAAAAATCTTTTGATCTCAAAAAAACGTGCAAAATATATTGCAAACTCACTTTATTATAAAGAGTATAAAAATTCTAAAATTTATTATAATGGATTTGGTGAGTCAAAACTAATTTATAATGCTGAGAATAAAAAAGCAAATATAGCAAATAGAAGAGTAGTTATTAAGGTTCACCAAAAGAACTTTAAAATGAAAAAAAATACATATCTTCTATATAAAAAGTCGATAAAAAAAATGACAACAAAAGTAACAAAAAAAGTTGTAAAACCTAAAATAGCTACAAAAAAGATCATAACAACACCTATAGCTAGTGTAGTAAATAGTAAAAATTTGAAGATTTTAAATTATACAGGCCCAGCAGATATAGGTTGGATGTATTTTGGAAAAAAAGGTTTACGAGAGAAGTTTAAAATTTCATGTGTAGATGATAAGCCAAGAAAAGTAAAACGTCAAGCTATAAGTAAGTCAAAGAAAAATGAATTTACAAGAGGTCTTTATAATAGACGAATCTCTGGTGATGTTGGTAAAGATTACTTGGAAGTTTACCCTGTATATATCTTTGAAAATGGAAAGCTTCCTATCAACAATCCTATACTTACATACTATGGAGATGAGAGAAATATCTTGCGCTATCAAACAACTGTAAATGCATATAGAGGTAAAAAAGGGATTTTATACCGTATATTTGTCAATGGAAAAAAAGCTATAAAGTGTATGGATGTAGTGATACCTTATGGAGATAATAAAATATCTTATGGTCGTGTTTATATGCAAAAAAATGGAAAGATAAAGGCTATAAAGTTAAAGTCTGAATAAGTAGACTGATAAGTCTACTTATTGAACATTATAGAGCCGAGTCGAATCATATTTGATCCACACTCGATAGCGAGCTCAAAATCTCCGCTCATGCCCATAGAACAGATAGTTGCGTTTGGAAGGGTTTTGTAGAGTTCATAAGTAATCTGAAAACTCTTCTTTACAAGAGCTTTATCTTCACTATATGCTCCTATGCTCATTAGACCCTTGAGATTAATGTTTTTACACTCAGAAGTTATCTTTGTGTATATTTCGTGAGTCTCTTCGGGCATAAAACCATGCTTAGATTCTTCTTTAGCTGAGTTGATTTGGAGCAGAGAATCTAATATCATATTTTTTGCCTTTAGCTTCTTTTGAAGTTCTAGTGCAAGCTCATAAGAGTCAAGGGCTTGAAAGAGAACAGGATCAAGGTCAAGAAGATTATTTATCTTGTTCTTTTGTAGATTACCTATGAAGTGCCACTCAAGTGGAAGCTCTTCTAGTTCATGTGCTTTGGCTTTTAAATCTTGAACTTTATTTTCCCCAAAGGCACGTTGTCCTATTTCGTAAAGATCTTGTATCTCTGAAGTCTGTGAGTATTTACTTACTGCTATTATTTTTACTATATGATGTCCACTCACCTTGAGGCGAGCAGCTTCTACTCTTCGTATTACATCGTCTATATATATTTTATATTCTAATTGTGTCATATTTTTATCCTACGAGTCTATTTATATCATTAAAGAGTCCAAGTCCCATAAGCCCAAAAAGGAGTACCCATCCAGCTACTGTGAACTTCACCATCACGGCTTGGCTAGGAGCACGGCGAGCAATAAGTTCGTAAAGATTAAACATAATATGCCCACCATCAAGTGCCGGAATAGGCAGTAGGTTTAAGACTCCAAGATTTACAGAAATAAGTGCTGCAAAAAAGAGTACACTCATCCAGCCTTGCTCACTTGCATCTGAAGTAAGTTTTACGATGCTAATAACACCTCCGAGCTCTTTTGCTGGGACATCTCCAGTGATAAGTTTTTCTACACCCACAAAGATCATAGTACTTGCAAAAACTGTTTTATCCCAAGCATAAGAAAAACTAGAACCTAAAGTGAGTTTAAGTGGATGTGTAACTCCTGCTGCAGATATACCTATCATCTTTTTATATACTGTTTCACCAAACATATTTTTTGTTTCTAGTTGTTTCGGTGTAAGCTCTTTGTACTCAAAATAGCCATTATGAAGTATGCCTAGTTGGAGATTACCTTCTGTGGATGCAATATATTTTGCCATCTCTTTCCAAGTCCGAACTTTTGTCTCATTTATGGAGAGAATAGTATCATTTGTATCTAGTCCAGCTATCTCTGCTGGAGAGTCTTTGATCACACTACCTATAACAGGAGCGAGAATAGGTGGCTTACCAAGTGCAATTGCAAAATAGAGTACAAATGCGATAAGGAAGTTAAATGCAGGGCCAGCTAAAAGAATAAATATCTTCTGTACAGGTGTTTTTTTCGTATAGCTATCAGCATCATCATTTGTTATTGTAGGGTCAGAATCATCTTGCCCTTTCATACGAACATAACCACCAAGTGGGATGGCTGAGATACTCCATTCTGTATTAAATTTTCTAAAAGTAAAAAGTCGTTTTCCAAAACCAATACTAAAAACTTCTACACATACACCCATAAGTCTGGCCGCAAGATAATGCCCTAACTCATGAAAAAAAATTAGTCCACTAAGAACTAAAAGCGATATTATTATGCCCATTGTATTTTATCCTTTTATATTTCATTCTTTAATAGAGCCTTTTTAAAGCTCCATAAGTACTCTGCACCAGAGTAAACAGTTAGAACTACAGCTAACCATAAAAGAGCATCACCAAAAGGCCAATGCATCAGTAAAAAACCTATAGCTATCATCTGAAAAACAGTTTTTACTTTTCCTGTCATAGAGGCTTTGATGTCAAGCCCCTCAGCGACAGCGACAGTACGAATACCTGTGATGAAAAGCTCACGAATGATGATGATGTAGATAGCCCACGCTGAAGCATCACCCATAACCATAAGACCTAAAAATGCAGCGATAGTTATCATCTTGTCTGCAAGTGGATCTATGATAGCACCAAGAAGTGTCTTTTGGTTCCACTCACGTGCAATAAAGCCATCAAAAAAGTCAGTAGTTGAAGCTATGATAAAGACCATAGAAGCAAAGTAGTAGTTCCAAGTGATGTCAAAACCATTCTCAACAAAGAGAGCTTCGTTAAGAATAATCCAAAAAAGAAGAGGTGCTAAAAGTATGCGCAAAACTGCTAGAGCATTTGGTAAATTTAGCAATAAAAATCCGTTTTCTAAGAGAGGTATTGGTACATATCTGAACGACCAAACTTTTGTGCAAGCATAGGAGCAGTTGCACCTCTAGCATTTGCTATAGACTTGTCAGCACCTTGTTCTACAAGGAACTTTACAAGTTCTGTCATCTCATCCATGATAGCTTCCATTAGTGGAGTCCAGCCGACACCATCTATCTTGTTAATGTCAGCACCATTTTCTAGTAAAAAAGCTACCATATCACGTCTATCACGACGGATAGTGATGTGAAGTAGTGTCCAGCCATATTTGTTTACTATGTTTATATCATCTAGTTTATTTACCATCTCTTTGAATTTTTCAAAGTCATTATCATAAACTATTTTTTCAAAAAGTGAAAATTCTTCTTCTGTAATTGCCATTTTAAATTCCTTTATTGAAATGAAGTTGCACCATCAATGACGATAACTTGACCAGTTAACCATGAAGCTGCGTCAGAACATAGAAATGCACATGCACCAGTTAGGTCAGTTGCATCACCCATACGGCTAAGTGGAGAGCGTTTAACAACCTCTGCTTTTACTTCTTCGTAGTTAGGGAAAGCTTTTAGAGCATCAGTGTCGATAGGTCCACCTGATACTGCGTTTACTCTTATGCCTTTTTCACCAAGTTCTGCTGCTGCATACTTGACCATGGTCTCAACTGCTGCTTTGTTTGTTCCGTGACCTGCATAGTTTGGAGTGTACACAAGGTTACCAGTTGAACTCATAGAGATGATAGAACCACCACCAGTTTTCTCCATTCTCTTCGTTGCTTCTTGTGCACCAACAACAAATGCTTCAACAGTTGCAGTGTAGATGTTACCAAGACCCTTAGGCTTAAGTCTCATAAATGGAGCAAAACCACCAACAACAGCGCGACCAGAAATGATAGCGTTTGAGATAAAAAAGTCTAGTCTATCGAAGTCCTCATCGAACTCTTTATACACATCTTTGTATGTTAAAGGCTCCATGATGTTCAGCTTATAAGCACGAGACTTTACACCATAGTTAGCTTCTAAGTCAGCTACTATTTCATTCGCAGTATCTGCAGATGAAGCATAAGTAAACGCCACATCACAACCTTTTGAAGCAAACTCATAAACGATTGCTTTACCGATACCACGAGTACCACCACTAATAAATAAAACTTTACCTTTGAAATCTTGCATATTATAGTCCTTTAATGTCGTAATTTTTCATTACTTCTTCGATTTTTTTCATATTTTCTACACTTGGTGCTAGTAGAGGAAGTCTATACTCTAAAGTCTCTGTAAGTCCAGCGATATACATAGCCGCTTTAACAGGGATAGGGTTCGCTTCACAAAACATTACCGAGTTGATAGGATAAAGCTTATCGTTGATAGCCTTTGCTCCTGCAAAATCACCTGCTAATGCTAAACGCACTAACTCTGACTTCATATCTGGAAGAAGGTTAGAAGTTACAGAAGTAATTCCCGCTCCACCATTTGCGAGAATAGGGTAGTCGATAGCATCATCACCAGAAAATACTTTTAAGTCTGGTCTACGAGATAAAAGCTCAACAGTGCGCTCTAATGAACCAGTAGCTTCTTTAACACCGTAGATATTCTTCACATCATCAAAAAGACGGATAGTAGTGTCAGCAGAGATGTCAACACCAGTACGACCAGGTACATTGTAAAGCATGAAAGGAAGTTCACTTACAGCCTCAGCAATAGCCTTATAGTGTTGGTAAAGACCCTCTTGAGACGGTTTGTTATAGTAAGGGCTTACAGAAAATACTGCATCAACACCAGCACGTTGAGCATGTTTTGCTATCTCTATAGCTTCAGCAGTAGCGTTTGAACCAGCACCAGCTAGAACCTTAGTGCGAGTACCTTTACAAACTTCTACAGCGATTTCGATACAGCGTTTATGCTCATCGTGAGTAAGAGTAGCACTCTCTCCAGTTGTTCCAACAGGACAGATAGCATCCATACCGTTGTTGATCTGTCTTGTGATAAGTGCAGCATAAGTCTGCTCATCTAGTTTACCATTTTTAAATGGAGTGATAAGTGCGGTTGAAGAACCAGTTACTATATTCATCGAGAAGCCCTTGTTAATTAATACCGCGATTATAGCTAAAAAGTATTAAACAAATGCTAAAGTATGCTATAATACTTCTTGAAACAGTACGATGGTTTGAGGGTAGCTCCCTCGTTAGCACTGTAAGCTCTATCTCTCTATTGAGGTAGGGCTTTTTTTTTGCCTGTATTTTTGGTAAATTGTGGGTAGTGCTAGCATAAAGGAATAGCATTGCTTTATAAAACCATCATTTTGTTGTTGATTTTAGGTTACTTAGTAACTCTACATTAACATTTAAGAGGGTCGCTCCCTCTTAAACTATTTCTTCAAAATAACAGTAGTAGATTTATCAAAGTCAAAATACTTTTTCGCTGCGTCTTGTACCTTTTTAGCAGTTACTTTTTGTACATCTTCTTCATAAGTCATAAGTGGTGAGATATCTCCACGAGCAAGATAAGAACCATAAAGATTTGCAACTGATGTTGAACTCTCTAGGGAGTAGATGAAGTCTGACTTAGTATTTGTTTTTACTTTGTCAAGCTCTTTTTTTGTTACTTTTGTGTTCTTCATAAGCTCTATCTGTGCAAGAAGCTCTTTTTCTACATCTTCAGCTTTTACACCGGGATTACATGTTGCCATAAAGATGAAAAGTCCTGGGTCGATGTTTTCCATATTGTAAGCATAGACACTATTTACCATACGTTTTTTATCTATAAGTTCCTTGTAGAGTCGTGAACTCTTTCCAGAAAAAAGTATCTCGCTAATAACACTGAGAGTTACTTGGTCTTTGTCTTTGAAGTTAGGAATATGAAAAGCAATAGCAATTATCTCAACTTCGCTCTCTTTTTTGAGTATCACTCGTTTTGGCCCATCTTGCTTAGGTTCAATAAACTTCACTTTTGGAATTGCACCATGACTTTTGATGTTAGCAAAGGCTTTTTTTGCAAGTTTGAAAACTTCTTCTGGCTCAACATCACCAGTTACCATTAATATAGCATTGTTTGGTTGATAGTAAGTTTTGTGAAATTTTCTAATATCTTCAATTGTCCAAGTACGAATATCATTTATAAAACCTATTGGAGTCCAGTGGTATGGATGGTAAAGATAGGCATTATTAAAAAGTCTAAAGTAGAGGTAGCCTAATGGTGAGTTGTCTGTTCTCCAGCGTCTCTCTTCTGTTACTACATCGCGTTCAGGTTGGAACTCTTTATCTTTGAGGTTTAGGTTTTGCATAAGCTCTGCAAAAAGATCTACTGATGTTTTAAGGTTGTCGCTGCTTGACTTGATGTAGTAGTGTGTGTAGTCGAAACTTGTACTAGCATTGTTCACACCACCGACACTTTTGACCTCTTTGTCAAACTCACCTGCTTTAAGGTTTTTGCTACTTTTAAAGTTCATGTGCTCTAACATGTGAGCGATTCCAGTTTTTCCCATAACTTCATTACGGCTTCCTACCTTGTAGAAAATATCTGTACTGATGACATTTGACTTATTATGAAGTGGAATGACTACGATTTGGAGTCCATTTTTAAGAGTTTTGGTCTCGTAACTTGGAAGTGGTGATGGCATAATTATCTCGCTTTTTGTTATTTTATTGATTTTTTTTGAGTGAGTTTTGTACTCGACAAAGTTTTGTGATGCGAGCAAAAGAGATGCTCCAAGTGTTAATGTTGCTAAAATTTTCATCTATTGCCTTCTGTCTGCACCGATAGCTTCGGTAATATTACTATATCCATCAGCTTTAAGGAGTCTTATAAGCCCCTTGTTCACATTCATAATCATATCTGGACCATGAAAAACAATTCCACTCAGTATTTGGACTAAGTTTGCACCAGCTTTGATGCGTCGGTAAGCTTCCTCCGCAGAGTCAATTCCACCAACAGAGATTAAAACAGTTTTACCGTAGAGTTCTTTCGCGATAGCTTCAAAGATTTTAAAACTTTTTTCTTTCAGTACTGCACCACTTAGTCCACCTATAGTTTTAGGGTATTTCACAAGTGAATAGTCTATAGTGGTATTTGTTGCGATGATACCATCAGCCCCTTTTTGTACTGCCATTTTTGTCAAGGCTACGGCATCTTTTATCTCCATATCTGGAGCGATTTTAAGTAAAATTGGCATATTTGTTAGAGCTTTAGCTTCTTTAAATAAAGAGCCGATAAACTCTTCGTTTTGTAAGTCACGAAGCCCTGGAGTATTTGGTGAAGAGATATTGATTACGAAGTAATCACCAAGACCATCAAAAGCTTTGATAAGATGTGTATAGTCGTTGATAGCTTCTTTTTCAGGAGTGACTTTATTTTTTCCGATGTTCACACCTATAGGAGTTGTAAATGGAAATCGCTCTTTAAGTCTTTTGATGACCTTGTAAGCACCTTCATTGTTAAAGCCCATCGCGTTTTGGATAGTCTCCTCTTCGATGTGGCGAAACATACGAGGTTTAGGATTACCAGCTTGTGGTTTAGGTGTCACAGTCCCAATCTCAGTAAATCCAAATCCAAGAGTCTGAATACCGCGAATCATAGTCGCATTTTTATCAAAACCAGCACCAAGACCGACAGGATTTAAAAATGTACGACCAAATATTTCTTGGTTTAAGATCTCATCGTTAATGAAGTGAGACTCTAAAAAGAAGTTAAAAGGAATCTGACAGATATTTGGTAAACGAAGGACACACTCAGCCACATGGTGAGCAGTCTCAGGTTGGAGTTTAAAAAGTAAAGGTTTTATCGCTTGATAGTTTATCATATAATATCCATAAAAAAAATTATATTATTATACTAAAAGTTGTATTGGGATTAGATTAACTCTTCAAATTGCTTAACAGGAACTGGCT
Organism: Sulfurimonas sp.; assembly: GCA_015488615.1. Classification (GTDB taxonomy): domain Bacteria; phylum Campylobacterota; class Campylobacteria; order Campylobacterales; family Sulfurimonadaceae; genus Sulfurimonas. Next base: position 9,407 of record WFNM01000132.1, read on the forward strand.
TTGAACAGAGATACCCTTGATATAAATCACAAGAGAGTGTTTGAAGAAAAGCACATTGCTCTTGAGTCTCTACTCCCTCAGCAACAACTTTAAGTTTAAATATATGAGCAATCTGTATAATTATTTTCACAAATTCTGCACCATTCTCTTTATCAAGGTCATCAATGAAAGCTTTGTCAATTTTGAGAGTATCAAAAGGAATCTCTTTGAGATAAGAAAGTGAAGAATACCCAGTTCCAAAGTCATCAAGAGAGAGTGTAAATCCAAGAGCTTTTATCTCTTCAAGAAGAAGATTTTTTTGATCAAAATTATCTACAAATACGGATTCAGTAAGCTCTATATCAAGTTTTGAACGGTCAATATTCTGTGTTTTTGTATCAAGTTTTTCTACAAAACTACTATCTTGAAACTGTTTTGCTGAGACATTTATGGAGATAATAATATCTTTATAGGGAGTGTTTTCCCATTTTTTAACCTGTTCTACTGCACTATCAATAACCCACTCACCAAGTTTAACGATAAAACTTGTTTCTTCTGCAATAGAGATAAATGCATTAGGAGGGATAAGCCCATGTTCTGGATGTATGAGCCTTATGAGTGCTTCGCATGCGACAATTTTTTTACTGCTAATATCAGTCTTCGGCTGATAATAGAGTTCAAAATAATTATTTTCATATGCCTCTATAAGTAGATTTCGCATATCGTTATGCTCATGTACCAGTTTATTTAGCTCTTCTGTAAAGAAATGGTATCCATTCTTCCCAAGTTCTTTAGCTTTATACATTGCAATGTCTGCATTTTTTAGCAGTTGATGTATATCCTTTCCATCCTTCGGGAAGACGGCTATACCTATGCTTGCTGTAAGGTAGTACTTATACTCATCTGTTTCAAAAGCTTGTGACATATTTTGTTGAATACGATTAATAACTTCTAATGATTTTGATTCAGCATCAAGGTCGGGTATGACTATAACGAACTCATCACCACCAACACGAGAAGCAAAATCTGTTTCTCTTATAGAGTCTAGTAATATTTTAGATATGTATTGCAGCACTTTATCCCCGATATTGTGCCCCATGATGTCATTGATATTTTTAAAGTTGTCTAAATCAAAAAAGAGGAGTGCAAATTGTGTATTTGTTCGCTTGTTATTTGCGATGAGCCACTCTACTTTTTCAGTGAGACTAAGTCTGTTATAAAGTCCTGAGAGAGGATCTTTTGTGGAGAGTTTATAAAGCTCCTTTTGTTCTCTCTCTAAGCGTTTAAAAGTGATATCTAGTGAATACCTGATACTCTCAAGTTCTGTGATAGACATATTTTTTGGGACTTTATCATGGTAGTAGGCAAATTCTCTTAATCTTTTCAATGGTTGAGATATATATTTTCTTGTGAGATACCAGATAAGAAAACTTACTATAAGTGTTGCGATGATAAAAAATTTCATCATAACTACTTGTTGGTCTCTGAGTAGTGAGTTGAGATATTTTTGTGACATATGTAAAAAGACATCATCATGAATACTCTCTAGACCACTATATCGAAGTGTTTTAAAAGAGTAACATTCAGTTGAAAAGATGTTTATATCACTAAGTTGAGCTATAGGAATACAGTGCTCACCCGTAAAAGAAAAAATATCTCGACTTGTAGAATATAAGAGTTTATGCTGATTACTAAAGATATGAATATCATTTATACTTTGACTGAGTGATGCTTTTTCATCTATATCTGCTTTGACCTGACCATAAGAAGGGTCATCATTGTCATCAATTGTATGTTGGAGATTAAGCACATTTTTTTGAAAGTTAGAGATAAATAGTTTTGTAATAGTATCTGTAGAAGATAAATAGTAGTTATAAAAAACACCAGAGACACTGATAAAAAGAAGGGTAAAAATAAAAACTAAAAAAGCTTTTATAGAGAATGTTTTTCTCATAAGAGACTCTTTGTGTAAGTGATCTTTCTTAATTGGTCTAGAAGATTAGAAGAGGGGTGATTAATCCATTTAACGGATTTCATAGAACTTCGATATTCTGAATAAGAGATATTGTCTAAATATTTTTTTGTGAGAGTGTATGCTTCTTTTGGGTTTTCTTGTATCTCTTGTATAGATTTATCAATAATTTTTTTGAGTTCTAAAAGTCTTTTTCTATTGTTTTGCAGAGTCTCTTGATTAGTACCGATTGCATCAATGACCATCAAGTCATGAATATCTCGAGTGGATGCTATCTCTTTGAAGCCACTCTTTAGTAGTTTTGCATTGTAAGGTGTGTATGTAACGATAAGAATAGGATCCTCTATTGTGTAGTGTATATCAGCAATCTGAGCCTGATCTTTGTTAATAAACTGAAATTTCTTTATATCTAAATGGTACTCTTTTATAAAACTTTCAAGGAGCTCTCTATTTATAGAACCTATCTCAAGATAAGCAGTGATCTTTTTACTTTTTTGTAGTGCTTCTACCGTTCTGTTAGCAAGTATCATATCTCCGCCATTAGATCTATCGATGAGGATAATAGGTTTAAATGTAGGTTCTACATCTTTTATAGTGTTGTACTCATGTTGTGTCATAGTTGTGATGTCTGAGCGACGAATAAGATAGAGTTTTGCAGAGTGTGCAAGAGAGACAGTTGTAATGAGTTTGATGTTCAATTTATCTAAATAACCCTTCTCTTTAGCATAGAAAAGAGGAGTGTATCCTATCCATGAGTTTGTTGAGATAGTTAACTCTTTTTGTGGCTCTTGTGAGCAAGCAGTCATTATCAGTAACAAACAAAATAGGAAGAAGTTTTTCATAATACTATTTTACACCAAAAGAGTAAGAATAAACTTAAAATATTTATGATACCCTTGTGTTTATAAATACTTCTGGAGAAATATGATGAATAAAGTTTTAGTGCCATTAGCAACAGGGTTTGAAGAGATAGAAGCAGTGAGTATCATAGATGTACTTAGACGTGCAGAGATAGAAGTTTTACTAGCCTCATTAAGTGAAGACAACCGAGTCCAAGGGGCACATGGCATTGTACTACAAACAGATGTCTTTATGAAAGATATAAGTTCAGAGACTCTTGATATGATAGTACTTCCTGGTGGTTGGGATGGTACACATGCTTTAGCAGAGGATGCGAATGTCCAAAGAGTACTCAAAGAGATGGATGCTGAGGGAAAAAATATCGCAGCTATCTGTGCAGCACCCTATGCTCTAAATAAAGCAGGTGTTTTAAAAGATGAATATACTTGCTATCCATCTGTTGAAGATGATATAAAAAAAGAGGGGTATCAAGGGGATAAAGCAATGGTTGTAGAGAGTCAAAACATTATGACTTCTCGTGGACCAGCAACAGCTATCTGTTTTGCTCTAAGTATAGTCAAAAAGCTTCAAGGTCAAGCACAGTTTGAAACACTAAAGTCTGATCTTTTAGCCTCTTACTGTCAAGGGTCATATATGAAGAGAGAAGCTTAACTAAGCATCTCTCTTTGAAAGACTAAGTTCTTGAGACTTCTATCCTCATCAGCACTTTTAAACTCTTCAACATTTTCTAAACGCTCCACAAACTTAAAACTCGGTGCAAACTCTTTTATCATCTTCTTGATGAAATCAGACTCTAGTTCTGGAGAGTTCAGACATGAAAGTAGCAGACAATCCTCACTAGCAATCTGTGGCAATCTCTTGATAATCTTCTCATAATCCTTAGTCGCCTCAAAACTGCCACGTTGAAAACTAGGTGGGTCGATGATAATCATATCGTAAGGACCCTTGCGTTTGAGGTTTGACCATGACTTTAAGATATTGTAAGGGAGATAACTCACACCTCTTGGCTCTATCTCATTGAGTGCATGATTAGCTTTTCCTGTGGAGAGTGCGCCCTTACTCATATCTACATTTATCACCTCATAAGCCCCACCAAACTTTGCAGCGAGGGAGAAGGCACAAGTGTAAGAGAAGAGATTTAGCACCCGTTTATCTTTGGCATTTGCTCTGACAAACTCACGACCCTTTTTCATATCTGGAAAGTAACCACTATTTTTGTTTGAAAGAAGGTTGAGCTTTATCTTTATGCCATTTTCTAGAACATAAAGATCTTCAGGAACTTCCCCTATAAGCACCTCACTAGGTGCACCTTTGATGTAACGGCGTTGGAGTACTAAAGTTGTGTACTTTGAAGCTTTTGTAAACGCC
>WFNM01000133.1 GCA_015488615.1 Sulfurimonas sp.
AGTGGGTGCTATTGGTGGTATATTGGGTGCGTATGTATTTACAAAATATTATGACTCATTTTTTGAGCCTTTAATGGGTAAAAGCTATGGAAAAGAGACACTGCTCAACACTATGGGTAATGATGCTTCATGGTCTGTTTTCGTCTTCGGCGTTGTACTTATTCTCATATCAATCATAATACCAAATAGAGAACTTTTAGATGAAGCTGACCTCTCTCAACTCTCAGAAGAAGAGCGAGCAGAGATAGAATCAAATACAAAGTTTGAAATTATCACTTAATAGCGTAAAACCAGCTCTTTTAAGGGGTGGATATAAGCGGTATCTGCTGGAAAATATGCTATAATACCACCATTGAATCGCAATCAATGCTACGAAAACCAAGTAGTCAATTCCTTTCAAAACATATAGTCTAGGTAGGATATACCCGACTTTAAATGCTTGTCTGAAAATAGCCAGTTAGGTTATGGAACAAGAATCCACCTCATTTATGGGGTGGAGTATCAAAAAATAGATGTTATAATCTTTTTATAATAATATGGGAGTTTATAATGCAAAACGCAAAAATATTTTTTGGCTCAAACGCAGTAAGTAAAGAGCAAGTAAGTGAGAGAGTCTCTCCATATAGTGGGGAGGTGGTCTCTACTGCTCCTGTGTGTGATGCCAAAGATGCTAAAAAAGCCTTACAAATTGCACAAGATGCTGCAAAATTCGCAAAAAAATCAACTTTAGCTCAACGATGTTCATGGATACTCGATGTTGCACAAAAACTGCGTGAGAAGAAAGAAGATATAGCCCGTACAATTACGGATGAGGTGGGTAAACCCATAACTTTTGCTCGTGTGGAAGTAGAGCGTTGCATCGAGACACTTACACTTTCTGCTGAGACTATGCGAACGATGTCAGGAGAAACTATAAATACTGATGCGTATGCCTCTGGAAAAAAGACAATGGCATTTTTTCGTCGTGAACCTGCTGGCGTTGTAGTAGCCATTACCCCTTTTAACTTTCCTCTTAATCTTGTAGCACATAAGCTTGGACCTGCTCTTGTTGCAGGAAACGCTGTGGTTCTTAAACCAACTCCAGAAGCACCACTTACTGCTTATAAATTTGCAAAGCTTTTTATAGAGAGTGAGTATGCAATTCCTGATGCACTCTCAGTTGTATATGGCGATGCTGAGGTTGGTTCTACTCTTATTAGCTCAAATATTCCTCGTGTTATCTCCTTTACTGGAAGTGTTCCTGTTGGTAATATTATTACAAAAAATGCAGGCATTAAAAAAGTAGGACTTGAGCTTGGTGGAAACGCAGCGACTTTCATTGAAAAATCAGCAGATTTAGCATATGCCGCTACAAAATGTGCCTTAGGTGCTTTTGTGAACTCTGGTCAAGTCTGCATATCTTTACAACGCATCTATGTGCAAGAAGAGATTTATGATGAGTTTGCAGAGTTGATGGCATCAGAGACAAAAAAACTCAAAGTTGGCTCACCCTATGAAGAGGATACTTTTATGGGACCACTTATTGATGATGAAGCCTGCTTGCGTGCTATGAGCTGGGTTGAATCTGCCATAAAAGAGGGGGCTATTCCTCTTCTTGTCCCTCAACTTGAGGGGAGAGTTTTCCATCCTTGTGTTATGGCAAATGTGCGTGATGATATGGCTATAGTTTGTGAAGAGGTTTTTGCTCCAATCGTCTCACTTGTGAAAGTAGCAACTTTTGATGATGCTATTGAACGCATGAATGACTCTCCTTATGGTTTACAGTTCTCTATCTTTACAAATGACTTGAGCCTTACAAACCGTGCTATTGATGAACTTGATGCAGGTGGAATTGTTATTAACGATATGCCAACACTCCGTTTTGACATTCAGCCTTATGGTGGTGTTAAACTCTCAGGAGTAGGAAGAGAAGGTCCTCGTTTTGCCATAGAAGAGATGACTGAGATAAAATCTGTGGTGATTTGCTAAAAATGAAGAAAAAAGCCCTTGTTTCAGCCTGTATTTTAGGTGAATATTGTCGATATGATGGTAAAACAAAAAAGATAAATGCAGTGATTGAAGCATTAGGAGATGAATATGAAATTATTCCCTTTTGCCCTGAAGCACCACTTTTTGGAACACCAAGAGAGCGTATAAATGTTGTAGAAAAAGAGGGTAAATTACGCATTATTACGGACGAGACAAATGTAGATGTAACACTGCGTTTAGAGGAAGAGATAGAACGATTTTTAGAAAAAAATCCTGCGTTTGACCGTATAGTTTTAAAATCAAAATCTCCAAGTTGTGGCTATAAAACTACTCCAATTTTAAATGAATCAAAAGAGCAAATTTCTCTTGGAAATGGAATTGCTAGCACTATGATAGCTAAGAAATTTCAAGAAATAGTGTTAGAAAGTGAACTAGATTTTATTTAATCAATAATTTATAAAATTATCGTATAATATTTATAAATTATTGATATAAAGGTGTTTGAAGATGGAAGTTAATTTACGCCAAATTGCAATTATAAAATCTCCTTTTTGTGATTTAAAAGATATGCCTGTACAGCCTTGTGGAGCAAGAGAAGTGCTTGCAACTATTGAATTTAAAGAGGAGTATAGTGAAGGTTTGAAGGATTTAGATGGTTTTTCTCATGCCTATCTTATATACTATTTTCATAAAATTGATACTCATCAACTGAGTGTCATTCCTTTTAATGATAAAACAAATACACAAAGAGGTGTATTTTCTACAAGAACACCGATGCATCCAAACTCCATAGGGCTTTCAGTTGTTGAGATTGTGGATGTTGTTGATAATATTGTCACAATTAAGGGTGTTGATATTGTTGATGGAACACCACTTTTAGACATTAAGCCTTACATTGAAAATTTTGATAGGGTTGAGGGTACAGTGAAGAGTGGCTGGATGCAGGCAAGTACTGATGAAGTGAGTAGTATGCGTTCTGATGAGAGATTTGTATAGAAATATTTTTACTTGACTTATGGACATATGTCCGATATAATTTTAGCAAGAAGTCTAATTAAAAAAGGAAGAAAAATGAAAAGAATCGTATTACCGATTATGCTAATGGCAAGTGCTTCACTTTTGAGTGCTACAACAAACAAAGAGATAAAACAAGAGGCTAAGAGTGCCATTATGAAAATGGGTGGGGCTTTAAAATCTCATATGAAACAAAATATGCAAGCAGGTGGACCAGTTCAAGCGGCAGGTTTTTGTCTTGAAAAAGCATCTGGTATCGCTAAAAAAGTAAACGCAGAGTATCCAAAAGGTGTAAGCGTGAAAAGAGTTTCAATCAAGTACAGAAACCCAGCAGATAAACCGACACCAGATGAAGTAAAAGTACTTGAGCAGATTCAGAGTGATGTAAATGCACACAAAGCTATACCTAAAATGATAGTCAAAGAGGTAGCTAAAAACTCTTATAAAGTTTATAAACCAATTTTCATCAAAAAAGGTGTCTGTTTAACTTGTCATGGTGATGCACAGACAAGAGATCCAGAGGCGTATAAGCTCATTAAAGCAAAATATCCACACGATAAAGCAATCGGCTATAAAAAAGGTGACTTTAGAGGTGCGTTTGTCGTAACTATTGTTAAATAAGCACTTACACTCAGTTCATCTCAAAATTTTGAGATGAACTTTAATCTTGATTGAAATCCTTCGTAAATTTTTCTATTTTTTAATTTTTTAAATAATTTGACAAATGAACATATGTTCGTTATAATTCTGAACATATGTGCATATAAACTAAATTTTAAGGATTTAAAATGAGAGAGTTTACAAGAAGAGAAGGAAGAGGTTTTGGTAGAGGACAAAGAGGTCTTAACCGAGGAAGAAACTTTGGTGATAATGGAAGTTTTGGAGGGGGAAGAGGTCTTGGAAGAAGAAATTTTCAAGGCATCTTTTCAAAAAATGAAAATAGCGAAGAAGGATTACAAATGAAAGTGGCATTTATGACAAATGGTAGAGAGCATCTTGCAAAACATATTGGGCTTGCAAAAAATATAGTTTTTTATTCTCTTCCAGAGGGTGAATTTTTAGAGATGATTGAAAACCCTATTATGACAAAGATTCAAGATGAGAATATTGTTATTGAAAAAGGGAGTGAGGGCAATAGAAGACTCCATGTTGGTACTGAAATTCCTCGATTTCTTAAAGCAAATGGTGTAGATGTTTTTGTCTCTTACGAGTTTGGTAAAGGTGTAAAAGATAATCTTCTTGCACTTGGTATAACACCAGTGGCAGCAGAAAAGCAGACTGTAGATGAAATTATTCAGACTATGAAAAATAATCAAAAAGAAGGAGCATAAATGAAAATAACTATAGCAAGTGGAAAGGGTGGTACAGGAAAAACAACTGTTTCTTCTAATCTTACTTCGTATTTAGCATCACTTGGTAAAAAAGTAGTCTTAGCTGATTTGGATGTAGAAGAGCCAAATAGTGCTTTGTTCTTAAATGCAGAGCTAATCAATTCAAAAGTATCGAATAAAATGATACCCAAGTGGGATGCAACTGATTGTACTTTATGTGGCAAGTGTGAAGAGGTGTGTAACTTTAACGCTATTTTACATCTTCCAGAGGAGATTAGAGTATTTCCTGAGCTTTGTCATAGCTGTTATGCTTGTAGTGAACTTTGTCCAACAAATTCACTTCCTATGACACCTTCACGAATAGGGATTATAAATGAGTATAAAAATGAACTTTTTACAATGGTTGAGGGGAGATTAGATTTAGGTCAAGAGATGTCTATACCGTTAATTGCACAAACTATAGAGTATGTAGATGAGAAGTTTCCTGATTATATGAAGATTTATGATGCACCTCCTGGGACTTCATGCCCTGTAATAGAAT
>WFNM01000134.1 GCA_015488615.1 Sulfurimonas sp.
ATAGAAAAAGTAAAAGAAATTTATACAAAACTTTTAGTCCCGCGGTTATCATACATATCTTTATATCTAAAAGTTATAAGGTTTTGCATGATAGCAAAGAGTACCATAAAGTTTAAGAAACTACTGCCTCCGTAACTAAACATAGGTAGAGGCACTCCAACAACAGGAGCATAGCCTATAGTCATGGCTATATTTACCCCCATATATATAAAAATCATAAAACTGATAGAGACACTGACAATTTTTATATAGTAGTCTTTGTTGAAAATACTAAGACTGAGTAGGTGTAAAATAAGAATAGCATAGAGACTAATTAATGCTAATGCTCCTAAAAATCCTGTGCGTTCTACTACAAATGCAAAAATAAAGTCACTTGTCGCAATTGGAAGAAACTTCATCTGTGTTTGTGTCGCTTCATCTTTTGCTTTGCCTGTCCACCCACCAGAACCGATTGCAATGATAGACTGCTGGACATGGTAGGAAGGTTTTTCACTTAAAAAGTCTGTGATTCTTGTTTTTTGATAATCATGGAGGATAAAATGATAAGCGATGGGAATAAAAAGAATAGCCCCCAATGTAATAGTTGCAACTATTTTCCAGTGAATACCTACAAAAAAGAGTACACCATAACCTATGAGTAAGAGAACCAATGCTGTTCCTAGGTCTGGTTCTTTAGCGATAAGTATAAATGGTAAGAGTATAAAAAAACTGAGCCTCAAAAAGTCTTTTATTTTGTAGCCATGTAGAGGTGGTGGAGTTTTGTTTATAAGATAAGCTAGCATAAGTATAAGTGCAGGTTTGACAAACTCAGAGGGTTGTATAGTCGTATGTACAAAGGGTAACTCTATCCATCTTTGTGCACCAAGACGGGCATGACCGAAAAACTCTACAGCAAGAAGTAGGGCAATGTTACCCCAGTAGATAAAAGGGATAAGCCAAGCCATACGGCGAATAGGTAAAAAAAACACTGCGATAAAGGTAAGTGATGCCACTCCAACATAAGCAATTTGCTTCTGTGCAAGTGCTGGAACTGCTTCACCGATGAGCCAGTTTGAAGTTAATACCAAAGGAATGATAAGAATGATAGAAAAAAAGTCAAATTGTGTTAAAATACCTTTATCAAATCTCCACAAGTTTATAGCTCCAAAATAAATTTAAGGGTATTTTTAAAAACCCTAAAGAATTGTATCATAAAGGTAATGAATAAATATGAAAACAGAAGAATATATATGTGAAAATCCGGAGCGTTTAGATACGTTTCTCTCAACTCAAATTGGTAAAACACGTTCACAGATTGCAGGACTTATCAAAGCTAACTGTGTTTGGGTAGATAAAAAACAAGTTGCACGTCCAGGTGTTAAACTCAAAGTAAACCAAAAAATAGAAGTTGAGTTTCCTGAAGCTAAAGTAGAAGAGGCAAAGGAAGTTGACTTTGATGTAGAAGTACTTTATGAAGATGATGATCTTTTAGTTATAAACAAGCCAAGTGGTTTAACAGTACACCCAGCACCAAGTGTAAAAGAAGCGACTCTCGTTGACTGGCTTAAGCATAAGGGTATTAGACTTTCAACTATCAGTGGTGAAGAGCGTAATGGAATAGTACACCGTTTAGATAAGGGAACTTCAGGGACTATGGTTGTTGCAAAAAACAACGAAGCTCACGAACTTCTCTCTGAGCAACTCAAAGATAAGAGTATGGGACGTTACTACATCGCTGTTTTAACTCCACCGCTTAAAGATGATGTGACAGTTATAGAAGGAAATATCGGACGAAGTGCACATAACCGTCTTAAAATGTCTTGTGGATTAGAGCATAAAAAAGCGGCAAAAACTATGTTTAAGCAATTAGCTCTTAGTAGTGATGAAAAAAACCAGCTTGTAGCTTGTAAACTCTTCACTGGAAGAACTCACCAAATTCGTGTACATTTAGAGACAATCAACCGTCATATTCTAGGTGATCATATCTACGGTTTAAGCCCTAAAGTAGAGAAATCGGAACGAATTTTGCTACATGCTTATATGATTTATTTTGTACATCCAACGACAAAAAAAGTGATGCAATTCACTGCTGCGTTTGATGAATATATGAAAAATAGTATTGATAAAAAATTTAATTTGGAGAGTCTGAATGAAGTTATGGACACTAGCTACATCATTAACAGTTTCACTACTGATTCTTAGTGGGTGTGGTACACCTACACCTTCTGCACCCGCATCTGCAGTTATAGATAAAACGCTACCTACTGTTACACTTACAAAAAGTGGACTTATTGTAGGTATGAAAAGTGTTGCATTTGAGTGGCATAGCATTGTAGATCCAAAAGTAGAAGGGATTTATATCTATAAAAAATCTCCTAAAAAAGAGGGTAAGAGTAAATTAAAATACTACACTACTATAAAAAATCGTTTTGCTACACACTATTTAGATGAGAATGTAATGCCTAATACAAAATATACTTATGCATTTCAAACATATAGTGCGAAGGCAGAAGGAGTACTTAGTCATTCTATAGTAGTAACTACTCTCCCCGTTCTAAAATCTGTCTCATGGATTCACAGTATTACTGATATGCCAAGAGTGGCAAAAATTTTATGGAGACCAGATCCTAATAAAATTGTAAAAGCATATATAATTGAGCGTAAGGATTTAGAAGAGAATAAATGGAAAAAAATCGCGACAGTAGAAGGACGATTAAATGCAGAATACATAGATACAGGACTAAAAGATAACTATGTATATATGTATAGAGTATGTGTCCTTACTTATAATAATATTTTATCAACTCCTTCAAAAACTGTTAAAGTTGTAACAAAACCACTCCCTAATAGTATTGAAAATATAACAGCAACACGGAATAAAGCACATAAAATTAATATAACATGGTCAAAATCAAAGCAAAAAGATTTTGCACTTTACTATCTCTATAGAGCAGATAAAATAGACGGAAAATATGTACTTATAGCAAAACTATATAATAATCATTTTACAGATAAAATAGAAAAGGATGGTAAAGTTTACTATTATAGAGTGAGTGCAGTAGATAAGGATGGGCTAGAATCTCCAGATAAAAAGAACTCAATTCAAGGGATGACACTTGGAGCCCCTCGTGCACCTGGGATAATAGAGGCTAAATTTCTTGGAAATAGTATCAAGATTAAGTGGAGTAAAACAGATCCACGCTCAGTGAAGTTTATGGTAAGAAAAAAGCATAAGCAAGGCTGGTTTAAAGAGGATGTAGAAGAGTACGATATTAACAACGGAACTACTTTTATAGATAAAAAGATAGAACCAAACAGTATATACACATATACAGTATATGCTTTAGATAAAAACTCTATTATATCTGCACCAAGTGTAGAGGTAAAAGTTGTAACACCAGAATCTGATAAAGTGATACCAGAGAAGATACTCAAAAATGATTTTGCTAAAAAAGTATCTGTCCCAAAAGTAGTCGAACCAAAAGCTGTCATTTCACCTAGCGATGATCTTGACTTGAGTGGACTTTAAAATGCCTCATTTACATATTAAAGAGTTCAAAGAGATAGAGTACCCTTCTACATATGATGGTGTTGCATTTAATTTTATAGCACAGAATGAAAACAATGCAAATGAAAAGTTAATTTCAGTAAGTGTTGAGAGTGAAGACTTTTTTCTCTTAGTTAAACAAGAAGATAATAGAAATCTTTTAAAGACAGATAAACTCACTCGACCCGCTTCTATATATAATGTACACAAGGCACTGAGTGCTTATGCTGATAAGGCAGAACTTGAAGTTATCGCTTCAAATGTTTTAAGTGGTACAAAAAATGAGCATCTAGAAAAAGTTACAGCACTTAAAAAGATAGAGTACTTTGCTGAGAATTTTCCTATTGATAGGGAGGTTCGTATTGAAGTTGGTTTTGGTTCAGGGCGTCATCTTTTACATCAAGCGGCTAGTAATAGAGATATTCTCTTTATAGGAATCGAAATTCACCGCCCCTCTATTGAACAGGTACTCAAGCAAGTTACTATTCAAGAGTTAGATAATCTTCTAGTACTTGATTATGATGCACGTCTTTTCATGGAACTTATACCTTCAAATATAGTTGGGAAAGTTTATGTACACTTTCCTGTGCCTTGGGATAAAAAACCACATAGACGTGTAATAAGCACCTCTTTCATTGAAGAATCTCGCCGTGTTTTAAAAGTTGATGGACAGTTAGAACTCCGCACAGATAGTGAAAACTACTATGCGTACTCTTATGAAACATTTATTGCATTTAACAAGACAGTACTGCATATAAACAAGAATAAAGATATAGCAGTAGTATCTAAGTATGAAGACAGATGGCGTAAGATGGAAAAAAATATCTATGATGTCACTATGATAAATGAAGAGCACTCAATAGATCTCTCAATAGAGGGTGATTTTGAGTTTTCTGATGGTAAAGCTCCTTTAGATGAGCTTCTCAAGCTTCATAAAACAACACAGCGCTTTGAAAGTGGATTTATCCACTTTGAACGTGCTTATACTCTTAGTAATGGTTATATGCTGCGTCTCTCTATGGGAAGTTTTGATAGACCTGAACATCTCTACCTAATAATGAAAGAGGGCAGTGTATATTACTATCCTGAGCTTCCACTCAAGTCTCGTAGTAACATTGAAGCACATAAAGAACTAGATAAGGTCTTAAATGGATAAAGTAATTGTTGCTCAAAATCTTTCTTTAGGCTACTCTAAAGATGAATTTATCATCAAAGATATAAGTTTTTCTATAGATTCTGGAAGTTTTGTTTTTATCACTGGGGCTAGTGGTAGTGGGAAATCTACACTACTTAAGTCTCTTTATGGAGCACTTAAACCAGAGACAGGAAGTCTTGTTGTTGCAGGTGTTGAACTCAAAGGTGTGAATAAAAGTAAGTTAAATCTTTTACGAAAACACATAGGAATAGTTTTTCAAGACTATAAGCTTATTAAAGAATGGACAGTTGAAAAAAACATTATGCTTCCTCTTTTAGTGGGTGGTTATGATAAAAAAGTTCAACAGGATCAAGTAGAAAAATTACTTAGTCATGTACGACTAAAACATCAAGCACTCAAGTATCCAAAAGAGCTTAGTGGTGGAGAGCAACAGCGTGTAGCAATGGCTCGTGCACTTTCAAACAATCCAGTACTGATCTTAGCTGATGAGCCAACAGGTAATCTTGATGATTATTCTTCTCAGCTTATATGGAATTTATTAGAGGGTGCGAATAAGGACTTAGACTCGACAGTTATAGTAGTAACTCACCATATACCTGAGTCAATGAGGATAGAGTATAAGCACTTTCACATAGAGTTCGGGAAAATACATGAACGCATTTAAAAATCATCTTTCATTAGTAGTAGCTCTTCTGGGAATACTCTTCTCTCTACAAACTTTTATTATAGTTGAGCGAGCTATTGATGCATATAAGCAAAATTTGGCATGTAACTACTCTTTAGTTGTAGTAAGTAAAAAAACTATCACTGAAAAAACATTTCAAAAAAAGTATAAGATTATTTCAAATGTCAAAGAATTAGCTCCTGATAATGTTATCAAAAAGCTTAACTCAGGTATAGATAAAAAAAATATAGAACTTTTAAAGTTAGCACTACCAAAGTTTTATAGACTCAAATTATTACACTATCCTTCTCCTGATGAGGTCAATAGCTTAACAAAATCATTACTTCGGAATAAAGATATTATGAAAGTAGAAACCTTTACTAAAAGCCACGACAGTACATATAAGCTTCTTTTACTTTTTAAGAATGTGATCACTGTATTTGCTGTGAGTGTTGGAATAATTACGATATTACTTATCTCAAAAGAGCTTAAAATTTGGCAGTTTAAACATACTGAAAGGATGAGTATTATGGGGCTGTTTGGAGCACCTACTTGGCTAAGTTCTGCAGTACTTTTTCGTTTAGCTATAGTGGATGCACTTATAGCTAGTGGTTTGGCATTTATCGTTTTTAGTTATCTTTCATCAAGTGATTGGGTGATTGGTGAACTTACAAATGTAGGAATAAGTATAAAAATATTTGATAAATTTTCTGACTTTTCAATGATGTTAGGGGTTGCATTACTTGTTTCACTACTACTTGCTTCATTTATTGTTATAAGTCATAAAGAAGAGGTCTAATGCATTTTTTTGTGCTACTACTTCTCTCTCTTACTCTCTCTTTGGGTGCAAGTTCTACAGATAAAAAGATAAAAAATACAAGTTTTAAACTACATAAGTACTCAAAAAACTACTCAACACTCAATAGAAAAATGTCTGATACAGCGAAGGCTATCTTAAGACAAAAAAGAGCCTTAGTGAAGCAGGAAAAATATCTCTCAGCCCTTAAAAAAGAGCTAAAACTCAAAGAACTAAGTTATGAAGAAAATACTATACAACTCAAGCAGATGAAAAAATCACAAAATCTACTTACAGAAAAACAAACTAATATAGAATATACTCTTGCTTTTGTCATAGCGAAAAGTGTTTCACTCTCTGTAATTTTAGATGAAGAATTTACTCAAAACGAAGAGTCACTCATAGAGTTTGAAGTTCTTAAAACGATGCTAAAAAAGGAGAAAGAAAAAGCAAAAGTTTTGAGTGAACAGTTTCTAAGAAACTCAAGGGATATCGACTCTTTAAATCGACATGCAAGTAGCTTAGAAGTAGCAATAGCGAATATCGATGTAAAACGGAAGAGACTTTTAAAAACAAAAAAAGCGAATAAAAAAGCACTTGTTAAACTTACAAAAGCAAAGAAAGCATATAGGGGAAAAGTACAAGCCCTTCTTAAGCGTCAAAATCAGCTTAAAAATACTCTTGCAAAGCTAAATATTGTGAAGATTGACGAGCAGAGAAAAGCTAAACAGGAGAGAGAACGAAAAGCTGCCTTCGCGAAGAAAAAGATACACTTAGATAAGAACACAGTGAAAGTAAAAAAACATGGAAACTCTTACCAAGCACAGAAAACGAAAAAGTATAGAGGTCATAAGACTATAGCACCATTAAATAGTTACACTATTACTAAAAAATATGGGACATATACAGATCCTATTTATGGTATTAAAATCTTTAATGAGTCTATCTCCCTTAAACCAAAATATCCAAATGCGAAGGTAAAAACTGTATTTAATGGAAAAGTTATCTATGCAGATAAAACAGCAGTTCTAAATAACATAGTCATAGTTGAACATAAAAATGGACTTCATACCATATATGCAAATCTCTCGCAGATAAGTCCTAATATCAAAAAGGGTAAAAAGGTTAAAAAAGGCTATACTATAGGGAGAGTAAAAGATGAACTTATCTTTGAAGTTACTCAAAAGTCTTACCATATAAATCCTATAAGATTACTCAAATAGAAGATGGTAGATAGTAGACATAAGATTTTTGGAGTATTTTTAGTAACTTATGGGGTTTGTGAATAGTATTTAATTTTATAAAGAAGAGTTTTTTGCTATAATTTCAAAAATAAAATTACAGAGAAACATATGAACTTTATACAGACTCGTGGTATCGACAGCGCTAGACCAGCAACGGTTACATTTTCTGAAGCTATTTTAGCACCTATTGCCTCTTTTGGTGGACTTTATGTACCTGAAACTCTTCCTGAGTTAGGGCATGACTTTTTAGAAAAACATCTAAATTCTTCATACAAAGAACTTGCAAAAGATATGCTCAATCGTTTTGAGATTGACATAGACTCTGAGGTAATCGATGAAGCACTTAATCTTTATGATAAGTTTGATGATGGAGAGAACCCTGTTCCTGTTGTCAAAGTAAAAGAGAATCTTTATATCTCTGAACTTTACCATGGCCCAACACGTGCGTTTAAAGATATGGCACTACAGCCTTTTGGTGTAGTACTTTCGTCTATCGCTCAAAAACGCGAAGAGAACTATCTTATCCTTGCTGCAACAAGTGGTGACACAGGTCCAGCAGCACTAGAAACTTTCAAAAATCGTGCAAATGTTCAAGTAGCTTGTCTTTATCCTGATGGTGGGACAAGTGATGTTCAGCGTTTACAGATGGTGACAGAGGATGCAAAAAACCTTAAAGTTATCGGTATTCACGGTGTTTTTGATGATGCACAAAATGCACTTAAACGCCTTCTTGCTTCAGATGATTTCAAAGCGGCACTTAAAGAGAAACATGTCTCTCTCTCAGCAGCAAACTCTGTAAACTTTGGACGTATTATCTTCCAAATTATCTATCATATTCACTCTTACTTAGAGTTAGTTCGTCAAGGTGGCATCATTATGGGTGAGAAGGTCTATCTTAATGTTCCTTCTGGAAACTTTGGGAATGCTCTTGGTGGTTACTATGCCTCCCAAATGTGTGTACCAGTAGAGAAGATAATCATCTCATCTAATGAAAACAATGTCCTGACAAAACTCATAAAAACTGGTAAATATGACCTAAGAGATTGTACTGTAGTGGGAACAACTTCTCCTGCTATGGACATCTTAAAGTCATCAAATGTAGAGCGTATACTCTTTGATATGTTTGGTTACAAGAGAACTCGTGAACTTATG
Organism: Sulfurimonas sp.; assembly: GCA_015488615.1. Taxonomy (GTDB): domain Bacteria; phylum Campylobacterota; class Campylobacteria; order Campylobacterales; family Sulfurimonadaceae; genus Sulfurimonas. Next base: position 8,539 of record WFNM01000134.1, read on the forward strand.
GAAGATCTTGAAAATCAAAACTTTTATGAGTTAAACGCAGAGGAGTTGACGCAGCTTCAAACATGCTTCGATGCAGACTTCTGTAATGGAGATGAAGGAAAAAAGTATATCAAAGATACTTTTGAAAAGGATAACTACCTTATGGATCCACATACTGCTACTTGTATGAAGTCTTATGAGACTTGCTCAAACTCTACTATAAAAACCATAGCTTACTCAACTGCAGAATGGACAAAGTTCTCACCAGTGATAGCTAATGCACTTACTGGTGAAGAGGATGCTGAAGATGTCGTAGCCCTAGAATCTATCTCTAAAATAGCTTCATTAACAATCCCAGCAATGGTAAAAGGGCTATTTTCAAAAGCGATAGCACAAAGTACTATCATCAATAAAGAAGATATAGAGAAAGAGATTTTAGTATTTATCTAATGCAAATTTCTCTTCTTTAAGAGAGTTCAATAGCTTTTTTGTAAGCACTCTCTATAGCTTGCATACAAGCACTACGAACACCTGCATGCTCAAGTGCCCCATATCCAGCAGCTGTTGTGCCTCCTGGACTCATCACACCATCTTTAAGAAGTGCAGGGTGTATATCTTGGATGAGCCCCCCAAAACCATTAAAGAGTCCACGCATTATAGCCATAGCATCATCGCGTTTAAGCCCCTGTTTTACTGCTCCGTCGGCAAGTGCTTCTGCTATTAAAGCTAAATATGCAGGTCCACTTCCTGCTAATCCTGTAGCTATATCTATCTCTTTTTCACTGTGGAGCCATCTTGTATAACCTATAGTTCCTAGTAAAGCCTCTGCCTCTTCTTTAAATGCAGGATCACCGGTAAGAGTTGTCATAGATTTCCCAACACTTGCTGCGAGGTTTGGCATACTTCTTACGACTGCTTGAGTATTGATACTGTTTTCGAGCTTCTCAAGAGTTGTACCAGCGAGTACAGAGTAGAGTACTCGTGCTTTGCCAACAAAAAGTTTACCAACTTCTTGAACATTTGCAGGCTTAACACATAAAAGGAGTGTTTTGCCCTCTATTGAAAAGTCCATCATTAGCTCTTTTTTTACAGAGACACCTAAAGTATCCTCAAACTGTTTTAGTTTTTTCATATCACGACCAACAATCTCAAGTTTGTACTTATCTTTCAAACCTTGAGCGATGCTTAAAGCCATATTACCATTACCAATAAATGTTATAGTCTGCATGGAAATTCCTCTTATATAATATTTGTAGTATTTTATCTTAATTTTATTAAATTAAAAAATAAATAAAAGCTATGAATTTTTTACATAATTCTTACACAATATAATGTTATAATCTTGAAATTAAATCACGAAGGATAGTTATGAAATACATCATGATACTTTTACTTACTCTTACGAGTTTGTTTGCTAATGAAGCAACAGAGCTAGCAGATAAATTGGGTTATCTAAAATCTTATGACAAAGCATTTTTAAGTGCAAAAAAAGAGAAAAAACTCATGATGTTAATTATAGTTGAAGATGGATGTCACTGGTGTGAAAAGTTAGCAAATACTACACTCTCAAACAAAGATGTACAGAGTAAACTACAAACACTTACAAAAGTAATTGTAGGCAAAGAAGATGATGCTGCTTTTAATTACGAACCTCATTTTTTTCCGATGATATATTTTATAAATCCTCAAACACATAAAGTACTTGATACAGCTTATGGGTATCAGAAAAAAGAAGGCCTTTTAAAACATTTACAAAAAGCAAAAGAAAATATGAAGTGGAAGAAATAATATGAAAAAATTATTGGTATTTTTCTTTCTCTTTATAAGTGCTTTGAATGCAGATAAGTGGGAAAACAGAGCAAATAGTGAGGTAGATAAATCGGCACATATAGAGTGGCAAGATACAAGTGTTATCGAATCAACAGATTTAAAATGGAAGCTAGCAAAAAAGTATTGTGAGGGATTACATATTGGTGTAAAAGATGACTGGAGATTACCTAAAAAAAGAGAGCTGTTAGGGCTTGCACACGATATACAGGGGCAAAAGAAGTTTAAACATCTTAAGCATAGAGTTTTTTGGACAATAGAAGAAGATAAAGAAGATCCTGTCAATTCTTGGGCAGTTTATAGTGCAAATGGACATCTGTCAAGTAATGATAAATGTGATGATAACGCAGTTATATGTGTGAGAACATATTATGAGAAATAGCTAAGAAAGTTTATGATATTATAGACTTACTAATTTACTATTTTAGAGGGAATAATGGAACAATTTTTAGAAGAAGCAAAATCAGCAAGCCGTGTTTTAAATACACTTAGTGGTAGCGAAAAAAATAGAATACTAAAAGAGATGGCAAAAGCTCTAAGAAAAAATAGCAGTGATCTAGAGTCTGCAAATGCTAAAGATATGGCAGATGCAAAGAAGAACAAGCTCACAGCAGCTCTTATGGATAGACTCTTTTTAGATGAGAGTCGTATAGATGCGATGGCGGTTGCTATTGAGGAAATAGCAGCACTTAAAGAACCAGTTGGACGTATCCTTGATGGTTGGGTGACAGAGGATGGGCTTAAGATTGAGAAGGTGAGTATTCCTATCGGTGTTATCGGGATTATCTATGAGTCTCGTCCTAATGTTACTAGTGATACAGCAGCTCTTTGTTTTAAGAGTGCTAATGTTTGTGTGCTAAAAGGTGGAAAAGAGGCTGAAAACTCTAACCGTGCAATAGCAAAAGTTCTTCAAGATGTTTTAGAAGCAAATAATCTGCCAAGAGCTTTAATTTCACTTATTCCAGATTCTTCTCGTGCAGGTGTGGATATTCTTATAAAAATGGATAAATATGTAGATCTAATCATCCCTCGTGGTGGAGCAGGGCTTATTAAGCATGTAAGTGAAAATGCAACTGTAAGTGTAGTGAAGCATGACAAAGGGCAGTGTCATACTTATATAGATAAAGATGCAAATATACAAAATGCGATAAAAATTGCTATAAATGCCAAGGTACAACGCCCCGGTGTATGTAACTCTATGGAGACACTCTTAGTAGATAGTGCTATCGCAAAAGAGACACTTCCCAAACTAAAAGCTGCATTTGATGCAGAGCATACAGAGCTCAAAGGCTGCATAAATACTCAAGCAGTTATAGATGTTGCAGATGTAAGTGATGCAGATTTTGACACAGAGTATTTAGCAAATATTCTTAATCTAAAAGTAGTTAAGGGTGTTGAGGGTGCTATTGAGCATGTAGTTCGTTTTGGTTCTGGTCACTCAGAAGCTATCATTACTGAAAATATCTCAACTGCTGAGGCATTTTTAAATGCCATAGATGCAGCAGCTGTCTATGTAAACGCGAGTACTCGTTTCACTGATGGGGGTGCTTTTGGTTTTGGTGCTGAGGTCGGAATATCTACAAATAAACTCCATGCTCGTGGACCTATGGGTATAGAGGGACTTACAACATATAAGTTTAAAATCTATGGAAGTGGGCAAACGAGATAATGCATGAACTTTCAGACCTAAAATCAGTTAGCTGTTTTTCAAGTTTAAGTGATAATGATTTAGAGTATCTCTCTTCATTTTCCCGTAAACGCAACTTCAAAAAAGGGGAGATACTTTTTTATGAGAAAGAGAAGTCCAAATATTTGACACTCTTAAGTGAGGGGATTTTAAAAGTTTATAAAACGGATGTTAAAGGAAATGAAATAGTACTTCACCGCTTTGTACCTAAGTCTCTTGTCGCTGAAATGGCTATTTTTCAAGGTATTGATTACCCTGCATCTGCGATGTTTGAATCTGATGGTAGTGTTATTGAGATAGAGTTTTCTAAGTTTAAAACAGATTTTTTAAGTAATCCAGATATTGCTTTTAATTTTTTTCGTTCACTTTCAAGTAAGATAAAAAGACTCGAAGAAGTTATTAGTCTTAATATTGTTTTAGATTCGACATCAAGAGTAGCAAAGTACATTTGTGAAGATAGTGAAGCACTTAAGATAAAAAATAATCAGTTAGCAAAATCTCTTCACATGACACCGGAGACTTTGTCTCGTATCTTTAAAAAATTCGTAAAACTTGGCTTTGTAGAGAAGAATTCTAATGGATATGAGATTATAAATAGAGAAGGCCTAGCTATCCTTTATGAATAGTTAATTATCTTCTTTTTTGGAATACTTTATTAAATTCTAGGATATCTAAAGGTGTTAAAAAGAGCTCTTGTACCTGATTATCTTGTATAAATGGGTTCATAAGTGCACCTTGTACATGAATATGTTCAACACCTACTAAATGTCCAAGTTCATGGGCTAGAACAACTTTGAACTTTGCTAGTGTCTCAAAGTCATAAATCTCTATCTTATCCATAGTAATATCTTTGTGTTTACTCATACTTTTTTTGCCATTTTTCTGTGTACTAGTGTAGGTTGTTTTTATTTGACCTGTTGTGATACCTTTGACCTCTATAAAATTCTTAGAAAGATCTTGAGTATCTCTTATTAGTCTATTGTACTTTTGTACTAAGTAATTATAGTGAGCTGTTCTTTGTTTGAGTCTATTAAAATCTTTATGAAATTGTTTTTTCTCTCTTTTTAACCTCTTACTCTCTCTTTTTATTTTTTTTTGCTCAACAGAAGTGTATATTTTTACTTTATTATATTCATCCTTGTTGAGACCATTTTTGTTTTTATCATTGATCCTTTTTATGTAACTATTAAGGGCATTGACTTTTTTGTTATATTGTCTATATTTTTTATTAAGTTCTTTTTGTTCTTGATTAATATTGAGTTGTTCTTTTTCTCTTTGTATTTGTAGTTTGGAAATTTTTTCTTTTAAATGAATAAGTTCTTGATTATTTTTTATAATTTTTCTTTTTTTTATAGAGGGTTTTAGGTAGACTATATTTATTGGTTTGCCATCTTTTTTATAAGCAAAAACATCATAACCAAGTTGTGTTTTAAACTGCTCTTGTATCTGCATTAGTATAGTATAAATCTGCTCTTTAGAAAGTATATTCTGGTACTCTTTATCTATAGTACCAATAGAAACAGTTTGAAATTTAGCGAAGACAGATGAACTTATAAGTAGTAAAAATAGTAATTTTTTCAAAGATAAACTCCTTATTATAAAATTTATTTTAGCATAAAAGAGTGATTTCATATTCATATTCTTGACATATATCAATACAATTGTTAATTATCTTGATTACAATTCTCATAAAATAAGATAATAAGGAATGAAAATGTCAAATATACCAACAGATGCACAGAAGATAGAAGTAGATGGTGCAACAGTAGAGTTTTTTAAAGTAAGTGAAGATACTCAGAGTACTTACTATTTCGATACATCAGCAGAAGGACCTCCACATCCAATGGTAAATGCGATGAGTGGACTTAAACTCATCAAGGGTACAAATGATAAGCTTGTTATGATAAATCATAAGGCACCAGGTGGTCTTTTTGCAAAACTTGATGCTGATGTAGCTCATGTCACTGAGGATATTTCCGGTGGACTTGTGAAGGTTGTATTTACTTACAATAATGAAGCTGGAGTAGATTCAGATCTTTCACAAACTAGCTGTGGTGGCTAAAGTTAACAGATGTCAGCAATATCACAAGAGTTTGCACCTCCTTTTAAGCTCATAGCTCCTTTTTTTATTTTAGGAGGACTGTTTTACCTGGTGGCTTCATTTTTTGTTTTTGGATTTAGCCTTGAGGATGCTTCTCAATTCTCTCCTAAAACTATAGCCTTTGTACATCTCTTTTTACTCGGTTTTGTTATGATGACTATTTTTGGGGCGATGGCACAACTCGTGCCTGTAGTCCTTGAAGTAGGGCATTTTGGGGTAGAACTCTTTTATGCTATCTGGCCACTGCTTTTGATAGGGACACTGTTAATGGCTTTTGGCTTCTTATATTCACCAGCACTTCTGCCCTATGGTGGGGTTGTTGTTCTGATAGCCATGATGATATTTGTTATGGAAATATTTATGACCATATCAAAAGTAAAGAAATTAACTCTTGTTATGAGTAGTGTGCTTATCGCAAATATATTTCTTTTCTTTGGTATCATTGTAGGTTTATTAATGGCTCTAAGTTATGCAGGTACTCTCTCGTTTGATATACCTGCACTTCTTAGAAGTCATATCTATTTAGTAATTGGTGGTTATATAAATATAACAATTATGGGACTTTCTATAGTACTTGTGCCTATGTTTACACTCTCTCATAGCTTCTCTTTAAAGCCATTGTATATCGCTATTTATATGATGAGTATTGGAGTAGTATTTGTAGTTCTTTCAACACTTTTTGATGGTGTAATACTTGCAAATATTGGATATTTTTTAGCTCTTACATCACAGCTTTCATATATCTATATCATCTATATTATCTATAAAACACGACCGAGAAAAGATAATGATGTCTATGCACTCTCTTTGATGTTTGCATTTTTTTCACTCATTATGGCTCTTGTGAGTGGTGGTGCTTATTTTGTATTTCAAAATGAGTCACTTCTTTTAGTCGCTTTATGGTTACTATTTTTTGGATTTTTCGGTTTTATGATAACTGGACATATCTATAAAATTATTCCATTTTTGGTATGGTTTGAAAGATTTTCTCCTCTTGTAGGAAAACAAAAAGTGCCAATGCTTGTAGATATGGTGCCCTACAACAGCTCTCAGGCTCAGCTGATATTTTCAGCGGTTGGTGTTTTACTTGTGGCATTTGCACTTCTTTTTGGAGTGGAGATACTTATTAGTGCGGGAGCATCTTTTTTAGTGGTTGGAGCATTTGCATTTTTTCGCAGTATGCTCTATATGATAAATTTTAATAAGGAAAAATAGTTATGAGTATGTATACAAAAGAAGAACTTTTTTTAGCAATAAGTACAGTAATAGATCCTGAAGTTGGTTTTAACCTCGTGGAAATGGGGCTTATCTATGATGCTTCTAGCGATGATGAAGGTAATGTAAAAGTTACAATGACTCTCTCAACAAAAGCTTGTCCTCTTCATCAGATGATAATTCAGTGGGTAAAGGAGGCAGTTGAAAAAATGGCAGATATAAAAGAGGTAGATATAGAAGTCGTTTGGGAGCCATCATGGAACATAACCATGGCAGATGATAATGTTAAGAAAGCTTTAGGAGCTTAAAATATTATTTATACTTATTAATGTCAAAGAGAAGTTGTTTTAGATGAACATTATACTGTTCAAATATGTCCAAATAATCTTTTTCATTAGTATCATTAAGTGCTGCTTTAAAATCTTGAGAAATTTTATTTAAAGGAGTTGCTCCAATATTTGCGGTGATTCCTATAATATCTAAGAGAATTCTATCTACATGTTTAAGCTCGCCATTATGGAGAAGTTTCTCTATTCTTTGGCTAGAGTCTGAATAGTCTTGTACAAACTCATTAAGAATCTCAGTATAAAAATCTTCATCGCCACCACAAATACTAAGACCCCTTTCTCCATCTAACTCTTTTGTGTTGATAACTTCTATAATATTATCATTTTGTGTAGATTTTTCTTCACCACTATAGGCATAAAATATATCATATAGAGTATCTATTCTAAGAGGTTTTTCAAGTTGTTCTGCCATTCCAGCTTCTTGCATTTTTCTAATGTCATCAGCTGCTGTGTCACCACTGAGTGCAACAACTAGGATATGATCATAGTTTGGATTAGCACGGATAGCACGAGTTGCTTCAAAACCATCCATTACTGGCATGTGTGCATCCATAAGTATCATTAAAAAGTTGCTATCTATCTCTAAGATGTCGAGTGCCTCTTGTCCGTTATTTGCCATGCTTAGTTCTATACCACTTCCTGCTAAAAGCCCCGTGATAACTTTTTGATTGATGAGATTATCTTCTGCAACTAATACTTTTGCACCTGAAAAATCTGTAAAGTTTTGTTTCTTTATCTTTCCATGTGCTGGAACGGTTCGCTTTGCTATCTTCTTTGTTTGTGCTTTTATCTTAGGTTCTTCTTGTATCTCTTCTTTGTGAAGCTCTTTTGAAACTCCTTCGCCAAAGTCTCCTTCTTCACTTCCCTCAAAAGGATGATCATAAACATCTTTTATGATTGTAGTTTGTTGTTCATGTTCTTCTAGCATCGCAAGTTTATCCGCTCTTTTTTTAGTATCTATATCGTTCTCTTTAGTCTTGTGAATTTTTGAATTTTGTACTCTTTTCTTGGACTCAAGTAGAAAAAATAAAATAATTGCTAGAAGAAGAACTACTACTGCGATAAGCTCATATTGGAAGTTTGCTAACATAGTGTATAACCTTTTTTTATTTATCATACCCTATTAAGATTTAAATGTAAATTATTTGTTAGATAAGTTAATGTATAATCCATATAAACTACATATGAAGGCTTTTTGTGCAAAATATTCCCCATGTTCCCGTTCTTTACCGCGAAGTTATAGCTGCATTTGAAAATATTGAAAGTGGGATAATTATTGACTGTACTATGGGATATGGTGGTCACTCAAGTATGATACTCGAGGCAAACCCAAATATAAAACTTATAGCAATAGATCAAGACCAAACAGCTATAGATTTCTCAAGTGAGCGTTTAGCGAAATTTGGTGATAGAGTTAGCATAAGAAAAGGGCGTTTCTCAAATGTTATAAAAGAGATTTTAGAAGAAGTGGATGCGAGTGAGATCAAAGGACTTTTAGCTGACATTGGTGTCTCTTCTTTACAGCTTGATCAAAAAGAGAGAGGCTTCTCTTATGAGAGTGAGAACCTTGATATGCGTATGGATAAGGGTGCCTCTCTTACGGCTGAAATTGTTGTAAATGAGTACACTCAAGAAGAACTTGAAAATATTATCTTAGAGTATGGTGAGTTAAGAAACTATAAAAAGCTTGCAAGTCAGATAGTACAAAACAGACCTTTTACTTCTGCAAAAGAATTGAGTCAAACACTAAAAAAAGACCTTCCTCGTGGAAAAAACATCCATCCTGCTACACTACTTATGCAAGCGATAAGAATAGAAGTAAATGATGAACTAGGAGAGTTAAAGTCTTTACTTAGCTCTTTAGAAAATGCAGGACTTACAGAAGCTCGTATAGCTATTATCTCTTTTCACTCTCTTGAAGATAGGATAGTCAAGCAAGAGTTTAAAAAATGGAGTGAGTCTTGTATCTGTCCAAGCGAAGCTTTCCGTTGTGAGTGTGGGAATAACCACTCGCTAGGAAAAGTAATCACACGAAAACCACTTATGGCAAAAGAGGATGAGATTCAAGAAAACATCCGAAGCAGAAGTGCTAAGATGCGAGTTTTTCAGATGGAAAGTAGATGAGTGAAGTAGTAAAGAGTTCTAATGTTCCAAGTGAAAAAGAGGAACTACTTAGGGAATATGATACTGTTTATATTTCTAAACGCAATCTTGATGTAAATTATTTTCTCTATATTATACTCACACTTATATTTATTATGATGTTTGCATTTCCAAAGATTTATATAACACAGCAGATTTATTACAAGAGTAGAGATATTTCTAAACTCAAACGTGAGTACGATACACTCAAAGAAGAGAATAAAATTATCTCTGCTTCAGTAGAAGAGATAAAATTTAAAAACCAGATACTAGATACACTTTTTTAGGATAATTAATGATAAGAAAATTTATAGAGTTTGCCATAGAAAAACCACTCCTTAATCATATACTTTTGATCTTTATATTTATGCTTTCTATTTTTGCATATATAAATATTCCCAAGGAGATATTTCCTCCTACTCAGATGGATAGAATAAGTATTATTGGTGGATATGCAGGAACTTCATCTGATGTGCTTGACAAGATGGTTGTCAAAACTATTGAAGATGATTTACAAAATATTACAGAACTGGAAACGGTAAAAACAGAGATAAAAAATGGCTCTTTTGATATATTTGCTGATATTAAAGCAGGCTCAGATAATATAAGTGTACTTAATGATGTGAAAGATATCGTGGCAGGTGTCAAAAAAGATTTACCAGCAGATATGAGTGAGCCTATTGCAAAGATAAGAACGCATGCCTTTCCTCTTGTACTTATTGCTATTTCAGGTGATGTCAGTAAAGATGTTTTGCTCAATCGTGCAGATGAACTCAAAAGTGATTTGAGCCGTTACAAAGAGCTGAGCGATATTACTATCCGTGGTGATGCAGATAAAGAACTAGATATAAAGCTCAACACCCAAAAGATAGTTGCTTATGGATTGAAACCTGCTCTTGTTGTAAATGCAATTAAGAGTATTAGTTCTATATTTCCTGTAGGAACTATTAAACAAAAGGCACATCACCTTTATATATCTACTTTTAATGGTGAAAAAACACAGCAGAATGTGGAAAACACTATAATAGATGTAGGAGGTCAGAGGCTTCGTATCGGTGATATAGCAGATGTAAAGTTTAAACTGAGTGATGAGGTAGAACTCTCTCATTACAATGGAAAACGCAATATTTCCCTAAATGTCTCTAAAAGTAAAGATGGTAATGCTATTGCCCTTGTTCGTGACATTAGAGAGATGCTCAAAGAGAAACAAAAAGAGCACCCTAAACTAGAATATAGTATCTACACAGATACTTCTATTTGGATTAAAAATCGTCTTAATACTGTATTTTCAAACATTGTTTTTGGTCTTATGCTTGTCTTTTTAGCTATGCTGATTTTTATCAATCGAGGTATCGCGTTTGTTGTAGCACTTGGGATTCCTGTGAGTTTTATGATAGGACTTATCGCTACAGAAATAATGGGTGATAGTATGAATATGCTTTCACTTTTAGGAGCACTTATTGCTCTTGGCATGCTTGTAGATGAAGCTATAGTTGTGGCGGAAAATATCTATAGACATCTAGAAGAAGGGATGGAGCGTAAAGAGGCGGTTATAGTAGGGGCTAGTGAAATGTTCCCAGCTGTTTTCACTGCTACACTTACTACAGTCTTTGCATTTTTACCAATGCTGTTAATGACTGGTGAAATGGGAATGTTTATAAAAATTATCCCTATTATGATAACTGTTCTACTCTTATCGTCTTTGTTTGAAGCATTTTACTTTCTACCCCTGCATGCACATGACTTTTTAAAAGTTTCTCACGGGAAGAGTTTTACGAAAAGATTTTGGGAAAGGATGTATGTTGTTTATAACTCTATGCTACATTTTCTTTTCAAAACGAAAAGTGTTACTATCCATGTAAAAAATAAGACTTTACAAATTCCCTACAGACATAGATTTATCTCCCTTTTTCTAATAGTAAGTAGTATTCTTTTTGCTACAAATATTATGATAAAGCATTCAAAATTTCAACTCTTTCCTGATTTTGATACTACACAAGTCTATGTATATGGAAAAGTAAATATCAATAATGAACTTGAAGATACAGAAAAAATTGTCTCAGATGTTGAAAATATACTTTTAAAAAATCTCAAAAAGTCTAATGTTTCTTCTGTGACATCTGTTATTGGCTTCAAAATGGATTCAAAAAATAGGGCTGAATTGGGTGAGAATATGTTTCATATCTTCATAGATTTAAATGAACATACACCTGTCAATGCTTTTGATAAGTATATAAGTCCACTTTTATCAATAGAACAAGGAACAGGCATAAAGATTCGAGAAGATGATGCTCGTGTTATAGCTAAAAAGATAAAAAAACTCTTAACAGGTGAGCATCAGTTAAAAGATAAAAAGGGTAATCTTATTTTTGAAGAACTAGTTGTTAAAGTTCCAGGTGCTGGTGTTGTAGCAAATGATATAGAGATCGCATTAAGTTCTAAAGATAATAGTGATGTAGTGCCATCTTTGAAGTATCTACAAGAAAAACTTTCTAAAATCAATGGAGTTTTTAATATTTCAGATGATGCAAACCTTGGAGAAAAAGAGCTCAAACTTCGTGTCAATAGCTATGGACAAGAGCTGGGATTTAATGAAACTTTAGTAACAAATGAACTACGTGCTTACTACTTAAAAGGAGAATATGGAAAACTCTTTAATGCAAATGGTTTAATTCGTATTAAGCTAGAAAGTAATATAAACAAAGATATCAATTCCATCAGTAATATAGAGCTTCAAGTTCCATCGACAAACCAGATGGTATCACTTAAAAGTATCTGTGACTTTGTATATAAGCAGAGTTTTGTGACACTCAAAAAAGAGGATGGAAAACGAATCCGAAGTTTGTTTGCTTCTATCGATAAAACAAAAATCACTTCTGCTGAAGTGATGTTGAAAATGCAAGCTGCTATTGATAAGGTACGAAAAAGTGGCATACAAGTAGATATAAAAGGTGAAGAAAAAGAGAATAATAAAAATAAAAAAGAGATGTTGCAGTCTGCTGTTATAGCAATTTTCTTAATCTTTATCACTCTCGTATGGCTTTTTGATTCTATACTTAAACCTTTAATCGTCATAAGCACTATTCCGCTTGTTCTACTTGGTGTTTATGTAGGACACTGGATAATGGACATCAACTTAACGATGCCGGGCATGATAGGAATAGTAGGACTCGCAGGTGTAGTGGTCAATGATGGGCTTATCATGGTAGACTTTATAAAAAAATCAAAAGATACGGAGGAATTGATGCGTAGGGCAAGAACAAGGCTAAGACCGATTTTACTAACATCTTTAACGACAGTACTCGGACTACTTACTCTTATCTTCTTTGCATCAGGGCAAGCGATGATACTCCAACCTATGGCAGTTTCCTTAGGTTTTGGTATAGCATGGGCTACAGTACTGAACTTACTCTATATTCCACTACTTTACTCAGTGGTATATAGAATCAAACCACCAAAAAACACTTAATATTAAAACAAGGAATATAATATATGAATTTAGAAATGACTTATGCACAGTTTGGAGTAAGACCCCCAGTACAAAAACCAATACCAGAGTTTTTACTTGAGATGAGTGAAGAAGGAATAAGAAAGCTTATCTCTGACCACTACGATGCGGTCAAAAAGAGTGATATTTACTTTCTCTTTCCACAAGATGATGCTGAGTTTGAAAAAGCAAAGATACACTCTTCAGACTTTTTTATACAGATATGTGGAGGACCAGCATACTTCAACACAAATCGAGGTGCTCCACAAATGGTAGGGCGTCATGCTCCCTTTGCCATAGATGCTAAAGCAAGAGAGCGATGGTTAGAACTCTATAGACCACTTATCGAAGAGTTAACAGAGAGTGGAGTAACAGAAACTTCCCTCTACTCTTTTTGGGGTTATCTTAATATATTTAGTATTTGGATGATAAATACACAAAGCTAGTAAAAAAATAAGGAGACTCTAAGCAATAGATATGTATAATTTCGACCTGCAAACGAGATCTTTCTCTTTGTTTAGTGGGTCTTTAGCTCAGTTGGTTAGAGCCCTCCGCTCATAACGGAGTGGTC
>WFNM01000135.1 GCA_015488615.1 Sulfurimonas sp.
CATCTAAAGAGAAATAGAATACTATATCTTCTCCTTTAAATCTCTCTTGCATAGCTTCATAAAGTTCTTTTTCATCAGGACCAAAGCTCATCATTATTTGATACTTTTTTTGAATCAAAAGATTTCTTATAAGATTTTCATACTCATCTAATGTAAGGTTTGCATCACTTGAACCACCAAAACCTACATGAAAGATTACTATCTCTTTTGCTATGTCGTTATTTATGCAAAAAATATCATAAACTTTTTTTGCATCATCAAAAGCCAAAAGTGGTTGAGGATAAGTAGTTTTCATCGTAGGAAAAAGCTCTTTAGCAAGTGCAATGTTATACTCAAACTCTGCCATCTTCACTTCACTGCGTCTCTGCTTCACTCTGTGCGTATAAAAAATCTGTGCTATTTTTGTAGCAGGGGCAATGGTTTTTGTTATGCGAGCCAAATACTGTGCAAATGCTACTCGTGTATTTGAAAACAGAGTGACAGAGGCATCAATACCCTGCTCTCTTATCTTTGAAGCAAGCCAAAAAACAGACTTCTCAGCTCTATCGATGACAACCTCATCTATAAAGTCACAACTCTGAGCAAGAGGTTTATTGAGAGGTGCTATGCAGACGACTATCTTGTTCTCTGGATTATGCTGTTTAAGCAAATATATTGCTGGAAGTGCTGTTATAAAGTCACCAAGTTTATCATTTCTTACTACTAATATATTCATTTGCACTTTCCATTGCTTTTTTATTGAGTTATTTTACCTGAAAATGGCTATAATTGCACTTATGAAAACACCTTTTAAATGGGATAACTACTCAGACCAACCAGCACAACTCAAAGATAAAGCATACAAAAAGAGGATGCGTCTTAAAGAACGCTCTTCTCTCATTACTACTTTTATACTATCTCTCTTTTTACTTCCTTTGTCGCTACTCGCCATGCCCTTTATACGCAGGAAAGAGATAAATTCTCAAAAGTTTTTTTCACTCGGTGTTGATTTTGAGAGAGAACCAGAGGAGACACAAAAGCTCTTAGATGAAATAGAGGTAGAGCATATTTTACTGCGTTTAAAACTCTGGGAGATGCAAAAGCTTCCTCAGATAAAAAGTTTCATAGAACAAAACAGCAACAGAAAAATAACCCTGAAAATTTTACAAGATAGAGAACATGTAGAAGATTTAGAACTTACACAAAAAGATTTTAAAAAGATATTTGATGCACTTCACACTCTTGTAGATATTTTTGAAATAGGTTCAACTATCAACCGTGCAAAATGGGGGTTTTTTTCTGTAGAAGAGTATCTCAATTTTTATAAAGTTGCATTTGACTTACATCAACAATACTATAAAGAGATAAAACTGATAGGAAGTGGTGTTATTGACTTTGAATTTTATTATACAATTCATACACTATTTAACTTTTGCAAATGCAAATTTGATGCTACCTCGGCACTTTTATATGTAGATAGACGAGGTGCTCCAGAAAATACACAATTAGGCTTTGCCCTCTCCGATAAAATTGCACTACTCTCTACAATGGTCTGGCTCTCTCCAAAAACAAAACATGAGTTGCACATTACAGAGACAAACTGGCCACTCTCAAACACTGCACCCTATGCACCAACAAGTGAACATGAGTGCGTAGATGAATCTTCTTATGCCGACTTTATGCTCCGATACTACCTGCATGCCTTTGCCTCGCAGCAAGTCAACTCACTCTCTTGGCATCAGCTTATAGCATCAGGCTATGGTTTGATTGACAACAGAGAGGGCATTAGAAAACGAGAAGCATTTTATACCTATAAATATATGTTCAAAACACTTAAAAATGCACAGTTTTTACGCTTTGATAATAAGCGAGGATATTACATTTTCCAGTGCCTTATAGATGAACAACTCCTACAAATTCACTGGTCACTCAAAGAGACAAGCCTACAAAAGGAAGAGTTCTTTAGCGTCTATTCAAGAGATGGTCAGCCCATAAATGATACAATGCTCACAATTGGCTCTTCGCCTCTCTATATTTTCATAAAAGATGTACAAAAATGATAAAACAACTCAATAAAAACAAGGAATCTATTTTATGAAGATTTTAGTAATATTGCCAAACTGGCTTGGAGATGCTGTGATGGCTACTCCTGCCATTGAATTATTAGCTTCTACTTATCATGATATATCTTTTACCTTTGTTGGTAGTTATGTGAGCATTGAAGCACTTAAACACCATCCACGCTGTGAAAAAGCCGTTGTTGACAACACAAAAAAGAGTTCTTCAAGGTTTCTTGCCACTTATAAACTGGCAAAAGAGCTTGGAGTATTTCATATGGCAGTAAGCTTTCGTAATAATATCTACTCCTCTTTATTGTTGCGTTTTACTAGAACAGTTATATGCCTTGCTCGTAGATCTTGGCATTCACAAATGTTACTATCTCACACACCAAAAATAAAAACGAACCAACATCTTGTAAAACAATACTGCCAAATAGCTATGATAAATGCAGAAAACAAGAACTATACAGTTCCTCCCCTCAAACTCTATATAAAACCATTTCAGTTTGCAAAACAGACACTCGGCATCAATGCAGGAGCAACTTACGGCAGTGCTAAGAGATGGTACCCCGAGCGTTTTGCAGAGGTAGCGTCCTATTTTAAAGATAAATATGACATCATTATTTTTGGTGGGCCAAATGAGATTGCTATGGCTCATGAAATAGAAGAAAACTTAAAAAGAGTTGGAGTAAAAAATTTCAAAAACTTGGCAGGAAAAACAAATATTGAAACCCTTTGTGCAAATATTGCTGGGTGTTCACTCTTCATCACCAACGATAGTGGTCCTATGCATGTAGCAGCTGCCTATCAGGTTCCAACAGTTGCTATCTTTGGACCAACACGCTACAAAGAGACCTCCCAATGGATGAATAAGAAAAGTAAAATAGTAAGACATGAGCTTGAGTGTTCTCCTTGTATGAAAAGAGAGTGTCCACTCAAACATCATGATTGTATGAAAGGGATTACAGCCTTTGAAGTTATCACAGCTATAAAAGAGCTAAAGCTCTAAAAAAGAAATTTAAACCCAATATAGAATGCTCTATTATAGACATAATTACCTCTTACATCTTGATAATCCGTATGCATAGAACGGTAACCAACAGTTAATCTTCCATCATTAATAAGCTCAATATCATAGCTTATACGGTATTCAAAATATCTATCTGCTTCTCCAAAACTTAACACTCTTGGTCCATAGTAAACACTTCCATTCAAATACATCGGTATATATTCTTTTGCAGGGATTTTATATGTCGCTTCAAGACCCAATGGAAGTGAATAAAAATCAGTTGTATAGTTAAATTTCACGCCCATTCCAATACTGAGACCATTTTTTGAAAATGGTTTCTTCATTAAAAAATTTGCTTCATAATAGGGATTATTTTTATATCCATTTTTTGGACCATGCGTATTATCAGCATCTACTATTCTAAAACCTACAAAAGTAGTATTTGGTTTTACATTTTGATTGAACTGTCCTAAATCGAACTTAGTACTTATTTCCAAATCAGTATCATTTATATTAAGTTCTGCACTATTCATGGCAAATGCAGAAACAGTTGCTATTGTAAGTAACGAAATTTTTTTTAACATTTTTTTCCTTGTATTTTTTCTATAGTTTTTGTTGTACTCTTGCCATCGACAAAATCCACAAGTTTTAATTCACCAGCAAATTCTGTTCCGACAACCTCTTTTCCTTCATAATCACCACCTTTGACTAAAACATCAGGCTCAATCATTTTTATTAGCTCATAAGGAGTATCTTCTTCAAAAGGAACTACAAAGTCCACAGCTTCAAGAGCAGCCAAGAGATAGGCTCTATCTTCTGCCATATTTACAGGTCGTGATGGACCTTTAAGTCTTGAAACAGAGGCATCAGAGTTAAGCCCTACTATCAAAATATCTCCAAAACTTTTTGCAATTTGAAGATACTTCACATGCCCAACATGCAATATATCAAAACATCCATTGGTAAAAACAACCCTTTTCCCATTTACTCTACAACGAGAAACAACTGCATTTATATCTGTAAAACTTTTAATATGTGCATCAGAGGTACTTTTATGTAAAGATGCTTCATACTCTTCTATTTCATCAATAGTAACCGTTGCTGAACCAATTTTTCCTACAACAACACCTGCTGCAAGATTTGCAAATTTTGCAACTTCATCAATAGATTTCTCAATACTCAGTGCAAACGCAATAGAAGCGATAACCGTATCACCCGCACCTGTAACATCAAAGACCTCTTTTGCAACAGTTGGAAAGGTTTTTACATGGCTATCATAAATTCCAATGCCATCTTCTGAGAGCGTAATAAGTGAAATATCCAAATCACACTCATTTTTAAGCTTTAAAAGTGCCCCTTTGAGCGATGCATCATCTTTTATATCGATGCCAGTTGCCAAAATGGCCTCTTTTTTATTTGGTGTTAAAAGATAAGCACCGCGATATTTTGAAAAGTCACTCCCCTTCGGATCAACAAGCACTTTAATATTTTTTTCATCAGCTAACGCTATTACACCCTGACAAAGAGATTCAGTCAAAACACCTTTACCATAATCAGAGAGAATAATC
>WFNM01000136.1 GCA_015488615.1 Sulfurimonas sp.
ACTCCTCCACCGAGAACATTGTCAAGTTCAGAATCCATAGAAGAGTATCTATAAATCTCTTCTTCTACTATTTTATTTATACTGATAGCTTTGGTAGAACTACTTGTAGTAGACTTTGTCTGTTTAACTACCTCTTGTTGATGTTCGTTAAGCTCAACGAAGCTATCCCATGCTCCACAATTTGTACATTTTCCCATCCATTTAGGGGTAGTTAACCCACAGTGTTGACATTCAAATAGTATTTTTTTCTTAGCCATAGTTTTTCTTTTTTGTTTATTTTTTTAGTTCTTGAGATAATTATAGGGAAAATTTAGAGATAATGTGGAAAATATGACAAAACGTCATATTTTTTGAAAGATTTGTTTTAAAGAGAAACTTACTCTGCTTCTGGTGCTACAAAAAGAGCATCTAAAAGACCATCAACAAATTCATATTTGTCAAATGGTGTAAGATCTTCTGGTTGCTCACCTGTTCCTACATAAAGTATAGGAAGTTCAAGTGCATAAGCGATAGAGAAGATACTTCCCCCTTTGGCAGTTCCATCGAGTTTTGTAATGATAATACCATCTATACCTATCATCTCATTAAAAGCTTTTGCCTGTGCTATGGCTGAGTTACCCTGAGTTCCATCTATAACTAGGAGTGTACGGTGGGGTGCTCCTGCATGTGACTTGTCACAAATTCTATTGATTTTTATCAATTCATTTGCTAAATTCTTTTGAGTATGTAAACGACCTGCTGTATCTATGATAACATTATCATAACCCTTAGATTTTGCAGAGTCTATAGTATCATAAGCAACGGCAGAGCTATCGTGACCCTGTTTTGAAGCGATGATAGGAATGTCCAATCTCTTTGACCAAAGAGTGAGTTGTTCTATGGCTGCAGCACGAAATGTGTCTCCAGCACCAAGGATAACTTTTTTACCCTCTTCTTTGTAGCGATATGCAAGTTTTGAGATAGTTGTTGTTTTACCAGCACCGTTAACACCTACTATAAGCTCTACAAAAGGAGCTGTAAACTCTGGTTCTTTATATGAGGTGTGTGCAAGTGTTGCAAGGAGTTTAGACTCCAACATATCACGAGTTATTTTACTCTGATAGAGTTCATTGATGATAATCTCAACAAGAGCATATTCTACATCAGCCTCAAGTAATATGTCTTCAAGCTCATCTTTTGTAAAAGTGACTTTTTTCTTTGGTGCAACAGTCTTAATTGCTGCAACAGTTTTACTAAGACTTTTTTTTATAAAACCAAACATAGACTATTTCCCAAGAGCTTTTTTGATGTCATTTTCTATAAACTCCTCTTCAGTAGCTCCTTGATAAAAGTTTATAAGTTTACCATCTTTATACATAACCATAAGAGGAATACCAAAGTCATGTCCAAGCTTGAGTTTTGTTGCTACTGCATCAATAATACGGCGATTTTCACTAGAATTTACAAGAGTATACTGCGCATTATGTTCGCTTCTAAAATCTTCAAGTTTAGAGTTAGGGATGTCGTTCTCGACTGTGATTCCAATAATGAGAAGGGAATCTTTGTACTTTTTTTGTAAAGATGTAAGATGAGTGGCTTCTGCTTGACAAGGTGGACACCAAGTTCCAAATATATCGAAAATAATCACCTTGTTTTTTGCACCATCTATAGTAAATCCATTTGGAGTTTTCTTCACAATATACTGTTTTTTTGCTAAAGATGTGAGGACAAACTCATTTGTAGAGAGCATAGAATTTGTATCTTGTGTTGTTTCTTCTTTTTTTGAACAAGCAGTAAAGAGGAGAGAGAATGTTATTAATGTGGAGAGTAAAGAAGTTTTTAGCATAGTTTTTTAACCTTTTTTGTGTAAAATATGAAGAAATTATAGCAATTAAAGATTAAATATGACACTTAATAAATCAACATTTAGAAAAAACTGCCTCTATAAACTGAAAAATAGGGCTTCACATAATCGCTTTTATAGGTCTTCACTTGTAAATAAAAAGCTTTTAGAACTATTGAAATTAAAAAAAAGAAAAAAAATTCTCCTTTACTATCCTTTAGGTATGGAAGTTAATATTGTAAAAGTTTTAAATTTTCTGCGTAAAAAGCACGATGTTTATATACCATTTATGGTTGAGCAAAGTTTTAAGATGGTACCATTTAGATTGCCTATTCGTAAGAAAAAATTTGGTATTTATGAATCAGGAAATACATTAAGAAATATAAAGAAAATTGATATAGCTATTGTCCCAGTTGTTGGAGTTGATGGAAATTTACAAAGAGTTGGTTTTGGAAAAGGGATGTATGACCGCTTCTTTGAAAAATTAGAGAAAAAACCATACATCATTTTTACACAGCTAGAGTTATGTTATACAAAAGAATCAATTTGTGATGATTATGACATCGATGGCGATATTTTGATAACGCCATTGAAAGATATTAAGAAAAAAAATAGGAAAAAATAGATGTTAAATGAAATACTACTAGGTGGTGGAACGGCCATCGTAAGTGGTGTTGTAGGTTTTTTCATTTCTAAAAAATTAACGAGTGATAACTTCGAAGTCTATACACAGCAGGCACAAGCAAAAGCTAATGTGATGGAAAATGAAGCTCAGACACTCTTAGAACGTGCAAGATTAAAAGCTTCAGAGATAGAAAATGAAGCACATAAAAACTATGACAGTGCAAAACTAAGAGCAAAAGAGGATATGAGTCAAAGAGAAGATGCTCTTATTAGAAAAGAGCAGAGTTTCTTGCGACTTAAAGAGAGTGAAGAAGAGTCTTTAGAGATTCAAAACAGAGCTCTTCAGTCAAAAAAAATTAATTTAGAAAGAAATGAAAAATCACTTGCCTCACTCAAAGAAAAATATGAGAAAAAAATGGATGAAGCACTTCACCTTATGGAATATAGTGCAGGAATGACACAAGAAGAAGCAAAAAATACTCTTTTGAAAAAGATAGAGTATAAGGCTCGTGGGGATATAGCCCATATAGTGAGACGTTATGAAAATGAAGCAAGAGAAGAGGGTGAGAGAAAAGCCAACTATATACTCGCTCAAGCTACAAGTCGTTTTGCAGGAGAATTTGCAAGCGAGCGTCTTACAAATCTTGTACATCTTGAAAATGATGAGCTTAAAGGGCGAATTATAGGTAAAGAAGGTCGTAATATTAAGGCTCTTGAGACACTAATGGGTGTAGATATTATCATTGATGACACCCCAAATGCTATACTTGTAAGTAGTTTTAACCTCTATAGGCGGGCAATTGCGACAAAAACACTGCAACTTCTTATAGAAGATGGACGTATTCAGCCTGCCCGTATTGAAGAGATATTTACTAAGGTTAGCAATGAGTTTGAGTCGAAGATTCTTAGTGAGGGTGAAGAGCTTGTTGTTGAGTTAAATGTTGGTGTTATGCATCCTGAACTAATGAAACTTATAGGGCGTCTGCGTTACCGCGCAAGTTATGGACAAAATGCACTCGCTCATACTCTTGAAGTCGCTCATTTAGCTGGTATAATGGCAGCGGAGATGGGTGGTGATGTAGCCTTAGCAAAACGGGCTGGTCTTCTTCATGACATAGGAAAAGCTTTGACTCATGATCATGATGGAAATCATGTTGATTTGGGTGCTGAAATATGTCGTCGTTATAACGAAGATGAAGTGGTTATAAATGCTATCTTCGCTCATCATGGTCAAGAAGAGATACTCTCAATAGAGTGTGGAGCAGTTTGTGCAGCAGATGCACTTTCTGCAGCACGACCAGGTGCAAGAAGAGAAGTACTTGAGTCTTTCTTGAAGCGTGTTACTGAGATAGAAGATATTGCCTCTACAAAAAGCGGTGTAAAACAGGCCTATGCAATTAATGCAGGTCGTGAAATTCGTGTCATAGTAAATGCGACACTCATTAATGATGATGAGTCTATCTTAATGGCAAGAGAAATTGCTAAAGAGATAGAAGAGAGAGTACAGTACCCAGGTGAGGTCAAGGTTAATGTTATAAGAGAGAGTCGAGCGATAGAGTTTGCTAGGTAACAAAGAATCTTTTAATACAACTTTGACTATAATTTCGTAATTATTTTAAGACAGGGAGCTTTTCTATGCCAGAATTGTTTACATTTTTCGGACTTGCGACACATGACAAGACATTTATCTACATCACACACATGCTACTTTCAGCAGGTATTGCACTACTTTTAGTAAAAGTTGCTATGTCTAACCTTAAAGTTGTTCCAACAGGAACACAAAACTTAATGGAAGCATACATTAATGGTGTTTTAGAAATGGGTACTGATGTTATGGGTCGTGCACATGCTAAAAAGTATGTTGCATTAGTTGCTACTATTGGTCTTTTTGTTGGTATTGCTAACCTTATTGGAGTTATTCCGGGTTTTGAAGCACCAACAGCATTTTTAGAGATGCCTTTAACTTTAGCTATTACAGTATTTGTTTATTATAACTATGTTGGTATTAAAACACATGGTCTTATCAAGTATTTCAAGCACTTTTTAGGTCCGGTCTGGTGGTTATACTGGTTAATGTTCCCAATAGAAATCGTATCTCACTTCTCGCGTTTAGTGTCTTTATCTTTCCGTCTTTTTGGAAATGTAAAGGGTGATGATATGTTCTTAATGGTAATCTTAATGCTAGCTCCATGGTTACTACCAATGATTCCATTTGCACTTTTAACTTTCATGGCATTCTTACAAGCTTTCATCTTTATGATGCTTACAT
>WFNM01000137.1 GCA_015488615.1 Sulfurimonas sp.
AGTTTTTGCAAATTTTAGCTTAAAGAAAAAATGTCCTTTTACTCAGATATAAGCTCTTATATGGACAAAAGTATCTATTATCTGTCAATAA
This sequence comes from Sulfurimonas sp., assembly GCA_015488615.1. Lineage (GTDB taxonomy): Bacteria > Campylobacterota > Campylobacteria > Campylobacterales > Sulfurimonadaceae > Sulfurimonas. The sequence continues at coordinate 92 of WFNM01000137.1, forward strand.
TTCACTAAAAGGACATTACGTCCCTTAAAGATATAAATTAAAATAAGATATAATCCTATAAATTTAAGTTAAAGGTACTTCATGGCAGCAGGATTTTTCGCAGTATTTGATGATATTGCAGCACTTTTAGATGATGCTGCGGCTGTGAGTAAGGTGGCAGCTAAAAAGACAGTAGGGATACTCGGAGATGATTTAGCAGTTAATGCTCAGAAGGCTTCTGGGTTTGCAGCTTCAAGAGAGCTTCCCGTTTTATGGGCTATTACTAAGGGCTCATTTGTTAACAAGGCTATCATCTTACCTATCTCCTTTTTACTGAGTGCTTTTGCTCCTTGGGCTGTTGTGCCTATTTTGATGATGGGTGGCGTTTACCTCTCTTACGAAGGGGCTGAGAAGATTTATGAGTATTTTGTGCCACATACTGCACATGAAGAGAAGAAGCTTGAAACACAAACTGAAGAAGAGATTTTAGCTATTGAAAAAAGCAAGGTAAAGTCAGCTATTCGTACAGACTTTATCCTCTCTATCGAGATTGTGATTATGGCTCTTGGCACTGTGTTAGAACAGACTTTACTTGTGCAAATAATTGCTGTAAGTGTTGTGGCTACAATGGCAACTATAGGGGTTTATGGTATCGTTGCCTTGATAGTACGAATGGATGACTTTGGTTTCAAGCTTATTGCTTTAGCTGATGGGAAGGATACTTTTCTTCGTTTTATTGGAGAGACTCTTGTCGTGGCACTTCCAAATGTTATTCGCATACTTACCGTGGTTGGAACTATAGCTATGCTTTTAGTCGCTGGTGGGATATTTTCGCATAATGTAGAAGAGCTACATCACTTACTACCTTTTTTACCCTCTATCATTCGTGATTTTCTTATTGGTATGCTTCTTGGAACTCTTGCATTTGCTTTGCATCAACTCTATAGTAAGTTAGTCAAATAAATAGATGAAAAAGCTTACAATAGTTGGTGCAGGAGTAAGTGGCCTCTATCTGGCTACACTACTAGAAAAAAGTTATGAAGTCACGATAATAGAAGCAAGAGAGAGGATAGGTGGTCGTATATATAGCATAGAGGGAAATGATATGGGTCCCTCATGGATATGGTCCCATCAAAAACATCTGCTAGGTCTAGTAAATGACTTAGGTTTAGAGCTTTTTTCTCAGTTTTATAAGGGCTATTCCCTTTACGATACAAAGGGAAAAGTAGAGAAGTTCCATCCTCAGCCATCTGCTCCTTCTGCAAGAATGAAAGGGACACTCTCTGCTTTGGTTCATAAACTCTACGAGAATTTAGAGACAACAAAGATACTTTTTGGAGAAGAACTCATAAAAGTAGAAGAAAAAGAGAATAGTATCTCTATAAAAACGCAGAGAAATAGATATGAAAGTGATTTTATTATTTTGACTTTGCCTCCGCGTTTAGTAAGTCAGCTTACTTTTGAACCAGCACTTCCATCTAAACTTTTAAATAAGTTTCAAAATACTCAAACATGGATGGGAAATAGTGCGAAATGTGTTGTGGAGTTTACAAAGAACTTTTGGAAAGAGCAGGGACTCAGTGGTTTTGTTTTCTCTCATATAGGACCCTTAGGTGAGATTCATGATGCAAGTGAAGACGACAAGCATGCACTCTTCGGTTTTGTCCATGCAAATGCAGACATGCAAAACTTTGAAAAAGATGTTCTCTCTCAGATGATACGGCTTTTTGAGATAGAAGAGAGTGATATTAAAAAGATCTATTTAGTAGACTGGAGAAAGGAAATATTTTCTGCTGTAGCTGAAGATTCACATGGACTCACTGCACATCCAGAGTATGGGATAGATACAAGTGAGTATTCTCAAAAGATTCTCTTTAGTGCAACAGAATTTTCATATGATAATGGAGGCTATATTGAGGGTTCAATAAGCCTCGCTAAAAGTATAGCTAAGAGACTTACTGCTCAAGCATAGGTTTTATCATCGCTAAGAAGTCATCCCTTGCAGCTGCGTTTGCACTCGCGATGATATAACCCTTGTGGTTGATAGGGTCGATATCTACACCCTCTAAGTCTGTTACAAATCCCCCACTATTTCGTATAATAAGACAAGCGGCAGAGAGATCCCAAGCATTTGTCGAATGTGTAAAATGAGCGATATAATTACTATATGCACCCTTAGCTACCATACACATAGAATAGGTAGTACTTCCGCCAATAGAAGTAAGCTTTTTCACTCTATCTTCTTTAAAGAGTTGGTTCAGTGTTCTTACAATAGGGTGTGAGCGCTCAGGCTTGAAGTTTACGACGGCGACTGTTTTGTTTACTCTAAGTGGTAAAGTAAGCATACCGATGTAAGACTTTGCTCCTTTTTCAGTTTGAAAAAATTCACTTGTAAAGGGGTTGTAAACTATTCCAAGGATAACTTCACCGTTGTCTATCAGTGAGAGGTTTATGGCAGAAGTATTTTCATGTGTGATAAATGCCCATGTTCCATCTATGGGGTCTATCGCCCAGTAAGGTTTACTCTCATCTATAGAAGCACAGTTCTCTTCACCCATTACCTGAATATCAAAACTATCTCTGAGTCGTTTACTCATATAGTCTTGGACCTGCTGGTCGATGTTACTTACTGGAGTGTCATCTTCTTTAAATTGAAAGCTAAAAGTGTTAGTTTCTCTAGCTTCTTTGATGATGCGACCAGCCTCTTCTACAATCTGTTTAGCAATTATTAGGTATATATTTCTCATGTGGCTCCTTTATTGTATTTGAAAAGTACAGGGTAGGTTTGTGACAACATATGTCACAAATTATGGAAGTTCTATACAGAGTTCGCGAGCTGTATACCAGTCAGCTATAGCTTTATCGTTGTAGTTATACTCTTGTTGTGTTTTAGGGATGACAGCATTTCTCATCTTAGATTTGATAATTCCCATAATTAAAAAACTCAGAAGAAAAATACCTATTCCAACAAAATAGTCATATATATACCAGACACTTAGTCCTATGATATAGCTTGTGAATTGAAAAAAAATCTTTAAGAAAAAAGAGATTATTTGACACTTTTTCGTTTTAAGTTTTGGTGTTGATTCTATTTGATTTATGAAGTCAGTTTGCATAAAATATTATAGCAAATAAATAGTAAATAGTATTTAGCTCAATTAAGTTTAGCCTTTATGACTCAAGTCTATAGAATGTTAACTTTTTTTTGCTAAGATTACATTAAATAAAATATAAAAGGATTTAAAAATGGCAAAACATCAATTTCAAACAGAAGCAAATCAAATACTACACCTTATGATACACTCACTCTATTCAAATAAAGAGATCTTTATTCGTGAGTTAGTTTCAAATGGTTCGGATGCATTAGATAAGTTAAACATGTTAGTTTTAACAGAACCTAAATATAAAGATGTGACATTTAACCCTCGTATTGATATTGTAGCAGATAAAGAAGCAAGAACTCTTACTATAAAAGATAGCGGTATAGGTATGAATGAAGAAGATCTTATGAATAACCTCGGTACCATCGCGAAGTCTGGTACGAAGGCATTCTTAGAAAACCTTTCAGGTGACCAAAAAGAGGATTCTAACCTAATTGGTCAGTTTGGTGTTGGTTTTTATGCTGCATTTATGGTTGCTGATAAAGTAGAAGTAACAACAAAAAAAGCGGGGGAAGAGCAAGCATTCTTATGGACTAGTACAGGTGATGGAAGTTTTGAGATAGAAAATGCGACTCAAAAAGGTCATGGTACTACTATAGTTATGCATCTCAAAGATGATGAAGATGAATTTTTAGAAGAACATCGCATAGAAACTATTGTCAAAAAATACTCTAATCATATTCCTTTTCCAATCTTTATGGACAAAGAGAAGTTTATCCCTGCTGTTATGGATGATGAAGGTAAAGAAGAACTTGAGCCTTCAAGAACTGAGATAGAAAATGTACAAATTAACAAAGCAAATGCTCTTTGGACTATTCCAAAAAAGGATATTACAGATGAAGAGTATAAAGATTTTTATAGCTCTATAGCACACTCAAGTGAAGAGCCTTTAGCTTGGATGCATAATAAAGCAGAGGGTGCAGTTGAGTATACTACACTTTTTTACATTCCATCTAAAGCACCGATGGATTTGTACCGTGTTGATTATCAAACTGGTATTAAGCTCTATATTAATCGTGTCTTTATTACTGATGATGAAAAAGAGTTAATGCCAACATATTTACGTTTTCTCCGTGGTATTATTGATTCAAAAGATCTTCCTCTTAATGTATCTCGTGAGATTCTACAGTCAAATGCAGTGATGCACAAAATTCAAAAATCATCTGTGAAAAAAGTACTTTCAGAACTTGCTAAAATGGCGAAAAAAGATAGTGAAAAATATGATGCTTTCTATACAGAATTTGGAAATGTTCTTAAAGAAGGTCTTTATAGTGACTTTGATAATCGAGAAAAAATTCTAGAACTTTTAAAGTTTAACACTATTAACTCTGATAAGCCTGTTATGATTGAAGAGTTTATCAAAAATGTTGATGATGAGAAGAAAGAGATTTATTATCTTACTGGTAAGACTTCTCTAGAACTTCTTAAAAATTCTCCCGCACTAGAACGTTTTAAAGCTCGTGGTATTGATGTACTTATTCTTAATGAAGAGGTAGATACTATTATCTTTCCAATGGTAACTGAGTATAAAGAGTATAAGCTTGTTCCTGTTGCTGATGCGAAATTTGAAGAGAGTGAAGAGGAGAAAAAAGAGGAAGAAGAGGTTGCAAAAACTTACGAAGGTTTAGCAAAAACATTTAAAGAATCTCTTGGCGATGCTGTAAAATCTGTAGAGACAACAAATGAACTTACTGATTCTCCTGTTGCTATAAAAATTGATAAAGAAGACCCTGCTTATCAAATGGCACAGATGATGAAACAGATGGGTCAAGGTGGTGATGTTCCAGAGCCAGCTCCTATCTTTATGATTAACCCTAAACATGAACTTATTAAGAAACTGAATGATTCATCAGATATAAATCTTGTTGAAGATGCAGCACATGTACTTCTTGACCAAGCGAAACTATTTGATGGACAAGAGTTAGCAGATACAGCTTCATTTATCACAAGACTTAATAGAATTATCACAAAAGCTGTGTAATTTTAATAAAAAGTGCATGAAATGCACTTTTTAGCTACTCTTTTTGCTACTTTTTAGAAGAATAATGATAAATTGCTCTCATGAATAATATTGCAGAAAGAAAAAAATCAAAGAATTTAGAAATTAGACTCTTAGTAGATAAAGCGAATAATATCTGTTCTGATTTTTTTAAAGAAAATTATAGATACACAAATGAAGAAGCGATAGATGAGCTTGGCCTCGATGATGATCTTATTAATCAACTTGTTGAAGATTATGTAGTTCAAATTATTACATCGATATCTCAGTTTAAAGAAATAATTAATGCACTTCAAGTACAGGCATCTAATGATGAAAAACTTAACTTTGTACCACTCCATGAACTTGCGCACAAGAATCTTGGTGTTGCAAGAAATTTACGAATAAAAGATGCAGAAAAATTACTTTTTGATTTAATGAAAAAAGAAGATTTAGATTATTTAACATCTTGCTTAAAGGTACTTGAATCTTGTACTATTAAACTTAAACCTACTTGTGCTTATAACACTCTCAAACTTATAAAAGTAAAAAGTAGTTTGTAAAACTATTTTTTCAAACTTTGAGAAATTATTTCTAGTTTATTTTTAGGATGAGAGATAATAACTTCAGATTTTTTCTTAGTAGGCAGAGCAAAAGAGAGTAAAATAAGTATAAATGCAAACATTATACCACCCAATCCACTAAGAATAAGTTTGAGTTTAAAATCATTCACTTTTAACTCTCTTGCTCTTTATGAGTCATATATACCCAAAATTCTTTATAAGTATGCCCTTTATTTAAAAAAAAGAGTTGCAAAATTGTGACACGATAGAGTGTTACAAGCATTTTTGCATAAGGTATAAAGAGACTTACTTTAACTACTAAAGGCTGTTCTTTATCTCCTTTAGAAGTAATCATCTCTTGCATGCCAATATTGTTAGAAAGGTGAATACCAAAAAGTATGGAAAATACAAAGTTAAGTATCAGTCCAAAAATCATATAAGCTACAAAATCTTGTTCAAACATTCCAATAATCATAAATTTATTTTCCTATAAAGTTTTTTATAGTCTAATTTTAGCAAAAAATACTTTGGATATCTTTTAGTAGATTGCACTTGCTAAAAAGTAACAATAAAGTCAATTTATTTTCATTATAAATGTAACACAAAGCTAATTTAAACATCTTTATACTATACTAAGTCCACAAATTATGAACAAAGGTAATTTTATGACTGAGACAAATCTCATAGTAGAAGGTTTTAAGTTTATGGGACTAGGAATGGGAACTGTGTTTTTATTCCTTATCGTTATGATCGTTAGCATGAATATCATGTCAATTATCATCCATAAATTTTTTCCTGAACCACAAGCAGATATTAACCCATCAGCTTCGATAAAAAAAGACAATAAAAAAGTAGTAGCGGCGATCACTGCAGCAATTACTCACCATAGACAAGGTTAAGGATTATAATGGCTAAAAAATTTATAGACATAATGGATACAACTTTTAGAGATGGCTTCCAGTCAGTTTATGGCGGTCGTGTCCTAATGAAAGACTTCTTTCCAGCTGTTGAAGCTGCAAAAATGGCGGGTGTAAATCACTTTGAGTTTGGTGGTGGAGCAAGATTTCAATCTCTTTACTTTTACCTAAGAGAAGATGCATTTGAAATGATGGATAAATTCCGTAAGATAGTTGGCCCAGATGCAAATCTTCAAACACTCTCTCGTGGTGTTAACACAGTTATGCTTGATACTGGTTCAAAAGAACTTATAGATTTACATGCAAAAATGTTCAAAAAACATGGAACAACTACTGTTCGTAACTTCGATGCACTTAATGATGTAGAAAACCTTAAGTACTCAGGTGAGAGAATCTCTCATCATGGTCTTAAGCATGAAGTAGTTGTAACTATGATGGATTTACCACCAGGTTGTCACGGCGCTCATGATGTTGAGTTCTATGAAAAAACACTTCGTGAAATCCTTGATGCTGGAATTCCTTATGATAGTATCTGTTTTAAAGATGCTTCTGGAACTTCAAATCCTCAAAAAGTATTTGA
>WFNM01000138.1 GCA_015488615.1 Sulfurimonas sp.
ATATCCCAGTCACGAAATGCCCCACCACTTGCAGTGATAATCATCTTACTAACAGGTCTATCTTGAAGTAGATACCATAGTCCAAAGTGTTCACTGTCTATAGGCTGGATTTTTGATGTATCTATAAAGGCACCACTTGCAACTAAAGACTCTTTATTTGCTAACGCTACTTTTTTGTTACACTCAAGAGCTTTAAGTGTTGGGCGAAGTCCTAAAAATCCGACAAGAGCATTAACTACAAGCTCACTCTCACTCTCTGCAATAGCACTTAGTATCGCTTCACTTCCTGCATAAACACGAGAGTGCTTAACATTTTTAATGTCTGCATCATTAGCGATAACCACAAACTTAGGCTTATGCTCGGCTATCTGCTCATTTAAGAGCTTGATATTTTTTCCAGCAACTAAAATCTCAACAGCTATGCCAAACTTTTTTGCTACGATGAGAGTATTTACCCCGATAGAACCTGTTGAGCCTAGTAGTACCATTATGCTTCTGCCTTCTCTAAAATATTTATACTTTTTATATCCATTTTAGAAAATGCAAACCATTTTTTTCCCAAATCTTTCAAACTAGCTCCTAAGTGGTATAACTCTTCACCATCAATCACTAAAAAGCGATCATGGGCATCCTTAAAACTCTTAACTTCTATCTCTCTATACTGCTCATTATATTTTTTCACATCCAACTGTAGCTGTTTTGAAAAAGTATGTGTGTAAATCTTTATTTCAACTTCTTGATTTTTTGAGAGAAGTGTTAATACACTCTCATCTACATAGTTGTCAAAAAGGACTAGAGATTTTTTAGCACTTTTTATAAGCTTTACCACAAATACATAAGCATCAAAAATTTCACCATTATAAAAAATGCCCTCTTTTGGAAGTGTCTCTTTTTTATCTATCTCTATAAGAATTTTTTCCACTACTGTTTGAGTCGTTTCTTGTTTAGATTCTAACTCGGCTACTCTATGTGTAAGTAATGTATTATCACTTAATGTTCTTCGCATCTGTACAAAGAGTCTTATAATTTGAATGCTTACACCAATAGCTACATCACTTTTAAGGATACTACTGAGCATGGAAATACCCTGTTCAGTGAAAGCATATGGGGCATATCGTAAGCCCATTTTATCGCCATTATTTGAAGTCACAATTTGTGACCTCAAGTTTTTATCAACTTCATCACTATTGGAGGTCACAATTTGTGACCTCCAATAGCTAAACTCCTCTTTAGAGAGTTGAAATCTAAAATCATCAGGAAATCGAGCAATATTTCGCTTCACCGCTTGATTGAAAACTTTTGTACTTACTTTATAAAGAGTTGCTAAATCACGGTCAAGCATTACATTCTTGCCTCTTATAGGATAGATCTTACTCTGTATGTTTTCTAAGGGTACAATAAGTTCTTGCATAGAAGCCCTACACTAATCCACGAAGAAGTACAAGCATAACGATCCCACCGAAGAGATAGCCATCTATGCGGTCGAGTATTCCGCCATGACCTGGAAGTAGGTCTCCACTATCTTTTACACCAGCAGCACGTTTGAGTGATGACTCATAAAGGTCGCCAAATATCGAGCTTACTGCTACAGCAAAACTTACAAAAAATGCCACTGTAAAGTCTACAACACCAAGACCGAAGAATGCTCCACCGATGGTAGCAACGGCAACACCACCGACAACACCCTCCATAGTTTTGTTAGGACTTGTCTCACAAAACTGTGTTTTTCCTATACTTTTACCAACAGCATAAGCACCAACATCAGTTAGAGCTACAACTCCAAGAAGCCATAGAAGAGACATGACACCGTACTCTTGATACATCGTGAACATAAAAAGCATACCAGCAGTCGGGTAGATAAAAGGAAAAAAGTCCTTCCAACCTAACTCTTTGTTAAACGCCACTGCACTCGCATAAGCAACCCCCGCTAAAACGAAAAGATCATCACCATAAGGATAAATTCCAGCAACTAGCCAAAGTCCCCCTGCAAAAGGAAGAAGTCCATCATTTTCTACACCAAAAAGCTTTATTGCTTCTTTAAATGCTAAAAGATAAACACCTCCAAACACTAGCCACATGACAAAGAAGTTATCAATCCAACCTATGATTAAAAGTCCTACGACTAGTGCTACACCTGTTACAATTCTCTCTCTATGTGCTTCAAACATTTCCATACAAATCCCTACTCAATAATATTAGAGATATTATATCTAATCAGACTTTAATATCTAATTTATAGAGTGATTCTAATTCAGACTCTTCCTCATCTTCTTCAGCTTTTTCGCTTCTCTCACTCTCTCTATCTGCCTCATCGCGAGTATGATCTTTATCTTCATTAACCTCTTGGTTTTCCTCAGCAGGGCGAACTTCTAAAACCTTTTCGTCTCTCTCTTGTACTTGTGCTTGTGCTATCATATTTTGAAACTCAACACGATTTTGATTTGCCGTTTGATTTGAAGCAACTGCAGGAGTCATTTGATTTGTAAAAATAGTACTAGCTATAGGTCCTATATTTGCCATTAAAAGCTCCTTCTACGATCGAGTATCTATCTCAATCGTCTTATATTTATTGTAAAGTACATTTGCACCACTCTGGATGGTTACTTCTCTACGTGGAGTATAATCGACCAAATACTTATCTTGTGAAGTCGTAGTAAAATCGACACAGAGTCTCGCAGCACTTTTTATGATTTTATCAGGGAGGTTTTGCTTATCAGTTGTGATGACAACATGGCAAGAAGGTTGGTCTTTTAAATGCAACCAAACATCTTTTGCTCTGGCATTTTTAAGCACCTCAACATTACCTTTCTCATTCTTTCCAAGCTGAACCTTGTAACCCTCTATCCAAAACACTTCTATACTGTCATTGACTTTTATCTTTTTACTCTGCACTTTTTTAGGAAAGAGTAGCTCTATCTTTGCCACATCTTTTGCCATTTGAACAGTATGAATAAAAAGCTTTGTATGCTCTATCTTCGAGCGAAGAGACTCCTCTTCTATATAGAGATGTTTCGCTCTCTGTTTTGCTTTTTTACTCTTTGTAAAGAACATATTACTTATCATAAATGCGGTAGGATAAGCCTTTGCTATCTGTACTTTGAGTATCTCACCATCATAGTCTCTAAGTTCTAACTGTGTAGTATATGGTTTGATATTTTGTACATTTGAGAGTACTAAATTTCCATAGTGTTCATATTTGTTTGATTCAGTTTCAAGAGACTCTTGCGAATCAAGTTTAGTATAAAGTTTTTCTAGCTTTTTGAGTTTTTTGCTTAGCTGTGCAACTCTCTGTTTTTTGAGATTTTCTAACTGTGCATTTTGCTCATTTCTGTAGACATCATGCAAAAATGCTTCCACATCTTCAAGTGGATACTCTTTTGGAATAAAGGGAGCAGGAGGAACATCTAAAAGTTTTTGCCCTACTCTCACTTCACGAAAAGAGGAAAAGAGATCAACATGACGAAGTGCTTCAAGGACAATATTTTCTTCATCTAAAATAATAATATTTGTATACTTTCCTGTAAATTCTATCTGTAGATAAGTTATTTCCTCTTTATAAGCAGAGGAAACACTTGTCTTCATTCGGATAATTTTATCACCATTAAGAAGTTCTATATCCAAAATATTCGCACGATTGAGTCGTTTTGCGATAATAACATCAAAGGGAGCATTGTAGACCTTTGAACGTGGATACTCTTCGCATTTAAACATACTTGAGTTAGACCTAGACATATTGAAGTAGATATCATCGCGTTTATCAAACGCCACTTTGAGGATGCTGTCACTCACTCGATGCACAGCAGATATTTTTGTAAAATTTTTGAGATAGGAGATAATCTGCTTAAGGTGTGATAGTTTCATAGTGTTATTTTAGCCTACTTTTTATAAATTTTGTAATTTCTTTTGCAAAACTCCTTAAAGCGAGAGAAGATATGCGATAATTAGAGTATACAATCCAAAATGGATAAAGCATGGTTCAAGAACATATTACAGAACAAACAGCAATTTTCTTTAGTGTAACAAAATGGGTTTTCCTCTCTTCCATCGTTGGTATCATCATCGGTGCTGTTGTAACACTTTTTCTCAAAATCTTAGAATATAGCGAACACTCTCGTGATTTACTCCCTTTTTCTTACTACTATCTGCTCCCCTTTGCTCTTGTTCTTACAGTCTGGCTTGTAAAGACTTTTGCACCAACTGCCGAGGGGCATGGTACAGAAAAGGTTATCTCTGCTGTTCATAAAGATTACGGAAAGATAAATGTAGCAGTCATCCCTATAAAAACTCTTGCAACTGTACTTACAATTTTTGCTGGTGGTTCAGTAGGAAAAGAGGGACCAGGAGCTCAGATAGGAGCAGGTGTCGCATCTTTACTCTCAAGTCTCTTAAAATTTCGCAAAGAAGATAGAAAAAAACTCGTTATATGTGGAATAAGTGCAGGATTTGCCACTGTTTTTGGAACACCTATTGCCGGAGCTATTTTTGGTGTAGAAGTACTTATAATCGGGGTAATTATGTATGATGTACTTCTTCCCTCTTTTATCGCTGGATTTGCTGCATTTACTACTGCTCAGTTCTTAGGGATAGAGTACACATATTATAATTTACACTTTTTTCAAGATGTTTCTTTAGATGTTTGGCTTATCGCTAAGGTAGTATTAGCAGCCCTCTTTTTTGGTTTTATTTCCGACTTTGTTATTACATCTGTTTCTCATACTGCTAAGTTTATCAAATCCATCCCAGTAAGTGTTTACCTCAAAGCTTTTGGTGGCGGGGTTATTATTATCCTTATGACTTTAGTTCTAGGTGAACAATATATTGGTTTAGGACTTGGCACTATCTCTGATGCACTCGACCCAAGCCTAGCACATATTACAGATATTCACTGGTACACCTTTATACTCAAGACCCTTTTTACTTCTATCACTCTTGGTATTGGAGGAAGCGGGGGAATAATCACCCCTATCTTTTACATTGGGGCAACTAGTGGGCACTTTTTTGGAACTATCATTTCACCAGAACATATTACACTTTTCGCTGCACTTGGCTTTGTGAGTGTTCTCTCAGCTACAACTAACACACCTATCGCCTCAACTATCATGGCAGTAGAACTATTTGGTATAGATATCGCTCACTATGCTGCACTTGGAGCAGTGATTAGCTTTTTGATTTCTGGACACAGGAGTATCTTCTCTTCTCAAATCCTTGCTATGAAAAAATCAGAAATGCTGCAAGTGAAGTTGGGTGCAGAGATAGAAGATATGAATATCTCCCTTGAAGAGTATGAGAAAGGAAAGATAGAAAAATTCAAAGATAGACTTGGTCGAAAAAATAAAAAAGGTAAAAAGTAGTTCTTTGTCTAAGCATCTTAAGTACATCCTAACAGTACAAGTACTATAAAAGCAATTATATATATGTTCATAAGTGTATTGTAACAAGATTTTCTTATTTTGGCTAAAATACTTTTATGAAAACATTTAATATATTTACAAATGCACAAGACTCTTTACCAGAGGGTAGTGCAGACTTTTTACTCGCTGCAAGTGTCACAAAAACATGTGAGATAGAGGGTATCACGCAAGCAGGTATCCCTGGAAAAATACCTTATACTCCTACACTTGATGCTGAATTTATCACTTCCCAAAAACTTTTTTCTATGCCAGAGATAGCTGAAACACCAAGTGGTGTGCCTACTCCTGCACTTATAACACGAGCAGTGCATAACCTCCATGCTTTTAGTGCCATAGAGATTTTAGGCTTAGGACTTGAGATAGAACCTGAGCAGACACAGTTACACAACTTCAACATTGAACCTTCAGAATCCATCGCTACAGGGGCAAATATTGATGCTAAAGCAGTGTTTACTAAAGGTATGGCATTTGGTCGTTCTTATGAACTCAAAGGATCTTATCTCATCCTCGGCGAGTCTACTCCAAGTGGTACAACAACAGCTACCTCTTCAGCACTTGCTCTTGGCTATGACGTGAAAGAGGACTTCTCTTCTAGCTTTTTAGATGTGCCAAATAGTGTAAGAGAGCAGACTATAAATGCGAGTCTTGCACTTTTAAACGATGAGATGAGTAACTTTGAAAAGCTCTCTCTTGTGAGTGACAATATGCTACTTTTTTGTGCTGGCTTTTTACTTGAAGCAAGTCGCCGTTTTCATGTGGTACTTGCAGGTGGCACACAGATGGCAGCATGTTTACTCATAGCAGACAAACTCAAAGAAGATGTGCTTATGCGCCTAAAGTCAGAAAATATTACTCTCGCAACAACAGCATGGGTAGCCAAAGATAAAAACTCGAATATCAAACATATCTTAGAGCAACTAAGTTACACACCTCATGCCATATACACGGAGTTCTCCTTTAAAGATGCCGAGATACCAGTATTAAAGAAGTATGATGAGGGTGAAGCAAAAGAGGGAGTAGGTGCAGGAGCAGCACTAGCATATGCAAACACTAACAAACTTACTAACAAGGAAGTGTTAGAGGCTGTTGAACTTATCATGTATATGATGTAGTTCTAACTTGTGTGTTTAGTGGATGTAGCTAAGTAAACTCTTCGTATGTAATCCTTTTACCTATGATGCTGTCTTCGCCCTCTTTGGTGAGTGTAGTTCTTCTTAAAACAGTTCTGACAGATAGCATACTTCGAGTTCAGTGGTAGAGGTGCTCCACAGAGTTTACACATTTGAGCGAGTTGCGTTTGATGCAATGTCTTCTCTATGTAGCGGTTAAGAACACCACGATATTCACGAGCTTTCCGCTCATCCACAAAATACTC
>WFNM01000139.1 GCA_015488615.1 Sulfurimonas sp.
CAATCTCAAGTAGTACACTCAGCCAGATTATATACCCAAAAAGGAGTGTCGTTAAAAAGCTTAAAAGATAGATGCTATAAAGATAAAAGTTTATTTTTTTTACATCATCTGCTGCTACTAAATAAAAAGTCAACTTATTTCTTGCATAGATACGTAGACTAAAGATTAGCACATGAAGACCCATCCAAACAATAAGTATTTTTGTACTTATAAAATCATGTAGAATATAAGAAATCACTAAAGGAGCAATAATATATACAATTGTTAATGCAGGAAATAATCCTCTTAACATATTACGAATAAGTTCGTTACTATACCTCATATTTATAAGTTCATTTATCATACACTTTTCCTATTTAGAGAGGAATAGGCTTTCCAAAATAATAACCTTGAAAATAGTCCACACCTAAATCTTTTAATATATGAAAAATCTTTTCATTCTCTACATATTCAGCGATAACTTTAATCTCTTGATCTTGTGTGAAATGAAGTATAGATTTTACTATAGAACGGGAGTAAGTGGATGTCTCTATATTTTTGACAAGACTGCCATCTATTTTAATAATATCTGGTTGAAAATCTAGTAATCTCTCATAATTAGAGTATCCAGAACCAAAGTCATCAATGGCAATTTTTACACCATAGGACTTCACCTTAGAAATAAAGTGCTTTATTAACTCAAAATCTTTCATCTCTTCATCTTCTAGGAGTTCAAAAGTAACCTGAGAGGCTTTTGTACTATAAGCTTCAAGAAGCATATACATCTCTTCTCTGAGTTCTTCATTCTCAATATCAAGTGCTGAGATATTAATAGAGATAGCTTTATCTATTTTATCAAGTGTATCAAATGAATTTTTTAAAACGACAGAAGTTATTTGGTTATAATAGTGTCCCTGTTTTGCAATGTCTAGGAAGAAAAATGGGGACATAATGTTTCCATTATCTTCGACTAAGCGAACTAGAGACTCATACTTATAGATTTCCCCTTCTTTATCCATAATAGGCTGAAAATAAGAGACTATATTGTCATTTTCTAATGCAATTTTTACCTTATTTAAAATAGCTAAGTTCTTTTGTGCAGATTCATGTATCTCTTGTGCTATGTCGTTTGTAATAAGGAAATCTTTTTTCTCTTTTACAAGCTTATTCATTCCGTACTTGACATTTTCAAAAACATTATTTTCATACGATACACAAACTAGAATAGAAACATCATAAGATATTGTTCCTATCTGTATATGTACTTTGTTTATCAACTTTTGGAAATTTTTTAAAGACTCAATCATCTGCTCTATATTTGATCTATTTCTACAATCTTTGACAAAGGCATAGTTACCATCAGATAAGGCATAGAAGTTTTCTAATCCTAAAGATAGAGGGATATTTTTCTCCAGCATATCTGCAACATCAAGATCAAGTGTTGTTGCAAAATCTAAACCATAATAATTTTCTAAGTCTCTAATCGATTCTATTTTTATAAGTATAATCAAAGGATCTTTTGCTGTCAGTAAAAAATCTTTAAGCTGTTTTTTTGGGCTCATAACTTCTGTAATATCATGAAGCATTGTAATATACTCAATTAGCTTGCCATCAAGATCAAGAATAGGTTTTACAACAGCATCAACGTAATAACTACTACCATCTTTTGCACGACTTCGTACTATTCCTTGCCATATTTTTTTCTCTATTTGTGTTCTCTGCCACATCTCTTGAAACATTAAAGGTGGATTATCTTTGTGACGAATAATATCTTGATTTTTTCCTATCAGTTCTTCTGATGTATACTGAGAGTATTTACAAAACATCTGATTTACATAAGTAATAATTCCTTTTGTATCTGTTTTTGAAATCATTGCATTTTCATTTGTCACAGCTTCATACTGCTTCAAAAAATTAATATTTTCAGCAAGACGATTTTTCACTTCAACTTTTTCTACAATTTTTTTCAAGACAACTAAAAATTGCTCAATATCGAGAGGTTTAAAAAGATAGCCATCTACTCCTAGCTCAATACTCCGTTTAAAGTACTCAATATCACTATAAGCAGAAAGTAATAAAATGCAAACATCTTTATTTGTCTCACGAATCTTTTCTATCATCCCTAAACCATCAAGCTTTGGCATACTTATATCACTGATGACAAGATCTATCTTATGTTTGCTAAACTGCTCGTAACCATCTTCTCCATCAACTGCAACATATATATCTTCAAAAAATTCTGAAAGAACATTTAGTGTGGCACTTCGAGCCTGCTCGTTATCTTCTACATAGAGAAGTTTCACTTTTGATGTTGCTTTAATAAGTTTTTCTAATTTATCCATAGAACTATTCTATCTAAATATTTCTTTCATAAAATTTAATTTTTATTGTTGTTTTGAGACATTGGGTGATAAACTTCTACTGTCTCTCTTAAATTTTGTTTTTCTATATGTGTATAAATCTGTGTTGTAAGTAGTGAAGCATGCCCTAAAAGTTCTTGAACAACCCGTAAGTCTGCACCACCAGTGATAAGTGAAGTTGCATAGGAGTGGCGAAGAATGTGAGGAGAGACACCTAGGTATTTTTGTGTTATTTTATAGGCACTGATTCGACTGAGTTTAGTTCCCTGATAATTCGCCCAAACAAACTCTCTTTCAAAAGGCATCATACTTATATATGTTTGTATCGCTTTTATTGAGACTTTGGCAAGAGGAACTATTCGCTCTTTTTCTCCTTTTGCATGGCGAATGTGTAACCACTCTTCTTCTATATCTTCATGAGCAAGGGAGAGAGCTTCACTAATACGTGCGCCACTCGCATACAAAAAAAGTATAAGGGCATAATCTCTCGCACCAATCCATGTTGTTCTATCTATAAGAGAGAGTCCCTCTTGAACTTCAGCAAAAGAGAGATACTTTGGTAAAAGTTTTGGAATCTTGGCAAACTTAAATTTATCTGGTTTTTCACTAAACTGCTCTTTAAAGCAAAAATCAAAAAAAGCATTAACAGCAGAGAGTTTTCGATTAAGTGTACGTTTATTTTCATAGGTAGACAAGAGACTCAGAAGTTTTTCTGAGTCGAGTTTAAGTAGAGGTCTTGTAGAGAGTTCTTCTATCTTAAGTAGATCACTTTTATAAGCACTTACACTTTTTTTTGAGAGTGCTCGTGTAACACTTATATATTCTAAAAATGCCTCAAGTTCATTGGACATTACTCGACACTAATAATAATATCATTTATAAAGAATTTTTTATCACTTGTAAATATAAAACCATCAGAATCAAAATCAACTTTATGTACACTGTACTCAAAAGTTTTTTTGTCTATGACTATCATATAGCCCTCTTTTTCTAAAATATAGAGCTTATCTCCATCACTAATCATACCGTAGAAGTGAGCAAAAGGAAATTTTATTTTAAAAATAACTTGTAGATCAGGAGTAAGTGTAATCACTTCACCCTGTTTTGTAGCAATAGAAATATCTTTTTTACCATAAACAATATTACGTATTTCATATTTTGCACGTAACTCTTTTTCAGCTATAGCAAGTATTGTATAACCTGTTGTTGCGATTATCTTATTGTCCATTACATTCAAAGAGATAACATTGTTAAAATAATTTGCACTTGAAACTATAGAAGTACGAAGTCTTTTCTTTTTAGCATCATTTATAAAAATGACTTTACCATCTAAGGTAGAAAAGAGAACTAAGCCTTTCATAAAGTGAGGATTTATTATGCGAGAATCAGCTGCAATATACTTTGAACCTTGTTCTTTGAAAAGTATGGCTTTGCTTTGTAGATCATAAAGAGCAATTTCATTATCTGCAAAGATTACAGCAAGTTCATTGCCTTGTACTGAAGCACCTGCTATAGTTTTTTTAAGATCTATCGTTTTTCTCACTGATGTATCTTTAGTAGATACTAAAGATACATTTCCATCTATACTCGCACTAATAATCCAATCATCACTCTGAGATATAAGACGATAGCTGCTATTTATATCTACATCTACAACACCATTATTTGTAAGTACTTCTCTATTTTCTAAAAGTGCTACATTTGAAGATGTATCTGTAATCGTAAACTTAGAATGTTCGTACTTTTTCCAGTCATTACCCACAAGTTTTGGTTTATAAACTTCTTTTGTACTACAAGCAGAAAACAGTACAAGTGCTAATATACTAAAAAGTGTAGAGTGTATTAAAGATCTTTTCAAAAGTTTACTTTACTCCGTAATGCATAAGCTCGTGAGCTACTTTTGCAAGTGGAGAATTGAGGTTTATCATACTAAGCATTTCGTGAGACTCTGATATCTTTTTTTCATGCATAAGAATGATAGCACTTTGTACACGAGCCAGATCAGCATAAATAGCATTTTGTTTCTCAGTATAAGCATTAAGTTTACTTATATCTTGTGAATTTTGTGCTAATTCGTATGATGACAAGCCTCCTATTAAAAATGCTTTTGAGTTTGTGAGTGTTCCTAACTTCGCCATATCATTATTTACAACTGCTTGAGAATAAAGCCATACATCATGAAGAACAGGACTTAAATTTTGAAGTTTTGCTAAAGTTGCTGGATTATTTGGATTAGCTTGAAGTTCACTTAAAGTTGCATTTGCTTTTTCTATAGTATTTTGTTTATTAGCAGTATAAGCTATATTACCCGCTACAAAGAGTACAAGAGCAACAACACCACCTATCATGACATTTTTGTATTTTTTTACAAATTTTTCTGTTACAACGGCTTTTTCAAAAAACTTCTCTTCTGAAGTCAACTCTTCTTTTACCATCTCTAAATCAGTTTTTAAACTCAAAAAATTTCCTTTAGTATTTATAATTTCATTATATTACCCATAAATAAGTTAAAGTTTTATCAAATCTATGCTAAAATCTTCTAAAAACAATGAGGAATTTTCATGAAAGTAGATGATGCACTCTTATCAAAACTAGAAAAGTTATCTTTTTTACAAGTAAGTAATGACAAACGCGAGGAGATTAAAGAACAACTCTCTGAAATCGTGAGCTTTGTAGACAACCTAAGTGACTTAAACACAGAAGGAGTAGATGCAAACTTTTCTATGGATGATCACCCTACACCACTTCGTGAAGACAGTGTAAAACCAAGTACTCAGATAAGTGAAGATATCCTGTCTCATGCACCAAAAAGTGCGGATAACTTTTTTATAGTTCCAAAGATTATTGAGTAATTTTATGATAAAAGTTTACGGAATTAAGAACTGTGATAGTGTAAAGAAAGCTCTAAAGTTTTTCAAAGCCAACGACCTAGAATACACTCTTTTTGACTTTAAAATAGAAACTCTTCCTTGTGAGAAAATAAGCTTTTGGCTTACACAAGTTGAGATGAAAACACTTTTCAATGCAAGAAGTACAACCTACCGTAACTTAAAACTCAAAGAGATGAATCTAAATGAAAGTGAAAAAGAAGAGTGGCTTTGTAAAGAAAATCTTCTTATAAAACGACCAGTTGTTGAGTATAAAGATGAAGTTTTAGTAGGCTTCAATGAAGAAAACTATCAAAGGAGTTTTTTATGAGTGAAGAGATTGAGGGGCAAATCGCTCCAGAGAAAAAAAGACTAGACATAAAGAAACTGCTTAAATCAGTACTTGCGTTTAAGTCCTCCGACCTCCACCTTGTTGTTGGAAGTGAGCCACAGATTCGTATTGACAAAGAACTTCGTGCACTTAACCTACCTGTTCTTGACGCTAAAGATGTGGAAGAGATGGCTTACTCCCTAATAGAGGATAAGCAGAAAAAAGAGTTTGAAGAACATAACGAGCTTGACTTCTCTTTTGAACTTGAGAACATTGGGCGTTTCCGTGCAAACTACTACCGTACGATTCACGGTATAGCTTGTGCTTTTCGTATGATTCCTATTGAGATTCCTACACTTGATGAGTATGGAAATCCTCCTATTTTTAAAGAACTTATCAAAAAAGAAAAAGGACTTATTCTCGTCACTGGTCCAACTGGTTCGGGTAAATCAACAACTCTAGCCTCTATGCTTCATGAGATTAACATGACTGAACGCCGTCACATTATTACCATAGAAGACCCTGTTGAGTTTGTTCACAAAAATAATAAGTCACTTTTTTCTCAACGTGATGTTGGAAGTAACACTGCCTCATTTGCAGCAGCACTAAAGTATGCACTTCGTCAAGATCCAGATATTATCCTTATAGGGGAGATGCGTGATGCTGAAACTATTGGTGCGGCACTAACAGCAGCGGAAACTGGTCACCTAGTTTTTGGAACTCTGCACACAAACTCTGCACCTGGTACTATTAACCGTATTATCGATGTTTTTGATGGGGAAGCCCAAGCACAGGTTCGTGCTCAACTTGCTACATCACTTGTTGCAGTTATTTCGCAAACTCTAATTCCTAGAATTGGGTCTGGGAAAGTTGCTAGTCAAGAGATACTTATCACTAACCCTGCTATTGCTAACCAGATTCGTGAAGATAAGGTACATCAGATTTATTCTCAAATGCAGTTAAACCAACAAGAGACAAAGATGACAACGCAAACGCAACAACTCCTAGAGTTTATGCAAAAAAATATCATCTCTAAAGAGAATGCTATTAAAAACTCGAACAGACCAGAAGAGCTTATAAAGGTACTTGAAAACCTTTAGAGGTTTTCTTCTTAACTCTCTTTTCTAAAGCGTATCATCTTAAATCGCTCCCCTAAGAAGTCAGGTAAAATAAGCATCTTTGCTTTTTCTAACTCCTGTCGATAAATCTTCTCATCGACATTCTCTTTCAGCAGCTCTAAGAGATCTAACATTCCCATATCTATAAGTGCTACCATCTGAGCCTTAAGCTCCACAAACGCCACACCAGCCTCTTCATAAGCATCTTTGACATGTGCAAAAGTTACATCATATGTGATGTCACTTTTTGCAAAAAGTTCTTCTCTTGGCTTATAGTCTTCATTATCCTCTGGGATAAAAAAAGGAATGACCTTGTGTTTTGTATAGATACGAAGAGAGAAGTCAGGACGTGCTCCCATCTCTCCATAGTCAAAGCTCATAAACTCAAACTTTTTTGCAGAAGCTGCCATCTCTAAGGCAAACTCCTCATACCCAACACCTATCTCTCCACGATCTTTCGCATAGAGTTTAGCCTTCTCTTCTACCCATGCATTTTCTACATCAAACTCTACATTATGCCCTTCAACTCTCGCTGTTTTGCCCTTAAAGTAGAGCTCACAAGGAAAAGCATCAAATATCTCATTTGCTATGAAAAAAGCATTTTCACACTGAAGTTCTGTAAGAGATTTATAGTGAGTAAGTTGTACAGCATCACCAAAACTCTCTTCAAAATAGCTAGTTTGTTGTCTCTGCAAATCGTCAAATCTCTCAATAATAACAAAATTAAAGCTCTCTAATAGCTCAGGTCTTAGAGTATAAAGAAACTCACATACATCTGCTAAAAAGTAACCATGATGTGCACCTATCTCACAGATAGTAGCGTTTAATTCCAAAAATCCTTCATCTACTAAAGATATAATATGCTTAGCAATAGTCCCACCAAAGAACTTACTTGTACTTACTGCAGTATAGAAGTCTCCCTCTTTACCGATATTCTTATAAGTTGCATAGTAACCATCTTCACCATAAAGCCACTCTGTCATATACTCACTAAATTTCAAATCTATTTTCCTTCATTTTACGACTCGGCATTTAGTGCCTCGCTGCATTTAACTTTAGTTATTAACATACATTTCATAGAGATTAAGTAATTCTAACTGTTTATCTATCTCGTACATTTTAGAGTTTAACTCTTGAATTTTTAAAGAGTTGTTCAGTGTATCTACATCGTATTGTGTTTTATAACCTGCACGAAAAAGCTCTTTTGTATCTTCTGAGAGTTTTGTGTAGAGCTCTATATTTTCATTACTCAGTGCTATTTTTTTATCGAAGTTTTCTATATTTTTAAGTACTTGTTGAAAAAGTGCTTTAAGCTCACGCTCTTTATCTTTCTCTACTACTTGTGATTTTAAGAAATCGATTTTCACAGACTCTATATCTCGAAAAGTATTTAAGTCAATTGGCATGTTCACACGAAGACCATAATCATAGTACTCAGAGTCATTTGTAAATGGCACAAAACCAGCAGCAAATTGCTGTTGCGAATTATTCCAGTTATATCCAGCAGTAAAATTCACTCTTGGAAGATACTTTGCTACTGTAATATCTTTTTTGTACTCACTCTTTTTTATCTCAGCATTTTTCTGTTTGAGTACAATATTATGTGCTAAAAAGTCCTCTAAATTAATAAGTTCAAGATGAGGAACATGTGCAACTGAAACATCTAAATCACTCAAAATACTAAACTTGTTTAAGAGTTTCTCTTGTGCCGTTTCAATATCATAAAGTGATTGAATGACAATATTTCTCTGAATAATCGCATTATCTAAAAATCCTGAGTCTAGTTGCCCATTTAGATATTGCTCTTTTTTTTGTGCTAGATTAATCTCAGAATTTTTTATCTGAAGTTTTTGTGCCTCTATTTTCAGTGCTGTCTGTTTTAACTGCATCAAAATACTTACAGCATCTTTGATCATCTTACGTTTAGCTACATCAATAGTATAGTTAGTATAAAGTCTACTTGCATTGGCAAACTTTATTCCGTAGTAAATACCACCACTTTGAAAAATAGGCTGATCCATACGAATAGCAGCACTCTTACTCACCAGTTCAGTATCAAAAGGTTTACTTCTTGTATAGCTATAGTTAAGTTGCAACGGTGCAATCCATGAGTCACGAAGCTTAGAACTCTCTGCTTCATTTTTTACATAGTCATACTCAAATTGTTTACGTTTGAGATCTGAGATAAAGGAGTCTAGCGTATTATTCTCATTTGCAAATGTTAGCGAACTAAACGCGAGACATAGCAGTGTTGAGAGCTGTAAAGCCTTCATCTATTTCCTCTTTTTTTATAGTTAGCGGTGGTAAAAAACGCAAAGTATTTCTTCCAGCTTTAAGAACCATCACCCCACTCTCTTTGGCGTTTACCATGATAGAAGAGAGAGTCTCTGCATCTTTCACACGAAGTCCACACATCATCCCTATTCCTACTTTTGAAGTGAACTGCTCTTTATGAGCATTGTAAAACTTCTCTAACTCTTGGTTAAAGTATGTAGATGTTTTTTCTAGTTCACCACTCTGCTTTAACTCATTTAAAATCTCTACTACAGAGCATACTGCTGTTGAGCTAAGATAGTTTCCACCAAAAGTAGAGCCATGATCTCCTGCAGAGAGTACATCTTTGAGTGAAGTCATCACTATACCAACCGGGACACCGCCACCAACACCTTTTGCAAGTGTAATGATTTCTGGAGTTATTTCGTAAACTTGTGAAGCTGTAAACTCACCTGTTCTATAGCCACCTGTCTGCACTTCGTCCACTATTAGAGGAATCTGCTTTGATTTGAGAAGTTTTTCTAATGCTTGAACTTGTACCTTATCTTGTGGTTCTACACCACCCTCACCTTGAATAAGCTCTATCATAACTGCAGCTGTATGATCATCAAGTAGACCTTCTATAGCATCCATATTATCTGCATACACAAAACCATCAGGAAAAGGACCAAAATAGTTATGCATAGACTCTTGCCCTGTTGCTTTGACAGTAGTTATCGTTCTTCCATGAAAAGAGTGCTTAAGTGTGATAATCTTGTAGCGTTTTATCTCACCATCGCGTTCACCATGTTTTCTAACAATCTTAATAGCACCCTCATTCGCCTCAGCTCCACTATTTCCAAAGAAACATGCCATATCATAACCACTAGCTTTGACAACTGCTTCAGCAGCCTTAGCCTGTGGTGCGATGTTATAAAGGTTTGAGATATGAGTGATGTTTGAGATCTGCTCACAGATAGCTGCGTTTACTCTCTCGTTGGCATGTCCAACACTTACAACACCTATTCCTGAGGTAAAATCGATATACTTTTTTCCATCACTATCTGTTAAAGTCGCATTTTTTCCACTCACAAACTCAATATCCCCACGTCCGTAAGTCTGTAGTACATATTTTTTATCTAATTCTTGTGTATTCATAAATTTTCCTCTTCTGTTTCTATTTCTTTTTCTGACTGTATTGTAACTTTTTCTTCTTGATAAGCGGCACTGTTACCTTCCCAAGAGACTTCTGATGATGTTAGATTATTGACACCCTTGGTTCCACTATATATCAAGACCGTATCCATCCGCAGAGCATCATTGTGCTTTACAGGTAGAGTAACATTTCCAACAGAACTCGATACTATAACACTCTCACCCTCACTGTAACCAGACTCACTATGCATATAAACAGACTCTTCGCGTTTAAACTGAGAGTTCAGGCTTGTAGCAGACTTTGGTGTTAAGAGATAAAGTTCATTACTTTTTTTTCGTTTCTTACCTCTATTTTTTGTAAGGACTATCTTATTTGCTGATCTATCTATCTCTATCTCTTCAAGAAATACAAACTCTTTATCATCTGTATCAAATCCCTCTTTATAAGGAATGTCTTCTCTTTCTCGTATAACTAAAGTATCATCATTATTCTCTTGTGCAAAACTTTTGAAGTGTTCTATATACTCTTGTTCTGTTTTTATTTCTATCTCATACTTTTCACACAGAAAATGAGCAAGATCATACTCACTTATCCCTATCTCACTCTCTTGCATCTTTGGCATCTCTATCATTGCATTATGTGAATATGAAGTGCGAATATCATTTTTCTCTAAAAATGTTTTAGCAGGTATAACCAGATCTGCTCTCCTACTTGTTTCATTTTCATAAAGTCCGAAGTAGATGACATTTTGTGTATGCTCCATTGCATTTTGCACTCTTTGAGAATTTGGCATCTGCTCTAGTGGATTTGCACCTTGGACAAAGACTGTTTTAAACTCATCAAACTTTGTGTTGACTTTGGAGACTCTTTTTGCTTTTGTCATAAAAGGCGACTCAATCCCCTCTTTTGAATTGCCAAGATAAGCAACTCCACAACCCTTTTTTCCAAAAAGTCCAAGAGTGACAGCTATAGCATCTATAGCTCGAAGCACATCAGCACCATCTCTATACTTTTGAATCCCAATACCACAAACAAATGCGACTTTCTTATCTACAATACGAGCTAAAATATCACCCACTTGACCGAGACTTATTCCCATGTTTTCAAGCATTGACTTTATTCGCACAGTTTGAGTCAATTCATAAAACTCTTCAGCTTCACTCCCATATTCTTCAAGATACTCATCATCACAACTATTATTGATATGTAAAAAACGTGTCAGCATCATTGCTAGATATAAGTCAGTATGTGGCTTTATCTGTAAAAATATATCTGCCATCTCAGCTATCTTTGTCTTAACAGGATCTATAACGATAATAATTTTATCTTTTATAAGTGGTAAAAGATGGCTTGAAGTCGTATGAGGATTTCTTCCCCAAAAGATAACAACTTCACTTTTAGCTATCTCAGACATCGGCATATTTTTATTTGAACCACGCCCTTCTATGATACCTGCTTCACCCGCTCCATCGCAAAGGCTACCACTTGTCAGAGTAGCTCCAACTTGTGCGAAAAAATGATCACTCACCTCTTGCATAAGTCCAAAGTTGCCACTTCCTCTGTAGTGTAGAGTTTCACTCTTATAGTTTGCATCAAGAGTCTCTCCCAGTTTAGAAAGAGCCTCATCAATACTGATCTCTTCACCCTTGTATCTAGGAGCTATAATGCGTTCATACTTATTAAAATGATTCATATGTGGACATAAAAAACCTTGAGTATGTCCACTACTTTTCCCCTTTAACTTGCCATCCTTATACTCAACCTCACAAGCATCAAAGCAGTCAAGAGGACATGCTGTTATATTACTCATCTCTTAACTCAATTTTGACAAGCTTTGAGAAGATTTTTGGAGCTTTTACAATAATTTGAGCCTTGTACTTAGAAATATTTTTACTATCAGCAATATTAAGTAGTCTATCAATACTATACGGTGTTTTTTTCCCATCTATATAAATAAACTTTTTCTTCGCATTTACTAAATCTTCTTCATTAAGATAAATAGTAAGTATACCTCTACTCTCATCTGCTAAAGTAGCCAGAGGTGTTCCTTTGTTTACAACTTCCCCCACTTTTACTTCTAATGAGTAAAGTTTAAAACCTTTAGCTTTAAGATTTTTATCTTCTATACTGCATTCAAGTTGTGCTTTTCTAAGACTTAAATCTGTTATCTGATTTTTTAAACTATTGATCTCTTTTTGTGTAGTCAATGCTGCATTTTCACTACTAACAAGGTCATAAAATTCTCTATCTTTTTCTACACTAGATTTGATTTTCAAATTTTTAACTCGCTCATAGTTTGCACGTTTTTTTTCTAATGCTGCTTTAAGGTTAAGAAGTATTTTTTGATTTACTGCCAGTGTATTCTTAAGATACCTTACTTTTTTTATTACAAAGCCTAACTCTTCTCTATCTAGTTGAGAATCTATAACAACAAATGAGCTACCATTAAGAGTTTGTCCTAGTAAGTTTTCATTTGCAATCGTAACGACACCCAAGACATTTGAAGATATTTTACGAGTTTCATAGGGTTCTACTTTTGAGTAGTATATATTTGCTTGAAGTGAAAGTATAGTGATAAAAATAAGCAAGAGCGATTTCATGATAATAGTAGCCTTTATAATAATATAGTATTTTAACATTTCATTATTAATATTCAAGAATATTTCATTCTATTTTAGCTATTATAGTAGATAATCAAATTAAAAAGGGATTTTAATGTCTGTACTAGATAATGTCGATGCGGCAACAAACCTCGCAAAGAATAATGAACTGCAACTCTTAGTTTTTAGAATTAATGATAAAAAAGGTTCAGCATACTATGCGATTAATGTTTTTAAAACACGTGAAGTTGTGGAGTCAAAGAATCATTACTTAACACAGATTCCCTCTTCTCATCCACTTTTAGAAGGAAGTATTATACTTCGTGGACTGCAAATTCCTATACTCGATCTTCCTGCATGGCTTGGAACAACTCTTACAAGAGAAGAGATTCAAAGATCAAATATACTTATCTGTGACTTTAACGGTGTTATTATCGGTCTGCGTATTATGTCTGCATTTAGGGTTATAAAGAAAAACTGGAATGAGATGCATGCTCCTGATAGCTATAGACTTAAAGAAGATGGTGTTGTTATGAATGATACTCGCCTAGAAGATGGAAGTCTCTGCCTTATCCTAGACTATGAAAAACTTCTCTCTGATGTCATCCCCCAAGCTATGGTTGATGTAGAAGCTGATACAGCGAATCTCTTAGAGGTTATTATACCTGATAAACTCAAAAATGGCACGGTACTTATTGCGGAGGACTCTAAAACAGCACAACGTCATCTCATCCAAATTTTCAATAAAGCAAATATAAATATGCAACTCTTTGACAATGGAAAAAAACTTGTAGATTATCTAGTTAGTCTAGGAAAAAATGCTTCACAGATTCCTGCTATCATCACAGATATCGAGATGCCAGAAATGTCAGGTTTTACTGTTATCAAAACACTCAAAGCAAATCCACTCACAAAAGATATTCCTATTATCGTAAACTCTTCAATGACAGGGGACAATAACAAACGAGAAGCAGAAATACTAGGTGCTAATGGTTTTATAGACAAGACAAAAAGTCATAATGTTATTCCATTGATTGTTTCAGTAATGAAATAATCGATAACTCTACTCTTCCTCAACCAACATAGTTCTCATCTTTATACTTTAGCATTCCTATTTACAAAATGAAAACAAGAAAATTACAAGAAAATTACAAGAAAAAAGAGAGTAGCTACACTTCGAAAGGAGTGTAGCCGAAGTGGAGGGGATAACAACCACCCCTATCACTAAAATGTAAATAGGGTACTAGATTTTTACTTATTTAAAGAGAGAAATAAGAACTCCAGCTGCAACAGCTGAACCAATTACACCTGCTACATTTGGACCCATAGCATGCATTAAAAGCATATTTGTACGGTCAAATTCCATACCTACTTTATTAGAAACACGAGCTGCCATTGGTACTGCTGATACACCAGCTGAACCAATTAATGGGTTAATTTTATGACCAGGGAAAAGGTTCATAATCTTTGCCATTAGTACACCTGATGCTGTACCAACAGAGAATGCAATGATACCAAGAATCATAATAAACATTGTTGCAGGAACTAAGAACTGATCAGCTGCTAGCTTTGAACCAACACCAAGACCTAGGAAAATAGTTGTGATATTGATAAGTGAATTTTGAAGAGTATCATTAAGACGCTCAACAACACCAGACTCTTTTAAGAAGTTACCAAACATAAACGCACCAATAAGTGGCGTAGACTCTGGAAGTACTAAAATAGAAAGAGAAAGAACCATAATAGGGAAAATTAACTTCTCTAAACGTGATACATGACGAAGTGTCGTCATCTTAATCTTACGCTCTGCATCCGTTGTAAGTGCTTTCATAATCGGAGGCTGAATAATAGGAACCATAGCCATATAACTATAAGAAGCAACAGCAATAGCACCTAAAAGTTCAGGAGCAAGTTTCGTTGCAATAAAAATAGATGTAGGACCATCCGCTCCACCAATGATAGAGATAGCTGAAGCTTGTTGGAGTGTAAAGTCTACAAAACCAGCTTGAGAAAGTGCTACTGCACCTACAAGTGTTCCAAAGATACCAAACTGTGCAGCTCCACCAAGAAGTGCAGTTTTAGGATTTGAGAGAAGTGGACCAAAGTCTGTCATCGCACCAACACCCATAAAAATGATGATTGGAAACATCTCATTTGAAAGACCCATCTGATATATTACACCCAAGAAACCATGTGGACCTGCAATACCTGCAACAGGAATATTGGCAAGTAATCCACCAAATGCAATTGGTAGTAAAAGAAGTGGTTCAAATCCTTTAGCAATCGCTAACCAAAAGAGAAAGAATGTTACTAAAATCATAATCACACGACCAAGACCTTTATGAAAAGTACTCATAGGATTACCCTTAGAATCTAACTCATCACCTGGGTTTATCAATGCGACAACACCTGTTGAGGCTAAAAAACCACTTATCATTGCGGTAAATGATTTAGTTTTGTATGTCTCTTCTTTATGTGTAGCATCAGCTTTTTCTACAGAAGCTGACATATGCTCATTTGCAAATAGACTTGTCATGCCAAGAAGCATGAAAAGTGTTAAAAATTTAATTACAATACTTTTCATCTAATTATCCTAAAACAGCTACTGTTTGACCTTCTACAACTTTATCATTTGTAGCAACATTTATAGACTTAATTACACCACCTTTAGGTGCAATAACATCAATCTCCATTTTCATAGACTCTAAAATCATAATCACATCGCCTTCATTTACACTTTGACCTGGATTAGCAACGATTTTCCAAACACTACCTGGAAGAAGTGCTTTAATTTCTATATCATTTCCTGAAGCTGTTGGTGCTGGAGTTGAAGCCGACTCACCATTTACTGCTACTACTTGTATATCTGCATCGCCTTCAGCAACCTGAACACTAAATTTTTCACCGTTTACTACTACTGTATAACTTCCACTTCCCATTGAATCATCTCCACAATCTTTTTTCATTTCTGATATTTTACGTATATTTAACTCGCCCTTACCTTGTAAGAATGCGATACCTTTTTCTTGACATGCAGCTGCAATGAAGATATTCTCTTCAGTAATTTCAATGTCATTTTCTTTCAATTCGTCTATAGCATGTTGTAGAGACTTTGTCTCATCAGCATCTGCAATATCTAAAGCATTTTCAGTCGTTGGTTCAAGCCCTAGCTTCTCTGAAGCAATTCTAACGATCTCTGGATCTGGAGCTACTGGTGTTTTGCCGAAGTATCCTAGAACCATTTTTCCATATCCTGGTGCGATTGCATTCCATGGACCTTGCATAACATTGTTCAATGCTTGTTGGAAATAAAATTGAGAAACAGGAGTTACAGATGTACCATAACCACCTTTTTCTACTACTTCTTGCATAGCTGCTATCACTTCTGGAAATTTATCTAAGATGTCATTATCGCGCATCATTTGAGTATTTGCAGTAAGTGCTCCACCTGGCATTGGAGAGAATGGTATAATTGGAGAGACCATTGTTGCCTCAGGAGGAATAAAATAATCACTTAAACATGACTGTAGCTCTTTTTCATAAGTAAGAATCTTACCTATTTCAAATCCACCAAGATCAAAGTTCATTCCCTTGGTAGCATGAAGCATAGTTAAAATATCAGGTTGGCTTGTTCCACCACTAACAGGATTAGCAGCCATATCAATACCATCAATACCAGCTTCTAAAGCTGCCATATAAGCAGAAACAGAAACACCAGCAGTCTCGTGAGTGTGAAGACGAAGATGTGTATCTTCACCAACTATTTTACGAGCCATTTTGATAGTCTCAAATACTTTTTGAGGATTTGAAGTTCCAGAAGCATCTTTAAAACAGATACTATCATAAGGAATTCCAGCATCAAGGATTTCACGAAGTGTTTTTTCATAGAACTCAACATCATGAGCGCCGTGACAACCTGGTGGTAAATCCATCATAG
>WFNM01000140.1 GCA_015488615.1 Sulfurimonas sp.
ACATTTATTGACTATGTTCAAGGAAGTAAAACTTGTGTTACAGCAACTACTGGTGGATCAGTGAGTTCAAAATCTGTCTCACTACTTACACCAAACCAAACGCTAAGAGCTGCAGCCTTAAAACTGAGTGGCTCTGCACCAACACAGAGTGCACTCGATAGTACAAGTTCTTTAAGTACACTTGACACACAACTTAATGAGTATATGAAAAGTGATTACTTTTATGACTGGCTTGCACTCAGATTTAATGACTTCTTACTAACAGACTTTTACTCTCCTGGTCGTAATGCTGAAGATTTACTCAATAGTAATGACTTTCCAGGAAAACGCTGGTATGAAGAGTACTGGACAAAAAGTAAAACTGACCAGCCAAATATGTTCAATGATAATGAACGATACCATATGTATAGAGATGTAAATTATGCTATAGCAAGAGAACCTATCAACTTAATGCTTCATGTTATAAAAGAAGATAGACCTTTTAGTGAGATACTTACCGCTGATTATGTTTTAGTAAATCCCTACTCAGCAAGAACATATGGTATAGATATTAATGGCTTTACTTTTTCAAATGATGATTTAAACCTAAGCATAGAAGATATAGAAGCTAAATACCCAAAAGACTCGTTAAAAGAAGCTCAAATTGATGGTATTCCTCATGCTGGACTATTTACTACTATCACTTATCTTAACCGTTTTCCTTCAACAAATACCAATCTAGATAGAAAACGTTCAGCTAAAGCACAACTCTTTTTCTTCGATACAGACATCCTTGCTTTAGCAAACCGCCCTATTAAAGCTCTTGATGTTATAGGGAACTCTGCAACATGGACAAATCCAAACTGTACTGTGTGCCATAATGTTATGGAACCTATTGCAGGAGCCTTTAGTAACTGGGACAATAATGGTAGATATAGACCAGGATGGAGAACAGAACTTGCAGCTTTTTCTCAAGAACCAGGACTTTCAATAGAAAATAAAACACCTCCCTCTGCATCAAATAATATCTTACAGTGGTTGTCAAAAGAGATGGTAAAAGATGACCGTTTTGCAATGGCAAGTGTGAAAATATTTTTCAAAGCTATCCTCGGGAGAGAAGCATTAAAAAAACCACAAACAGGAGATATAGATTACACTAAAGCATTAGAAGCTTACAATTTTGAGCATAATATTCTTCTAGAGATACAGAAAAAGTTTCAAGCATCAAATATGAATGCAAAGGTAATAATCAAAGAACTTATCAAGTCTCCTCTTTATCGTGCAAATGCATTAAAAGTAGATAATCCTGTGCTTTCAAAAGTTTTAGGTCAAGCACATCTTATAACACCAGAAGCACTCGACCAAAAGATTTATGATGCTGTTGGTTACTACTGGAACCGTTATGGATCTTACTATAGTCAGAAAGACAACAATAGAACTGATTTACATAGACTTCTTAGAAGTAGTGGATATAAAACACTTTATGGTGGTATAAACTCAGGAAGTATTTCAACCCGAGTAACAGAGCTAAATGGTGTGATGGCAAATATACAGTTAAGAATGGCTACACAAATGGGCTGTTTTCCAACGACGCGAGATTTTTTCTTTCCTATGAAAGAGAGAAAGCTTTTTCCATATGTAACAAAGACTCAAGAGCCTATTACCGAAGGTTCTATAAACGATATAAAGAAAAATATCCAGTACCTTCATAAGCATATACTAGGTGAAGACCTTGGACTCAATGATCCCGAAATTGATGCTACTTATAAGCTATTTTATGACACATATATGGAAGGTAAAGAAAGAGTATACAACTCTACAGAAGATAGGAGATTACTCACGGAATGTAGAATGTATTACGACCCGCATACTTTTAAAAGACTTGATTCCATTGATGAGATCACTTATGATGATCACTATGTCATCAGAGCTTGGAGTGCCGTTATCACTTACCTACTAAGTGATTTCAAATTTTTATATGAAACTAGTGGCGAATAAGGAGCATACTATGTTAAGAAGAAACTTTTTAAAATACACATCAGTGGCAGCGGCAATTGCCCTTATGCCAGTAGAAGCAAAAGCAGCTACAAATAGTAATCCATTATGGATATTTATTCAAGCAGGAGGAGGTTGGGATCCAACATCTTTTTGTGATCCTAAAGGATATAATGAAGTAGCTGATGGCAATGGCAATACTGTTATGGAAACTAATCCTATGAATAGAAGCTATAAGAAGGCTGATATTGCCACAAATGCTAAGGGTGTAAGATATGCACCTTTAACTGCAAATGATGGAATCAGGAACTATAATTTTTCAGACTTTTTTGAAAATAATGCTGATGATTTACTAGTCATCAATGGAATAGATACACAAACAAATGGCCATGCAAGTGGAAATAGATATATGATGAGTGGAAAACTTTCAGAGGGCTACCCAGCTCTCTCTGCACTCATCGCTGGAGTTACTATGCCTAGTGCACCATTAGCCTTTATCACAGCAGGTGGTTATGATATGACTGATGGTGTAGTAGCAGGGACAAGACTAAGCAATATGAATGCAATGAATGAACTTGCCTTTGTAAATAAACAAGGTGTCAGTGATGGTAAAACTATTAACTATAAAGACCCTTCTGTTGTTGATAGAATTTTACAAGCAAGAGCATCAAGAACACAGAGAATTATAGATAAACAAAAGTTAGAATCAGTAAAGGCTTTAGCAGAGCAATACAACCTCGCACATACTGGTTCCAATGAACTCAAAAAACTTGTTGAGTTTATACCAGATGATATAGATACACATGAGTATAAAAATAATCCTGTTTTTTCTCAAGGAAGATTTGCTATGGCTGGATACAAAGCCGGACTCACAGCAAGTGTAAACATTGTTTCAGGTGGATTTGACACACATGGAAATCATGATGCAAGACATATACCTAGATTAGCTGTACTTCTAAAAGGTGTAGAGCTACTCAAACAAGATGCTATAAACCAAGGTATCGCAGATAAGGTTATCATTGTTGTTGGAAGTGAGTTTGGACGAACACCAGGTTATAATGGAGGAAATGGAAAGGATCACTGGAGTGTCAGTTCTATGATGTTTCTAGGTAAGCCTATAACTAAAAAAGGTGTTATTGGAGGGACGACAGATGGACATACTGTTAAAAAAGTGAATGCTTCTACTCTAGAACTTGATGAGAATGGAATAAGCATCACCTATGCCCATATAAACAAAGCTCTGCGTAAACTAGCAGGTATAGAGAACAATAAGCTCTTAGCTCAGTACTATCCTCT
>WFNM01000141.1 GCA_015488615.1 Sulfurimonas sp.
GTAACACCGGTTTTAACCGGTTCTTTCATAAAAAAAGCAAGGAAGAGAGAATGAAAAAAGCAGTAGTAACAGGGGCAAGTTCTGGGATAGGTCGGGCTATCAGTGAGAGGCTTTTGAGACTTGGATATAGTGTTATCGGTGTGAGCCGGACTGTGGAGACTTCTCTGTTTAGTTCAGAACATTTCACTGCCTTGCAAGTAGACCTCTCAAATGAAAAAGCAACTCTTCTCCTTTGTGAAAAACTAAAAAATGAGGATATATTTATCCTCATAAACGCAGCAGGATTTGGAAGGTTTGAGCCACATGAGGAATTAAACGCGAGTACTATCACAGAGATGACCTTCTTAAACCTCACTGCACCGATGCTACTTACAAACGCCACACTAAGAAGTCTCAAGAAAAGTGAGGGCTACCTCATAAACATTAACTCCATCGAAGCCATAAGGGCAAGTAAATTTGCTGGCGTTTACTCCGCTACAAAAGCGGGACTCAAAGCCTTTGGCGACTCGCTTTTTGAAGAGACACGTAAAAGTGGACTAAGTATTACAAATATCAATCCAGATATGACTGAGTCAGGTTTTTATGATGAGCTGCGTTTTGAGACAAGTAAAAAAGAGGATGAAAAGTTATTTGCTAGCGATATAGCTGATGCAGTAGAACATATACTTACAATGCGAAAAGGTGCAGTTGTAAGTGAGTACACTATAAGAAGTTTGAAGTTTGGGATAGCGAAAAAGAAGGAGTTATGAATTTATATCTAGTTTTGAGACAAGGGGTGCTTGTGTTGATTTGAGAAATTTTATATTTTTTTGCATTTGTATCATTGAAGTGTGTGTCTCATTACGAAGTTCTGTGATGAAAGTAGTGGCAGCTGCTAAGAGGTGAAGTGCTTCATCAATCTCTTCGGCTTTTTCTAAATTTGGCAGATCATCCACAAGCTCATCAAGCTTGTCGATGTCTTTTTGAATAAGAGCAATTTTTAGCTCATTAAGCCACATTAGTTGACTCTCTCCAAGCCTCTAAAAGAACCTTAAATACATTACTGCACTCATCAAGTTTCGTAAAATCATTTTCATTTCCAGCATCTACTATAAGCTGTATTTGATAATTATATAAGCCCTCTAAATATTGAGAAATATTTCCCTGTTGTTTCATATCTAAAGTAGCAATTAGTTCTGTAATAATTGCTGTCGAACGATTCATCCAGTAAACTCTTTTTTCAATATTTTTATCTTTTATTGCTCTTTTAGCTTGTGCATTAAAACGCAATACCCCTTCATAAAGCATTTCTGTAAGCTTTGCTGGCGACTCAATCTCTACATTATTTTGTGCATAAATATTATGTGCATTATTACCATACATTTAAAATCCTTTTCTTAATATCTTCTATTAATTTATTACTCAATACATCGGTATTTTATTGCATTTCTTTAACCATTTGTTGATTTATTTGCTAATTGAGTAAATACACTTGATGCTGAGCTGAATTTATTGATAATATTATTATAAGCGGTAAATTGTTTTTTCATAATCTCATATTTTGCATCTATACGTTTTATTGCACTTGTCTTTCTATCTTCATAATTTTTCAAATTCTCATTAATACTATCTTTTACTTGATCAAGATCACCATTAGTTTTAGTAAATAAATTAATTGTAGTGTAAAAAGAGCTAAAAGCTCCTGTTAAGGTTGTTACATTATTTAGCGAATCCGTATACTCACCACCAGCAAAAAATGCTTTAACATTAGCAGAATTTGCATCTATTTTCTCATTGAGAACTGTTTTATCAACACTCATAACCCCACTTTTATCTATATCAAAACCATAATCTAGTAGGTTACCACCTGCATTTGAGATACTTCCTAGCATATTTTGGATACTGCTTTGCATAGATTTCACAATACTATCATTGGAAAATATACCACGTGTCTTACTGTCTGTACTTGATTTTGTCTGCTCTGCTAGCTTACCTACAACAGCATTATACTGTTTGACAAAACTATCTACTCTTTTTTCTAAATCTTTTCTATCTTGAGAAACATTTACAGTAGATTTTCCAAGCTCGTGAAGAGAAACCGTATAGCCAGAAACTAAATCTGTTACAGTATTAGAACTTCTTGTAATAGATTGTCCATTAAAATCAAAAGTAGCATCTTGGCCACTCTGAATAGTAACTAAACCAGATGTTAAGTTTGTACCACCAGATTTCGTACCTCCATCATCTGAGAGAAGACCACTTGTATCTGTTATAGATATAGTTTGTGATGTACCTTCGTTTGCTGCACTAAGAAAAAGTTTAAAATCTCCAGTTTTTATTTGTACTATACTAGCATTTACATCTGTACCTGCAATTTTATTGATACTGTTTTTTAAGTCTTTTAAAGTAGTAGTAGCATCATAATTAATAGTATGTAGATTTGCACCAATTTTGAGATCAAAAGTTCCTGTTCCAGTCGCTATATGTGCTGTATCTGCACTATATGAACCAGATTCACTGATCTGTTTTTTTGCTAACTGTGTGACATCAAGAGTGAAACTTTGAATATCACTGCCTCCAGCAGCACTCACTAGTACAGAAGTTCCAGTTACCTCTGTCTTTCTTGTGTCAAAAAGAGTTGTGCTTTGTAGTTCATGTGCTGCATCTCTAAAGTTTACCATTGCAGCATCTAAAACATCACGAGCTGCACTTTTGTCATTTTCATTAGCTATATTTAAAGTAAGTGGTGTAATTCTCTGTGCTTCATCTGCTTTTCTTAACTGATCAAGTACATTTTGTGTTAAAATTCCAGATCCTGCACCTAGTGATGAAATACCCATAAAAAATCCTTTTATATTAATAATCTTGCATTATTATAGTTTCTCTTATTCACAATATCGACAAGTAAAAAAAAATCTTTAGTGGTATTAAACTTGCTATACTTTCATAATATAAAAGAGGGGATAGAAATGCTTAATGGTAAAAATATACTCATAACTGGTGGAACTGGAAGTTTTGGAAAACAATTTGTCAAAACTATTTTAAAAACATATAGACCAAACAAAATTGTTATCTACTCTCGTGATGAACTCAAACAGTACGAGATGGCACAGAAGTTTACAGATAAGTGTATGCGTTACTTTATCGGTGATGTACGTGATTTACCGCGTTTACAAAAAGCTATGGTTGGTGTTGATTTTGTTGTCCATGCAGCAGCTCTAAAGCATGTCCCAATCGCTGAATATAACCCGATGGAGTGTATAAAAACAAATGTTATGGGTGCACAAAACATCATCGACTCCTGCATAGATAACAAAGTACCCTACACTATTGCTCTCTCTACAGACAAAGCAGCATCCCCTGCAAACCTTTATGGTGCAAGTAAACTTGTCTCAGATAAGCTTTTTGTGGCTGCAAATAATCTAAGAGGTGGACATGACATTAAATTTTCTGTTGTACGTTATGGAAATGTTCTAGGTTCTAGGGGTTCTGTTATACCTTTTTTCAAAAACCTTATAGCTGAGGGGGCAACTTCACTTCCTATCACCGAGCCAAATATGACTCGCTTTTGGATTACCCTGCAAGAGGGAGTAGAGTTTGTACTTAAAAACTTTGCTCGTATGCAGGGAGGAGAAATTTTTGTTCCTAAGATTCCCTCTATGAAGATGACAGAGATGGCAAAGGCAATAGCACCTAAGCTCCCTCAAGAGATCATAGGCATCCGCCCGGGAGAGAAACTTCACGAGGTTATGTGTCCCCTAGACGACTCACATCTCACCTTAGAGTTTCATGACCATTTTGTCATCAAGCCTAGTATCACTTTTTCAGCCCCAATAGACTTCACAACAAATAATCTTCAAGAAAAAGGTGAGAGTGTGCCTCAAGGATTTGAGTATAACTCAAGAGATAATGCTCTTTGGCTCTCGCACGAAGAACTCTTAGCAAAACTAGAGTCTACAAAAAAAGAAGAATCTTAGATGCTTAGTTACTCCACACAACTTATAGATGATGATGACATTGCGGTTGTAACAGAAGTGCTAAAGAGTAGTTTTTTAGCTCAAGGACCTCGTGTAGCTGCGTTTGAGCAAGATCTGTGTGACTATACAGGAGCGAAATATGCAGTGGCGTTTAACTCGGCTACATCTGCTTTATATGGAGCTTATAGTGTTGCTGATATAAAAGAGGGCGATGAAATTATCACAACACCCATCTCCTTTGTAGCCACTTCAAATATGTTTGTAACACTCGGTGCAAAACCTATCTGGTGTGATGTGAAACTCGATGGAAACATAAACGAGAAACAGATAGAAAAGCTTATCACTCCAAAAACAAAGGCAATAGTCGTTGTAGATTTTGCTGGAAAACCTGTAGAAATGAAGAGTATAGAGAGCATCGCAAAAAAGCATAATATTCTGCTTATAGATGATGCTTCTCATGCACTAGGTTCTAGCATAGAGGGGAAAAAGATAGGTTCCTTTGGAGATATGAGTATCTTTAGTTTTCATGCTATTAAGCCTATCACAACGAGTGAGGGCGGTGCAGTGCTTACTGACAATGAAGAGTATGCCAAAAAACTACGACTCTTTCGCTCTCATGGAGTAGTCAAAAAAGAGTTATGGAACTCCGATATGGTAAGTATGGGGTATAACCTACGTATGACAGAAGTGGCTGGGGCTTTAGGGAGTTCTCAACTTAAAAAACTTGACAAGTTTATAGCCACTAGAAACAGAATATCAGTCTATTTCGATGAAAGATTTAAAGGTGAAAAGCTCTTTTTAACACAAAAACTAGAAGCAAATACCGTAAGCTCAAGGCATCTCTACCCTATCATCTTAAACCCTGAACTCCACTGTCCAAAAGAAGATATATTTAAAGAGCTTCAAGAGCGAGGACTTGGTGTACAAGTACACTATAAACCTATCTATAAAAATAGCTTCTATCAAGAGAAGTTTGGTAGGGTCTCTCTGCCAGTTGCAAACGACTTCTACAACTCTGAAATCTCCATACCATGTAATCAAACGATGAGCATGCAAGATGCAGAGTATGTAGCGGACACTGTTTTAGATGTCATTCATAAATATACTCATCGTGGGTGTAGTTTCTAAATGCTAAACGCAATAGCCATAATCCCAGCACGTGGAGGGAGTAAACGTATACCACGAAAAAATATCAAGCCTTTTCATGGGAAGCCTCTTATCGCTTATAGTATTGAAGTGGCATTAAAGTCTCAACTTTTTAAGCGAGTTATAGTCTCTACGGATGATGAGGAGATAGCTAGTATCGCGCGAGAGTATGGAGCAGAGACTCCTTTTATAAGACCAAAAGAGCTGAGTGATGATATGAGTACAAGCGGTGATGCAGTTGCTCATGCTATAGAGTATCTTCAAAAAAAGGGTGAAGAGTTCGCATTTGTCTGCACACTTTACCCTACTGCTCCATTTTTGCAAGTGAAGTATTTAGCACAAGGGTATGAGAGACTCAAAAACTCTGATGCTAAGATGGCATTTAGTGTGACAAGCATGCCTTTCCCTGTACAAAGAACTTTTAGTGTTACAAAAGATGGTAGATGCCAAATGTTTACTCCAGAGTACTTTAAAACTCGTTCGCAGGACCTAGAAGAGGGTTATCAAGATGCAGGGCAGTTTTACTGGGAGAGAGTGGATAAAGAGTGGAGTGATATCCCATTTGGTTCACAGAGTATACCTGTGATTTTAGATAGAAAGTTTGTTCAAGATATAGATACCCAAGAGGATTTTGAACGAGCTGAACTTATGTATGAAATTCTTCTTAAGTAGATAGTATGAATATTTTATTTCGATCTGATTCCTCTTCGACTATAGGTACTGGGCATATCATGCGTGATTTAGTTTTAGCTTCTCAATATGCTAAAAAAGGTCATACTATTATATTTTCTACACAAGATTTAAAAGGAAATATAAATCATAAAATAACGGAAGCTAGATATAAAATAGAGCTATTAACCTCAAATAATAGAGAAGAGGTAGATATTCTTTTAAAGAAGTATGCTATAAATATGATAGTGATAGACCACTATGGGATTGACTATAAGTATGAAAAAGAGCTAAAAACAAAACATTCAGAACTTACTATCATGGCACTTGATGATACTTATGAGAAACACTACTGTGACATACTTTTAAATCATAATATCAGTGCTGATGCAAAAAAATACAAGAGCTTAGTCCCCAAAGAGTGTGAGCTTAGATGTGGGAGTAAGTATACTCTTTTACGAGAGGAGTTTTACCAAAAGTTTGCTCAAAAGAAAAAAAGTGAGTATATCAATGTTTTAGTCGCTATGGGTGGGGTAGATAGTAGAGAATTAAATGTAAAAATACTCGAAGTTTGCAGTA
>WFNM01000142.1 GCA_015488615.1 Sulfurimonas sp.
CTATTATTTGGGGACTGGAGCAGTTTGCAGAGGCACTCCAAAAAGCACTTGGTACAACTATAGAGATAGAGTGCAAACAGACAAAACTGCAAAATAGTGACTGGGTGAAGTCTTATCAAGATAGTATACAGCCTTTAGCAATAGATAAATTTTATATTCATCCAACTTGGGACACTCCAGACCCAGAACTTATCAATATTGTAATTGATCCTGCTTTAGCATTTGGAACAGGCCATCATCCAACAACTGCATCAGCTCTAAGAGCGATTTCTAAGTATGTAAAAAAAGGTGATACGATTTTAGATGTTGGTTGTGGTAGTGGTATCTTAGCTATGGCCGCTATGAAACTTGGTGCTATTGTAGATGCTTGTGATACTGACCCTATTTCTGTAGAAAACTCTATAGTAAATGCAGAATTAAATGGCCTTTCATATGCAAAAATCTGGGAAGGTTCTTCTTCATTAGTTGATAAAGAGTATGATTTTGTTGTTGCAAATATTGTGGCAGATGTATTGATATTTATAGCTCATGATCTGAAAAAAGCATTGAAACCAAATGCAGTTTTAGTACTTTCTGGAATTTTAGATAAATATGAAGAAAAAGTTCTCAACTTTTATAAAGATTGTGAGCTCATAGAAAAAATCACTCAAGATGAGTGGATTACTTTAATAGTAAAAAATAAAAAATAAATATAAAAGAGTAGTATGGCAAATCAAAATAAAAAAAATGACGATAACAATAACTTTTTTAACAAAAATCCTCTCATAACATTCGCAATTTTTTCAATTGTAATTATTGGGCTTTTTAAAATAGTAGTTGGTGATGGTGCTAGTGCAAGTGGCACAGCTTTAGGTAGTGCAAATAAACATATTGAAAAAATAAGTTATTCAGAAATGAAGTCTTTAGTAGATTCAAAAAGTGTTTCAAAAGTAGAGATAGGTCAAACTTATATAAAAGCGTACTCTACTAATGGATCAAAAATCTATACAACTCGTATAGTCAGAGGGGATACAGATCTTATAAAAGCTTTAGACAAAAATAATATAGAGTATGAAGGTTTTTCTGAAACTAACTGGTTTACTGAGATGTTTGGGTGGCTATTCCCTTTCCTTATCATTATAGGTATCTGGATGTTTTTTGCTGGACGAATGCAAAAAAGCATGGGTGGCGGTCTTCTTGGTATGGGTAATTCTAAAAAGATGGTTAACTCTGAAAAACCAAGTACGAAGTTCGATGATGTAGCGGGTGTTGAAGAGGCTAAAGAAGAAGTTCAAGAGATTGTTGATTTTTTAAAGTATCCTGCTCGTTATGTTGAGATTGGGGCAAAGATTCCTAAGGGTGTACTTCTTGTTGGTAGTCCTGGTACTGGTAAAACACTACTTGCTAAGGCCGTAGCTGGTGAAGCTGAAGTGCCTTTTTTCTCTGTAACTGGTTCTAGTTTTATAGAGATGTTTGTTGGTGTAGGTGCAGCGCGTGTACGTGACCTCTTTGAACAAGCAAAAAAAGATGCTCCTAGTATTATCTTTATCGATGAGATTGATGCCATAGGTAAGAGTCGTGCAAATGGCGCGAATATGGGTGGAAATGATGAGAGAGAACAGACTTTAAATCAACTCTTAGCAGAGATGGATGGTTTTGGTACTGATACTCCTGTTATCATTTTAGCTGCAACGAATAGACCTGAGATTCTCGACCAAGCACTACTCAGACCTGGCCGTTTTGATAGACAAGTTCTTGTTGATAAACCTGACTTTGAAGGGCGTGTGAAAATTCTTAAAGTCCATATGAAAAATGTAAAAATGAACAAAGATGTTGATGTTGAAGAAGTGGCACGTCTGACTGCTGGTTTAGCTGGTGCAGATTTAGCAAACATTATCAATGAAGGTGCTCTTCTTGCTGGGCGAAAAAGTCAAAAAACAGTAAAACAAAAGGATCTTTTTGAGTCGGTCGAGCGTGCTATCGCTGGACTTTCTAAAAAATCACGCCGTATTAACCCTAAAGAGAAAAAGATAGTAGCTTACCATGAAAGTGGTCATGCTTTACTAGCTGAAACAACTGTTGGTGCGAAAAAGGTATCTAAGGTTTCTATTGTGCCTCGTGGACTCGCAGCACTCGGTTACACTTTAAACAAACCAGAAGAAAATAAATTTATGATGCAAAAGCATGAATTATGGGCTGAAGTGGATACACTTCTTGGTGGTCGAGCAGCAGAGCAGGTCTTCATTGGCGAGATATCAACAGGTGCAGGGAATGATCTTGAACGTGCAACTGATATTATTAAATCTATGGTGCAGACATATGGTATGACAGATATAGCAGGCCTTATGGTTTTAGAAAAAACTCGTCAATCATTTTTGGGTAATGGCGGAACTGCTACTCGTGAGTATAGTGATAAGATGGCTGAAGATATGGATACATTCATTAAAGAGTCACTCCAAGAGCGTTATCTATTAGTAGTAGCGAGACTTGAAGAGTATAGAGATGCCATCGAAGGTATGGTAGCACTTCTTTATAAGAAAGAAAATATTACAGGTGAAGAGGTTCGTGAAATTATTCAAATGTTTGAAAAAGAAAATGGTTTAGAATCTAAACTTGATGATAATATTGATGAGATATCTGAAGAGTTGAAGGTGGATGCTTCGATGATAGATAAATCAGATGAGTCAAGTGATGAGAAGTAATCTCTTTCCCGTTGCTAAAGAAGGTATGCCTTATATTCTTTTTAGTGCAGGCCTTCTTCTTCTCTGTGTAATCTTTGACTTAGATATATTCACTTTTCTATTCTTCTTATCTACTCTATTTTTTGTTTATATCTTTAGAAATCCAGAGCGAAAACTTATTAATCATGAAAAAGGAAATTTACTCTCTCCTGTTGATGGTAAGCTTCTCTTAGTTGAGGAGTTAGTAGATAATGATGAGTATACTTTCAAAATAGAGATACAAAGTAGTTATCAAGATATATCATTACTTCGAGTACCTTTCAATGCTCAAATTAGCTCTATACATCATTATAAAGGGCCAAGGCTCTCTAAGTATTCAAACTTATTTTCTAGTTTAAATGAGTATGTAGAGATAGTTTTTAGTGATGTTGAAAATAATAGTCTTAAAGTGTCTCATAGACTTACCCAAAGTTTTAAATCACTTGATGTAGATCTTTTATTCGCTCAAAATGTACTGCAAACAAGTAGATATGGTGTAATGGTAAGTGGTGTTACAACTCTCTATCTTCCAAAAAACTTTAGGCTTAATGCTCGGATAGGAGAGGGTTTAAGTGCAGGCCAGTCACTTATGGGTTATTTTTCTTAAAGAGTAACTCTTTCGTATTTATTT
Source organism: Sulfurimonas sp. (assembly GCA_015488615.1). Lineage (GTDB taxonomy): Bacteria > Campylobacterota > Campylobacteria > Campylobacterales > Sulfurimonadaceae > Sulfurimonas. The sequence continues at coordinate 3,331 of WFNM01000142.1, forward strand.
CAAAATCAAAATAGTGTGACTGATAGCCATCTTGATGTATTCGAGAGAGTTGAATCACCGCTCCTTCATTGTTCTTCACTTCTAAGTATAAGAGTGCTAAAGCATATCTGCTTTCATAATAATCACTATTTTTTAGTTTAGAGAGTTCTAAGAGAGCAATTGCATTAGCATGATGTTTAGCTGCAGTTGATGCTACTGCACCTAAAAAAAGTGTGTAAGAGTCCTGTACCTTTAGCTCATCTATCAGTGTATTATAAAGAGTATATGACTCCTCAAATTGCTTGTCAAAAAGGGAGGCAAGTGCTAAACTACTGATGATATCTTGAGTATTTCCATTAGTAGTACTAAGTACACTTTTTAGTTGTTGACATAAAAAATAAAGCTTACCTATGATGAGATTCTCTTGTATGTATAAATACCTCGTGATATAAGGACCAAAATATAGATCGTTAAAAGTAAAATTCTGTTTACGAAGATAGTTTAACACAGAGCTAGCATACTTCTTGGGTGGCTCCTCTGAGAAGTGTGCATCTATATAGAGTAAGTGTGGTAGTATCTCATGTGGAAGTAAAAGAGTAAGTGTACTCGTCGCCTTTTTTGCTACATTTAGGTTGTTGGTTTTAAGGCTTATAATTGTGTCTAGAAGTAAGTATAGAGGTCTTTTTTTGTAATTATTATCTAACCAATCAACTGCTGAAACGTAATTATTGTCTGCTATAAACATAAGTGTTTTATAGAGCTCCTTCTCTTCACTGTCTTCTTCATTGTATATAGCATCTTTGAGTATTGAACGGAGTTTTGTAGAATTTTTATGTATAAGTTGACTAGTCATTACTGCATAAACACCAGAAAGATAGTTCTTTGCATTTAAATAATATGAGCGAAGAAAGTGCTCATTCGCTTTTTTTAGGTTACCCATTTGTGCATATGTGAGTGCTAAGTTATACTGGAGTATAGAGTGTTTAGGTTGTAATTTTACTAAAGCTTGTAATTCACTATTTGCATCTCGTATTTTGAGGTTAAGTGCTTTTTTTATTGCCTCTGTTATTCCTATATTCACACTAGAAGAAGATGAACTTGTTTTGAAGTATTTCTTTGCAGAATGAATATTATCTATATATATATTTGCATTTCCTTTGCGAATGTAACTAATAGTTTGATTGGCATTAAAAATTTTATATGGTGAAAATGCAAAGATTTTTTGATAAATAGTATTTTTTGAGGTCAAAATACTATGTCTATATCTAAGCTGTGCTTTGAGTGTATCAAAGAGTGCATCATCGAGCTTCACATGGATTGGATAATAGGTATAAACTTCTTTTGGGTACATGTCTGTCATATTACTTATTTTTGCAGCAGCTTGTATGAGACGACCTAGTCTGAGATTTATAAGTCCTAGAGCAAGTTGTGCTTTTACTGGTTGGATATTTCTAACAATTGCCGCTTTTAAATGTCCAATTGCAAGCGTAAAATCACCAACACGAGCATAGAGTAAGCCAAGACTGAACTCATCTATGGGTTCAAAATGCTGTTCCATCACTTCTATGGCATCATAATCATTTCTATAGAGTGCATTTATCTTTGCACTAAGATGTTTTTGTATTTGTGGATACTCTTTAGAAGTGGCATTTTTTAGTGCATTGAGTGCAGCTAAATAGTTCTGTTTATAGTAATTTATAAGTGTATAGTAGTAAGAGTATAAAGGAGAGTTTGCTTCATAAGGAAGGTAAGCATAGGCTAGGTTAATATAATAATGAAAGCTTTTCTCATCTTTAAGTTGCAGTGCGCAAACAGCAGCATTTATAGCACTTACACATCGTTTTTCATCGTTTTTAATAGCTTTTGAAAAGGTTTTAAGGGCTAAAGAATACTGTTCATTTCTTAGTTGTGCTACACCAAGGTTGTACTCAGAAATAGCTTCGCTGTATTGTGCGATATTTTTATAGAGAGAAAGTGCTTTTTCTTTAGAACCATTTGTATAGAGATAGTTCGCTTTTGCGATCATATTTTCGAGTTTAGATATCTCAATATGAGGTTTTGGCTTCTGTTTGAGTTTCTTGTCGAGAAGTGTCATATCATTGCGTTCTGATGGAACTTCAGGACCTGAAGATCTAAGTGAGAAAAATAAAGCTAGAGTAATAAAGACTAAAAGGAAAGTAATAGATCCAAAAATAATAAGTTTCTTCTTATTATTAGCTGGAATTTTTGATAGTTCTTCTTCTGTCCCAAAAGAATTTTCAATGGCTGCATCATCCTCAATGATTATTATCTCTTCTTCTAACTCTGCCATGAACTCCCTTTAATGTATTTATTATTTATGTAGCAAATAGAGTGCCATTTTACTATAATTTTATGACTAATCTTAATAGTAGTATTTAAGTGTATATATAAATCCTGACTGATAAGTATTCGAACCTAGTTTATACTTAGCATATCGGTATTGAATTCCCGTTGTAAAGGATGGTGTTATTTTATACCAACAAGAGAGTGCACCATTAAGGCCGTAAGCTTTTTCATCACCGATTGGTGTTCCATCAGGAAGTTGATAAGCCTCTTTTGCTCTAGCAAACTCTATCTCATTCCAGTTAAATAGATAAAAATCCTCTCCAAAAATTTTAAAGTCATAATTGAACGACCATCCTGCCATAATACCATTATACCCTGAGTAGTATGTACTACTTTGATAATGAACTCCAAGAAAAGGAATGATCCAAAAATTACTAGACTCATTACAGTATTTATAAGAAATTCCTACTACAAGATTGTTCACATAAAATTCTTTAGAGTTAAAATAAAAATTTTGTAAATGGACTGCAAAACCATTTTGTATATAAATATCCAGAATAGGCTTTAAAACTAAATGTAGGTTATCAGGAGCGGAATCATTATATTTTTTAAGAGGATTTTCAAGATCAGTAAAACCGTAAAACTCACCCCAGTCCCAACCAGCACCACCCTCTATCTCTAAGTAAGTAAAATCTTTTTGTATAGAGTTACTTTGAGTCGAAGAAGACCAGTCTAGATAGTTGACACTTGTGTCTATAAAGGAGTAGTTTGCAGCATTGAGTGAGGACAAAAAAAGGCATAAAAGTAAGTATATTTTCATAAAAATGAGTATACAATAGTTTGCCTAAAAATTATTTACAATCCATACTCATATTCATATATCTTCCATCTTGAAAACTTCATAAGCAACTTCTTCGTAAGGATGAGTCTCTTTTAAAGTCTTAACAGCTTTATAGATTAGCTCATCAATACAAATCATCTGAACTTGATACTCTTCTAAGACTTCGAGTTTCTCTAATTCACCAATATTTGGCTTTGCATCTCTAATAGGTTTAAATTGTCCCTGACCTATAGTTTCCCATGAACAATTTTCGTAGTTATCAAACATACCTACACCTATATCAAATAGCGCTTGTTTTGTCTTTTCCTTTGCATGAGTTGGTACATAGTAGTTTAGTTTATACATATCACTTCTTATTTTTAATTTTACTATTATACTAAAAAGTAGGTGTTTAATTATTTTAAAAGAGATAAAATAGCAAATGATAAATTATTCATTATTTAGAGGTTTTACATGCCGTTGAAAAAACTATTCCATACTAAACTCTTAGCATTAGATGATGGGAGTTATGATGTCCTTTATTGCAATAAAAGATATTTACTCTCAAAACAAACACAACTAAATGGAAAACTCATAAAGCTTTATGCTCAAGAGTTAGGAGACAAGGATTTCATTAGCCTCAACTATTACCCAAATATTGGCAATGGACTTTTAAAACCTTGTGAAATGCCAGAAAAAAAAGTTATAGATTTTATTCTTAGCATCAAAGAGTGTTAAATACTCATCCCTAAGTAAGGCTTCAAGACTTCAGGAATATCAATACTTCCATCTTCATTTTGATTGTTTTCCATAATAGCTACAAGTGTGCGACCTACGGCTAAAGAAGAACCATTTAAAGTATTTACAAACTCATTTTTCTTACCATTTTTATAACGGATTTTTGCTCGACGAGCTTGGAAGTCTCTCGTGTTTGAGATAGAAGAGATTTCACGGTATTGGTCTTGTCCTGGCAACCAAACTTCAATATCAGTTGTGTGTGCTGCACCGAAACCTAAATCTCCTGTACATAAGTTTACAAGTCTGTGTGGAAGTTTAAGTGCTGTGAGTATATCTGAAGCACAACTCACCATCTGCTCAAACATTATCTCACTTGTATCTGGTGTTGTTATCGCTACGAGTTCGACTTTATGAAACTGGTGTTGGCGTATCATCCCGCGTGTATCACGACCAGCTGCTCCTGCTTCTTTTCTAAAGCATGAAGTGTAAGCTGTCATTCTTTTTGGAAGTTCATTAGCCGCGAGTATCTCATCAGCATAAAGATTAGTAACGGGTACTTCAGCCGTAGGAATGAGAAAAAGTTCTACTCCATCCATCTTATATAAGTCATCTTCAAACTTTGGAAGTTGTCCAGTTCCTTCAAGTGCTTGACGGTTTACAAGTGCTGGAACACTTACCTCTTCAAAGCCTCTCTCACGGTTAAAGTCAAGCATGAAGTTTATAAGTGCACGCTCTAACCTAGCACCCATTCCAAAACTTACTGAAAATCTTGAAGTCGCAAGTTTTACACCTCGTTCAAAATCTATCCAGCCATTTTGTTCAGCTAGTTCCCAGTGCTCTTTTGGAGTGAAACTAAACTCTTTAGGCGTAAGTACTTTTTTGAGTTCTATGTTATCCTCTTCATCTTTCCCATCTGGTACACTATCATCTGGCATATTTGGCACTGCCATCGCTATAGTCTCTAACTCTTCTTGGCGTTCGCGTTGAACTTCTACTGCTTGGGTTACTTTAAGCTTGTTTGCATCTACTCTTGCTTTAAGTTCAGAGATGTCTTTGCCCTCGCGTTTATAAACACCAAACTCTTTACTCATAGCATTTTGTGCTGCTTGCAGTGTTTCAAACTCTTGCTTGGCAACTTTTAGAGACTCAAACTTCTCCTTAAGTGTTGTTAATAGTTCAGCACTTACACCTTTACGAGTAAGCTTAGCACTCACACCTTCAAA
>WFNM01000143.1 GCA_015488615.1 Sulfurimonas sp.
CAACGTATTCTTGGTAATTCTCAGATAGTAGATCCTAGTGAGTTAGAGCATGCTAGAATCTCTTTTGGTTCTACAGTTGTGATGACAGATATGGATAGTGAGGAAGAAGTTACTTACACTTTAGTAGGTGGATGTGAGTCAAATCCTGACATGGGTCTTATCTCTTTTAACTCTCCTCTTGCAAAACAACTTCTCGGTCGAGAAGAGGGTGATGAGGTAAAAGTTCGCCTTCCTGGTGGAGAAAAAGAGTTTGAAATCGATGAGGTGAAATACCAAGAAATCGTTTTTGAGTGTAATTAGTCATGATAAATGTAGGTATAGTAGGAGCAACTGGTTATACAGGTTTAGAACTTGTAAAGATGCTTCTTAAACATCCAAAGTTTCATCTTAACTACATCGCTAACTCTGAGGGTGGTACGACTATAAATAAACTCCACCCATCTTTAAATGGTGTTTGCGAAGATACTGTTCATAAAGCTGACATAGATACTATTGTAAAAGAGTGTGAGCTTGTTTTTTTAGCACTGCCACATAAAACAGCTATGGCTTATGTAAAACCTCTTATCGCCAAGGGTGTGAAAGTTGTAGATCTCTCAGCAGACTATAGACTCACTCAAGAAGTATATGAAGAGTATTATGTGCCTCATACTGATGTAGAAAATTTAGAACACGTTGTCTATGGTCTTCCTGAAATGTTTAGAGATGAACTTAAAAGTGCAAAACTTGTAGCAAACCCAGGATGTTTTCCCACTTCTGCCATACTAGGGATGCTTCCTTTTCTCTCTAAACGCCAAGCCAATACTCCTATGATAATAGATGCAAAGACTGGTGTAAGTGGTGCAGGAAAAAAACTTAGCGATGTAACACACTTTGTTAATGTTAATGATAACCTTTTTGCTTATAATCCTATGCTACACAGACATGCACCAGAGATAGCTCAAAAGTTAAACATTGATTTTGATGATGTGACTTTTGTACCTCACTTAGTACCTCTTACTCGTGGTATGATAAGCTCTATCTATCTCCAAGTGAGTGATGACTTTGATGCAGAGCAAACTCTTCGTGAGTACTATAAAGATGAGAAGAATGTCCGAGTAAGTGAAAATCCAGTTGATATGAAAAGTGTTGCAGGAACAAATTTCTGTGACATCTATGTTAAACGTAAGAAAAATATGCTCTTTATCTCAAGTGCTATCGATAACCTTATGCGTGGTGCTTCTTCTCAAGCTCTAGTAAACGCCAACCTTATGATGGGGCTTGATGAAAATATGGGAATTCCAGATATAGCTTATGTCCCCTAGTTTTATACTCCAAGAGGGCGCACTCCTTTTAGGGGATGCACACTACTCTTATCTTCGTCCTGAACTTCTAAGTCTGCTTAAAGATATAGCTTCAAAAAAAATCCAAACATCACAACTTATTTTAATGGGCGATGTTTTAGATGCACTTTTTGGTAATGTTATCTATACTATAAAAGAAAATAGAATTATTGTAAGACTAATACAAAAGATAAGTAAAGAAATAGAAGTTATATATCTTGAGGGTAATCATGACTTTCAGCTTGCAAATATTTTTAAAGATGCAAGGGTATATCCTATACAAAAGCAACCTATTATCGCTGAATATGCTGGAAAAACTATTGCTTTAGCTCATGGCGATTTTGATGGTGTATTTAGTTATAGATTTTATAGTAAAATTATGCGAAATAGATGGGTTCTAAAACTTTTAAATGCAATTGACACAAGATTAGGAAACATAATAATCAACAAACTTGATACTTATTTGGAGAAAAAAGAAGATTGCAAAGAGTTTATCGGTTTTAGAGAGTACTTGCAAAAACGTCATTTAGAGAAGTATAAATGTGAGTATTTTATAGAAGGTCACTATCATCAGAATAAATCGTACACATTTGAAACATTTGAGTATATTAATTTAGCTGCTTTTGCTTGCAATCAAAGATATTTTATTGTAAAATCGCTGCAAGAAAGAACTCTTTTAGAAGAAAAAGAGTTCAAAGGGAGTAGCTAGATGGGTGATAATTCTCTAAAAGTCGGTTCCAATGAGATGGAACTTGTAGATTTTCGTATATTAAAACAAGAAGAAGATGGTGTATATGAGGGTATCTATGGTATTAATGTGTCAAAGGTAAAGGAGATTATTCGTATACCTGACTTGACAGAACTTCCAGGGACACCAGAGTTCATTGAGGGTATATTTGATCTTCGTGATGTTGTTATACCTGTTGTAAATCTGGCAAAATGGATGGGGATAGAAGAGCCTGAGAATGCAAAAGCAAATGCCCGTATTATTATTACTGAGTTTAATAATGTACTTATTGGGTTTGTTGTACATGAAGCAAGACGTATTCGCCGAATCAGCTGGAGCGAAATTGAACCAGCAACTTTTGTAAGTGGAACAGGTGCACTTGACTCTAACAAAATAACTGGTGTAACAAAGATAGAAGGGGATAATGTTCTTCTCATCTTAGACCTAGAATCTGTTGTTCAAGACCTTGGACTTTACGAACCAGATACAGACAATGTCCCTCAAGAGATAGAGACTTTTTCAGGTTTAGCACTAGTTCTTGATGATAGTTCCACTGCTAGAAAAATAGTAAAAGAAGCACTTATTAAGATGGGCTTCAAAGTTGTTGAAGCTATGGATGGAGAGGATGGACTACAAAAATTGAGTGGTCTCTACGAAACATATGGAGAGCATTTATCCCAAACACTTAAAATTATCATAAGTGATGTAGAAATGCCAAAGATGGATGGTTTCCATTTTGCAGCAAATGTCAAAGATGATGAACGCTTTAAGAGTATTCCCATAGTCTTTAACTCATCTATTAGTGACCACTTTAGTGAAGGTAGAGGTGTTGAAGCTGGAGGAGAAGCTTACTTAGTGAAGTTTCAAGCAAGTTCATTTTATGATGAAGTAGCACGTGTTGTTCGTGCACATATGAAGTAGGAGTATAAATATGGATGAATTTCAAGAGATACTACAAGACTTTTTAGTTGAGTCCTTTGAGCTAGTAGAAAAGTTAGATGAAGATTTGGTGGAGTTAGAGAATAACCCTGAAGACTTAGAACTTTTAAACGGAATATTTAGAGTTGCCCATACTGTAAAAGGTGCATCGTCATTTTTAAACTTTGATGTATTAACACACCTTACGCATCATATGGAAGATGTTCTAAATAAGGCACGTCATGGAGATTTAATTATTACTCCTGATATCATGGATGTTATTTTAGAATCTATTGACTTAATGAAAGCACTTTTAGAAACTATTCGTGATACAAGTGCGGATGCTGGTATTGATGTAGCAGCATGTGTTTCTAGACTTGACAAGATTACAGGAGGAGATGGTGAAGTTGCTTCTCCTGCTGTAGAAGCTGCTCCCGTTGCAGTAGCACCTGTAGTTGAGGAAGTTTCTGCTCCAGCAGAAGATGAAGTTGACTATGACAATATGAGTCCTGACGACCTTGAAGCAGAAATAGAAAAACTCCTTCAAGAACGCCAAGAAGAAGATAAGGCAAAGCGTGAAGCGAAAATAGCTGCTGGAGAAGAAGTTCTCTCTGCTCCTCCTGAACCAATAGAAGAAGAATCTGCCAAAGAGACTCCTGCTCCTAAAGCAGAGCCTACTCCAGCACCAGCTCCTACACCTCCTGCAGCAGCTGAACCTAAGAAAGAAGAGCCAAAAGCTGCTGCACCAGCGAAGAAAACTCCTGCTGCCGTCGAGCAAACTATTCGTGTGGATGTAAAAAGACTTGACCACCTTATGAACCTTATCGGTGAACTTGTTCTTGCCAAAAATAGACTGATAAAAATTAATGATGATGTTGAAGAACGTTATGAAGGTGAAGAGTTTCTAGAAGAGCTCAATCAAGTTGTTAGTATCGTTTCACTTGTAACAACGGATCTCCAAATTGCAGTTATGAAAACTCGTATGCTGCCTATTGGAAAGGTCTTTAACAAGTTTCCACGAATGATTCGTGACCTCTCTCGTGAGCTTGATAAGAAGATAGATCTTGTCCTTGATGGTGAAGATACAGAACTTGATAAATCAATCGTTGAAGAGATTGGTGATCCTCTTGTGCATATTATCCGTAACTCTTGTGACCATGGTATTGAAGTTCCAGCTGAGCGTTTAGCTCAAGGGAAAGATGAAACAGGAACAATCGGCCTTAAAGCATATAATGAAGGGAATCAAATTGTTATCCAGATAGATGATGATGGGAAGGGGCTTGATACTAATATGCTTAAGAAGAAGTCTCTTGAGAAAGGTCTTATTACTGAAAAAGAAGCTGATAGTATGAGTGATAAAGAGGCTTTTGGTCTCATCTTTAAACCAGGTTTTTCAACTGCTGCAGCTGTTACAAGTGTAAGTGGTCGTGGTGTTGGTATGGATGTTGTAAAAACAAATATTGAAAAGCTTAATGGTATGATAGATATTGACTCTGAAATAGGTGTCGGTACTTCTATGAAACTGAAGATTCCTCTTACTCTTGCCATTATTCAAGCATTGCTTGTTGGTGTTCAAGAGGAGTACTATGCGATTCCACTTGCTTCTGTTTTAGAAACTGTACGCATCTCAAAAGATGAGATATATACAGTAGAAGGTCGAAGTGTTATGCGTTTACGTGATGAAGTGCTTTCTCTTGTACATATTGGTGATATTTTTGAAGTAGAGCGTATCTTAGATGCAAATGAGCATGCTTATGTTGTTGTGCTTGGTCTTGGAACTTCAAAACTAGGGCTTATTGTAGATACTTTAGTGGGTCAAGAAGAGATTGTTATTAAATCGCTAGGTGATTACCTTAAGGGTATTGAAGGTGTTGCAGGAGCTACTATTCGCGGTGATGGTGGTGTAACACTCATCGTTGATGTTGTAGCGCTTATGTCTATGGCTCGAGATGTTAAAGCATCGCCTATGGGTGAAAGTGGTGGAGAAATAGCACAAAGTTTGGAAAAAACATCTGCTAGTGACTACAAGGTTATGATAGTTGATGATTCTAAAACAGATAGAACTATTATGAGAAAGGCACTTGAACCTATGGGTATCACTCTTGTAGAAGCCAGTGATGGGCAAGAAGCTCTTAACATTTTAAAGTCAGGTGAGCATAACTTTGATGCAATGCTCGTAGATATTGAGATGCCAAGAATGGATGGCTATACACTAGCAACAGAGATTAAAAAGTACAATAAGTATAAAAACTTACCTCTCATTGCCGTTACATCAAGAACTGGTAAGTCGGATCGTATGCGTGGTGTTGAGTCTGGAATGGTTGAGTATATTACGAAGCCATATTCAGCAGACTACCTCTCTAGTGTAGTACAGAGAAATGTAAACTTTAAAGCGGAGTTCCTATAATGAGTGAAAAATTAAAACAAATTATTAACCAACAAAGTGACCAGCAAAACACAGACTTAACACAACTTGATGACATTGTTCAGCTAGTTGGATTTGTGATAGGTGAGGAGGAATATGCTATTCCTATTCTCTCTATTCAGGAGATAATTAAGCCATTTTCATGGACTCGTGTACCTCAAGTACCAGCTTATGTTCTTGGTGTTTTTAATCTTCGTGGAGCAGTTATTCCACTACTTGACCTGCGTTTAAAGTTTGGTCTTCCTAGTAAAAATCAGTCAGATGAGACTCGTTTTATTGTCATGCGTCATGGCGATGATGTTGCTGGATTTGTGATAGATAGACTGACTATGGCTATTCGTCTCAAAAAGACAGATATTGGACCTCCACCTGACACTGTAAATGGTGATGACACTATTATTGATGGTGTTGGAAAGCAACAAGATAAGATTATTACTATTCTCAAGGTAAATAAACTACTTGAAAGAACATTTTAATAGTTACTGATGCAGACAATACTTCACTTCACACAATCAGACTCTTTTCTTTCCCTAGATTTTTCAGGGGAACTTACCCTATACTCTATTACACAACTAGAAAGGCAGATGATGCAAAAAGATGTAAGTGGTGTTAAAACAATAGAGCTAAATCTAATATCTGTTTCATTTATAGATACTGCTGCTGCAATATTTTTAGTGAAAATGGAAGAGTTTTTTAGTGGCAAAGGTGTGAAATGCTCACTCGTTTGCGAAAATCAAACACTGCTCTCAACTTTGGAACTTGTAAAAATGCAGCGTATTATTACAAAATTAGAAACACAATCTCAACTGAAAAAATCATCCTTTTTAGAGAAAAAGCTAAAAGATATAAATACATACTTATCTGGTTTTGTATCTTTTGTCGCTTTCTTAGGAAAACTTTTTGTAGCAAAAATGTTGTATCTAAAATCTTTTAAAAATATCCGCTTTAAAGAGATAGCCTATGAGATAAATGAATCTGGAATAAAAGCTTTAGGGATAGTAGCATTAACAAGTTTTCTTATAGGCTTAGTAGTCGCTTACCAGTCAGCTTTTCAGTTGAAAACTTATGGGGCAAATATTTATATAGTAGATATGCTTGGAATTTCCATACTTCGTGAGTTAGCACCTTTGATTACTGCTATTGTTATTGCAGGACGTAGTGGCTCTGCTTTTACTGCTCAAATAGGGGCTATGAAAATCACGCAAGAATTAGATGCTATGAAGACTATGGGCTTTAATCCTTTCTCTTATTTAGTACTTCCTCGTATTATTGCACTTATGATTGCATTGCCCATCCTTATTTTTGTGGCAGATATTATGGCTATGATTGGTGGGATGATCGTAGCGAATATTGATTTAGGGATTAGTACTGATCTTTTTTTAGATAGATTTCGTGAAGTTATCGCTGCAAAAAACTTTTTTATTGGAATTATTAAAGGACCTTTTTTCGCATTTTTAATTGCAAGCATAGCTATTTACCGTGGTTTAGGTGTGAAAGATGATACGCAAAGTATAGGATTTCATACAACGAAAAGTGTGGTTGAATCTATCTTCGCAGTTATAGTATGTGATGCAGCATTTTCAATAGCACTCACTAACTTAGGAATATAAAATGAGTGCGATACGAGTAAGGGATGTTAGAACTGTTTTTGGTACAAAGGTAGTTCATGATGGACTAAATCTTACGATTAATGATGGTGAGATCTATGGTCTTCTTGGGCCAAGTGGATGTGGAAAGACAACACTTCTTCGTGAGATGGTTATGCTTGAAGAGTTTGATGATGGAAGTATAGATATTTTAGGGCATAATGTTAGAAATATAAAAGAGAAAGATGCACAAAAACTTCGTCGTGAGTGGGGTGTACTTTTTCAATCTGGGGCACTTTTTTCTTCTTTGAGTATTCGTGATAATATTGCATTGTCTCTTGTAGAATATACGGATCTAAGTGCTGCTATGATAGAAGAGGTTGTACAGTTTAAAATAAGCTTAGTAGGACTAAAAAGTAGCGATGCAGATCTCTTTCCTTCTCAGATAAGTGGGGGAATGAACAAAAAAGCGGGATTAGCTCGTGCATTATGTATGGATCCTAAACTTCTTTTTTTGGATGAGCCAACTAGTGGACTTGACCCTATCTCTGCTAGAGAGTTTGATGAACTTATATTGAAACTACGTTCACTTCTTGGGTTAACTATAGTGATGGTCTCACACGATTTGGAATCTATATATGACACAGTAGATAAAGTGGCAATTATAGATGAAAAAAAAATTGTCTATGAGGGAACGATAGCTGATGTAAAGTCTTCAAAAAATCAGTTTGTGCAGACATTTTTTAAATAATTTAGGATAAAAAATATGAATAATAAAGTTAATTATACACTTGTTGGTTTTTTAGTTTTAATTGGACTATCACTTATGATAGGCTTTACTTACTGGATGTTGAGACCTTCGGATCAAGATGATGTTAAAAAGTATATTATATACTTTGATGAGTCTGTTTTAGGACTGAATGTTGGTGCACCTGTGAAGTATAGAGGTATTAGTGTTGGAAGGGTTGATAAGTTAGAGATAAATCCTAAAAAAGCTGATCAAGTGGAAGTCATTATTAGTGTTGTAAAGAGTACCCCTGTAAAAGTTACTACAATTGCTAAATTAACTGCTCAAGGGATTACTGGATTAACATATATAAATCTTACAAAAGGGAAACCTTTAGCAAAAGATTTAGTACGTCAAAAAGGAGAAAAATATCCTATTATTAAAGCAGAACCATCTTTTTTTAAAAATTTTGAGAACTCATTGAATAATGTCTCTTCTCAGCTTACCTCCACTTTAGGAAGGACAGAAGAGTTGTTAGGATCAGATAATCAAGAGAAGATGGCGGAGCTTTTGAGAGATAGTGCTAGTATGATGAGTAAAATTGATTTACTACTAAATGAAGAGACTATAGGACATCTTCAATCAAGTGCAAAAAATATTGATGCCCTTACAGTGAAATTAAATTATGTAATGCCAGATATTCATCTTTTTTTAGAAAACAGTACTAAGTGGGAAAAGAAGACATCTGACTCTATTGCATCAATTATGGTGAGCTACTTAGGGGTCAATAAATCTATGGATGGCATTAAGGATGCTATGAGTAAAGGTGAAAAAGATTTTGCACAAGTAAACAATGATCTTGTACCTAATCTCAATACAACATTTTTAAATATGCAAGAGTTAATGATTAAGATAGATGAATTTTTAGAAGAATATAGAAATAGTCCTTCTGATCTTTTTTTTAAATCAGAAGAGATTAAAAAAGCACCAGGAGAAAAATAAAATGAAAAGCATATCTTTAATCCTCACATTGTTTTTATTTACAGGATGTAGTAAAATACTATCTCCAATTACATCCTACACAATAGACCCAAGTATACATAAGAGTAAATACAGTTCAGTGTGTGAAAAAAAAACATTAAGAGTTGGAAAGGTTTTTACATCTCAGAATCTTATGCTTAATCAGATGAAGTATTCATTAAATGACTACAAACAGTTCGCATATACAGAGTCAAAATGGGCTAATATCCCAAGTAAAGCAATAAATAAAGCACTGCTACGTTCTATTCGAGATGCAAAGATCTTTGATAGTGTAAGCAGCTACCGTTCTCATACAAGGGATGATTTACTTTTAGAGACAAATGTTTATAGTTTTATGCAGTACTATTCCAAGAAAGAGAAAAAATCTTATGTTGATGTGACATTTTCACTCTCTTTAGTAGATATTAAAAAAGCAAAATCATTATGTTCTATAGTGATTACAAAAGAAATACAGAGTAAAACTCTTGATGCAGAGGGTGGTGTTATCGCACTTAATAAAGCACTTGAGAGTGTTTTAGAAGAGACAAATAAATGGTTAAGTGAATCTTGCAAATGATTAAAGAAGTCGAGTATAGAGCAAGAAGAGAGCGTGTCTCATGTGCTTTGAAAAAAAACTCTCTAGCCATTATCTTCAGTGCAAGAATACAAATAAGATCAAATGATACAGAGTTTCCTTATAGACAAGATAGTAACTTTTACTATCTGACAGGATTTAAAGAAGATAATGCCGTCTTAATTCTTAGACGAGGAAGAAAAACAACAGAGTCTTATCTTTTTGTACAAAAAAAAGTCAAAGAGTTAGAGCTTTGGACAGGAAAACGACTTGGTACTAAAGCTGCGAAAAAATCTTTTAATCATGATGATATTTTTATATCTGATATATTTGAAGAAAAGTTTCTTAGTTTTGTAAAAGAGCATCAAAATATATATTATGACTTTAGCTTTGAAGATAAAAGAGTTGACTTTATACGCGAAAAAACAAAGCATTTTCGTGTTCATTTTAATATTGCCACACTTATAGGTAGAGAGCGTTTAATAAAGTCCCCTGCAGAGATAAAGCTTATAACAAAAGCATTGAGCATTACTAAAGAGGCACATCATTATGCAATAGATCATGCATTTGAGTTGTCAAATGAAAGGGAACTCCAAGCAGGCATTGAGTATATATTTAAAACACATGGTGCTTACAGTGATGCTTACACAAGTATAGTAGCCTGTGCTAATAGTGCAAATACTCTGCACTATATAAATAATGATAAAAAGCTTGTAGATGGTGAACTTATTCTTATAGATGCTGGTTGTGAATATGAGTACTATGCTAGTGACATAACTAGAACTATCCCTGTAAATGGAAAGTTTACTCAAGCACAAAAAGAACTTTATTCAATGGTCTTAGATGTGGAGAAAAAAATTATAAGTATGGTGAGACCAGATATTTTACGTTCTTCATTACAAGAAAAATCTGAAGAACTTTTATGTAAGGGTTTAGTTGGATTAGGAATATTACAAGGTGATGTGAAAAAACTCCTCAAAATGAAGAAGCATAAAAAATATTATCCGCATGGTATAGGGCACTGGATGGGTATAGATGTACATGATACTTGTCCGTATAAAGATGAAAAGGGTAAAGAGATACCTCTTATGCCAGGAATGGTTATGACTATAGAACCGGGTATCTATATCGATAAAGATGATAAGAGTGTAGCTAGAAAATATCGTGGTATTGGTATTAGGATTGAAGATGATATCTTGGTGACTTATGAGGGGTATGAAAATCTTTCAAAGAACATTACTAAAGAAATCTCTGAGATAGAGGGGAGAGACTCTTAGTTATAAGAGTAGGTCCACCCTGTGAGTTTATGTACTTTTGCCTCATAAAAGTTCTCAGAATCTGCTAAAAAATCCATCACAAACATAGGTACATGGGGAATGCTTCTCATATCATCTTGTTTGATAAGCAAGAGAGGCATAAGAGTATCCTGGCCTGTGTTTTCTGCAAAACCTACCGGCATAAGCTGACTCATAAGTTCTGCTGGTTTCGTGATACCATTATCATCTAAAAATTTATCTAAAATTGCTTCTTGCACATCTTTAGGGAATTTTTCATCCGTATTTAAAAAGATAGTGAAGTGAATAGGTGTCTCTTTAAAATTCTCTGGGGCTGATGTTGCCATGATGATATACTCTATATTTTCAAGATGTTTTTGTATCTCTGGCACTTGTAAATAGCTACTAGTTTGTATTGCTTTTGCTTCCATATTCTCTCTTTTATGGCAATTTGCCAAGTTTTTTATAATATTTGAAATTTTATCATAAAATGATAACAAATGGTACAAAATATGCTTTTTAAATTAAAAAGAGTTTAAGGGTAAGTATGCAGTTTATTGAAGCACTTAAATTACGAAGCAAATTATTATTTCTTTTTATACTTATAACTCTTGGGCTTATTACTACAGCAATTATGGGGAATGTCCATATCGAGATGATGAAAAAAAATATTGATCGTATTTATTTTGGATCACTTGTCCCTGTAACTGAACTCAATGGAATTATTCAGACCTACAATAATAGTATATTTAACATGCTCAACCAATCAAAACGCCTAGAGATAAGTCCAAGTCAAACAGCACAAGAACTCTACTTCGCACTTAAAAATATAAATAAAAAATGGAAAAGTTATGAGAATCATTTTAAACGCGATGATGAAAAAAGTTATGTAGCTTATGCTAATTTAGAGATTAAGAGTATTAATAACTACTTTAAAAAAATATACCAAGTATCTAAAAATGATCATAGTTTAACTAAGCTTAATATGAACACATTAGAGAAAAAGATAGCTTTTATAAATGCTGTTCTCCAAAAACTTATCACCTACGAAGTAGATGTTGCTCGCTATGAGCACAAAAAGTTTTTGCAAAACTATACACAGGGTAAGATTCAGTTGGGGACAATATTAGTAGCAATAATGCTTGCTATACTGAGTATCTCTTTGTATGTTTTTAGAAGTATCCAAAAAGATCAAACACAACTTGAACATACTACAAAAAAATTAAAATTAGCAAATAAAAAACTAGAGAACGTTTCCTATACAGATGCTCTTACCGGTCTCCATAATAGGCGTTACTTTAACTATGTATATGAGAGAGAACTCAAACGTGCTAAACGCAGTATAAGTTATATAACCTTTATGATGTTAGATATTGACTTCTTCAAACAGTATAATGATACTTATGGACATGTAGAGGGTGACTATGCACTTAAGTCTGTGGCAAAGGTACTCCAAGATACTCTTAAACGTCCAAGTGATTATGTTTTTCGCTTAGGTGGAGAGGAGTTTGGAGTACTAGTAACAGACACTGATGAGTCAAACTCTGCAAAGCTTGCACGAGATATTTGTGATGCTATCAGAGGTAGGGAGCTTAAACATGAAAAATCAACTGTTAATGAGTTTGTAACTATCTCTATAGGTGTAGTTTGTTGTATGGCGGATGATGCACTTAATGACGAGATACTAATATCAAGAGCAGATGAGATGCTTTATGAGGCAAAAAAGACAGGTAGAGATAGATATATCATTACTTCAAATGTAAGTGCTACGACTCCAAAGAGTACTAAGGGTAAAGAGTCACTAAGTGCTTAGTGTCCATTCTTAAAACGAAAATCTAGTGCAACTAAAAGAGGACGAAGTTTCTCTTTGAGTTCGCCTTGAAACTCCATATAGTTTTCTTTATAGCTTCCGCCACAGCCTAGTTTCTTTTTGAGTATTTTAAGTGTTGTGGCTGCATCTTCTTTAGAGAGAAAAAACTCTCCAACAAGTGTAACAGTTTTCCCTCTGCGTTTCTCTTTGGCGAAGTGTAGTTGATGTTTTTGTGCTTCAAGTATCTCTGCTATCTTCGACTTTCGTGGAGACTCTACTTGTGCCCATGAGTCATCTATGTCTGCCCCGATGAAAAGATCGAGTTTTTTGCCTCTACTCATTTTCATCACCCACATACTTAAAACGCGGCATCTCTTTGCCGTCAATAGTAACACTTTCAAAAAACATAGTGTAAGGTCTAGCCCAAAGTCCTTCATCGCCATAAAGAGCACGGTAAAGTACCATAAGCTCTTCAGTTTCACTATGTCTAAGGGTATCTATGACTTCGTATTGCATACCCTTGTAGTGCTCATATAATCCAGTTTTCATCTATAGTACTTTTTGGTGAAGAACACTCATTTCTTCTTTGGTATACTCTTGATCATTGAGACTTGCAATTACATCTTCAAAAGAGTAAGTGTCATGATTATAGACTACGACAAATATCTCATCATTTCCTTTAAGAAAAGTAGTCTCACCATACTCAGTATAACGAGTAGCACCGATGCTGATAATAGCTTTTGTAGGATACTCACAAGCTTGGATATATTCACTTAAAGGCTCAAGTGGACCGAAATTTTCTTGAGTATTGATCTGTTTTTTTATCCACTCTGTAAGTTTAGAGTAGAAGTAGCTGTATCCATTAAGTTCTACATCTTCACCGTAAGGGATTAATACATTGTCGCGTTTAAGAAAGCTACAGATAGAGTACTTATCCATTACTCCACCTTCTGCAAACTTATTAATTGCTATAAGTGATGAGGAGATGCCTTTAGAAGATGTTCCCCAGTTTTTCTTGTCACTTATCTTCTCTGCTCCGCCAATGCGGATAGAACAGTCATTATAAGCTCCAAAGTGTGAAGGAGTGACAGTCTCTACTTTGCCATCTTTATAACTTATCTCACAAACTAAACCAACTTCTGGTTCTGTTTGAACATTTACATCTTGTTTTGGAAGTTCTAAAGTATCTGAGGAAAGAGGGTAGGTAGTTAAAATATCTTTGGGAGTTCTTGTTGTCGCGTTTGTGCTTGGAGTGTAGTTTGGAAGATAAAAAGGAAACATTCCTTTTGGAGCAGCTTCATCAGCTGTTATCACATCTTTGAAATCTTCGAGCTCACCAGCTTGCGCTAGGTGAAGTGCGAAGTTTCCAGCAATACCAAGACCTAAATAGTTTTCGTATTGAGTATCCATAGTTTATATATTCCCAGCAGCTCTTTGCTCTGCGAACTCTTCATACGAACCTCTAAAGTCAATGATTGAACCATCAGCTTGAATCTCGATGATACGATCAGCAAATGCGTCAAGTAACTCACGGTCATGAGATACACAGATAACATTTCCTTTAAATTCGTGGAGTGCTTCACCAAGTGCAACGATAGCCTCAAGGTCAAGGTGGTTAGATGGCTCATCAAGAAGTAAAAAGTTACCATTTTCAAGCATAAGTTTACTAAGCATCATGCGGTGTTTTTCACCACCTGAGATACTTACAACTGACTTCTCTTGCTGCTCACCATTAAAAAGCATACGTCCAAGACAGTTTCTTATCTCAGCAATATCGCGTTTAGGATCATAAGCACGTAACCAGTCGTAAAGTGTACCATCACCCTCTATGATATCAGCAGTATCTTGTGGGAAGTAAGAAGGCTCAATAGTTGCACCCATAGTCACTTCACCAGAAGTCGCTTTCATCTCTTCAACAAGGATTTTCATAAGTGTTGATTTACCAACACCATTTCCACCGATAAGAGCGATTTTTTCATCAGGAATAACTTTAAAGCTAATGTCATTAAGTACTTGGTTGTCACCATAAGCATGGCTTACATTTGCAACTGTAAGTACTTCATCACCCATTGTACGTTTTGCTTTAAAAACAATACTTGGATCAC
>WFNM01000144.1 GCA_015488615.1 Sulfurimonas sp.
AAAAAACCCTGAATATGAACATGAGATAAATGATTTTTTAACAAAGGGACTTAACACGAGAGGTATGTAAGTGCTTTACTCTTAAGCCTGTCGTTTATTAAAGCCTGAAGTCCCACTCTTGGCGTTTGCTACGAACTCGCTAGCATAGGCTTTGAGATAGTGAGGAATAGCACGGCCTTTGAGCTTCATCATATCCTCTAACATTTTATCTGCGACATCCTGAGCTGTAAGCTCTTTTACTTCTGTAAGGTAAGTAAAAAGAAGCTCTCCTAAACGCTGTAAGGATATCTTCCAAGTAGAGTCAGTCTGCTCATATATCCACACTCCAAAAGCATAAAAGTTTTCATAGACTGAAGCATCTTCCCAAAGAAGTGGCAGAGAGTTCTTGAAGTTCCCACTGTTATAAGTAAGATCCCAAAACCTCGCAAAACGTTTCATTATTTGTATGTCATTAAAAGAGAGCTCAGAGTTAGAGAGGATGTCATAAGGAGGAATGTCACTATAGACCATCTTAAAGTCTATATCATGGCGTTTGATATGTGTTCCTGAGAGTTTTTTGAGTATACCTATCTGAATCTCGCAACTACTCATGGACATAAGTTTGTCGAGGTTTTGACCGAAACTCTCTAGACTCTCACCAGGTAGACCAACTATAAGGTCGAGGTGGATGTGAGCAGTTGTTTCATTCTCTAAAAAGGCTATGTTACTCTGTATCTTATCGAGTTTTAATTGTCTTGAGATGTTATTAGCGATGTCTAAATTCAGTGTCTGTATCCCTATCTCAAGTTGCAGGGCACCATGAGGGAACTGTTTTATCTTTGTACGAAGTGACTCTGGGAAGTGGTCAGGTATCACCTCAAAGTGAGCGAAATAGGGAGGCTCTTTTGAGAGGAAAAAGTCTAAGATAGCATTTGCTGCTTTCATATTGAGGTTAAAAGTACGGTCAACGAACTTAAAGTTTCTAGCCCCACGTTGCCAAAGTTTTTCAAACTCTTGAAGTATCTCATCGAGGTTAAAGGCTCGTACCTTTTCATCCATAGAAGAGAGACAAAACTCACACTCAAAAGGACAACCTCGAGAGATTTCTACATAGATATAACGGTTTTTAATGTCATCATCTGTGTAGTACTCATAAGGAAGCTTTAGCTCTTTTAACTTAGGAAGTGTTATCTTTGTGATACGTTCTATAGATTTATCCTCTTGTATCTGCTTACAAAGCTCATAGAAGGCACTATCTCCCTCTCCCTGTATTATGAAGTCAGCCTCATCAAGATTGACTCTGAAGGGCTCGTATGTGACTTCTGGACCACCGAGTACTATTTTTGTCTTTGGGCTTACTTTTTTTATGATGTGCATAAGTTCTGCAACATGAGAGACATTCCAGATATAGACACCTATCCCGATGATATCGGGCTCATCAAAGAGGAGCTTTTCACAGATACTCTGGATGGCATCGTTGATACTAAATTCTAAGATAGTGGTATCTTCTTGAAGCTCTTGCATATTTGCATAGAGATAGCGTAGACCTATAGCACTATGAGTAAAACGCGAGTTTAAAGTTGTAAGAGTGATTTTCATGAGGAATTTTACCCTAAAGTAAGTTAAGAAAACACCTAAGGAAATAAAAGGGGAAACCTTAGATGTTTATAAAATTGTTAATATTCACTCGATTATGAAAGGGGAAACATAATTGAGATGGTGTAATTATATACCTTTTGTGTAAAGCTGAGGTAAACCATACAGCTAAGTTACTTCCTTAAGTACTCTTCAAGTATTGCATCTAGTTTATCAAAGAGCTTATGTAATACATGTACCAGTTATTATTATTTTTATAGTTACTAAAAAAATAGACTCAAACCAACTTCAAAGTTGTTTTGAGTATAAGTATATTTTTCAACACTACTTACAGTAGCCGTAATATTAAAATTTTTACTAATTTTATATGATTCATTGAGAAAAAGTCTTAATTGCTTATACCCATTAGAATAATAGAGTAGCTCACTATTAAAGTGCAAGGTATTATAATTGTTTCCAAACAAAATCCCATACTTAAAACTGACTGCAGAGTTTATATTTTTTGCATATAGGAAATGGGCATTGAGCAAAAAATAAGATGTGATAGAATGAAAACTATAAGTTCTCCCTATACCTAAATGAAAATGTGTATAAAGTCTATTATCAAGATATGTTCTATCTAAAGAGAGGGAAGATTGCCATGAGATTGGCTTAAAAAGTTCACTTATTGGAGTAAGTGAAGATAGACGAAGTAGTGTAAATTTATTGAGTGTAACTCTTTTCTTTTTTATTTCAGCTTTTATATCAAAATAGACAACTTCACTACCTTCTGCAAATCCAGAAACAATATCATCTAAACTATGATACCCTAATCTATACTGAAGATAAGAGCGAACACTACCGTCTTTCATGCCAAGGTTAAAAGAAAACTTTTGTGTTTTATGTGCATACAAGGAGTTGGGGGTAAATGAATACTCTTTTTTTCTTGTATCGATTCCAAGTTTACTTCTTAATTGTAATATAGTCAAAAATTTTGAGCTATAAAGACTCCTCTTCATATCGCCTACTGCTACTAAATACTGCATATATAAAATGACACTGCTTAAGACCAAGCGCTTATCTGCTATGGAGGCATCAGTGAGCATAAAATCATTTACACTTATCTTGTCATATGCAATTTTTTTTATACTCTCTATAAGTTTTTTATCTTTTAATAATTTTATATTTTGTATTATTTTACTCTGTATAGAAGGTGTTAGTGTACTACTCTTTATTAATTTGTCATCATTAAAAGTTTGAATTATTTCAGATGGCAAGTAGGATAAAGCATGTTTGTTATACGTAGTTCCTCTAGCAACTTCTATAATCCATAGTAAGTTATATGCACAATTCATTCGCATATAAGTATATTTTTTAGTTTTATCTCTTAACTCATAAATATGATATAACATCTGTAATCTTTGTGACTCAGTTAAGTTCAGATTATATTCCCAAACATCTCTTTGCTCTATATCTGAGTATTCTTTTATCTTTTCATAGTAGTTTGTAAGAGTATAACTTGCTGTATATTTCCCAGTTAAGCCATTATATATGTATGGGATAATACTCTCATCATCAGGAACTGTTGCTGCAAAACTTACACTATATCCTAATAATTTATTTTTACTTTTATCTCTTAAATGCAGAAAAGTATGCCCAAACATTGTTCCTGGTGCACTGAAATAAGGAGAGGTAAATACTAAAGATACAGAGGAAGTATTTAAGTTCTTGATAAATAAATTTATATTTTGACATGAATGAATGTTTACAATATCATCTGATATATTGAATTTTTCTTTGAGTAAATTATATCTTGCTGGAAACCTACAAACAATTTTTTTGTCATGAAGTCCTTGAAATGCTGAAATGAGTTCTGACTTAGCTGTTTTGTCATGAGAGAGGAAAAATGATTCATCAAGAATTTCACTTTTTTTATCAACGATATGAAGTATGTTTTTCCATGAAGAATCTTTAAAAAATTGTTTATCTAATGCTTTTTTTAGATAGTTCTCTTGGGCATATACATTAAAAACTAGAGAAATTAATAATAGTATATGCCAAAACAAGAAAAATTAAGTTTCTTAGAGAGCTTGAATTTTAAGTGAAATCTCTTTTGCTGTAGCAGTAGGAGATAAAAAGATAGAGTTAAAGTTAGTTTGCATATTACGTGCTAAAACTTTATTGTTTTTGTTCATCATAACAGAAAGTGCATTGATAGTTTGCCCTTGACCTTCTGCTGACTCAAGAGCAAGTTTATTTATATTACTAGCGATAAAATCTGTGATTTTCTCATCATTAGAAGCTTGTTCTTTCTTGTCATGGCTAGCATCACTACTTAGTTTTGAAGATTTTTGTGTAGAAAATCCTATTGCACTACCTATCATTGTTCCTAATCGAAAAGCTGCATCATTAGCACTTAATGTATTCGCTAGTAAAGCACTTATTGCGAGAAGTGTTATTTTTTTCATTTTTATCCTTTTTTTGAAAACTGCATATTTTATCTGAAGATTTTTCAATTAAAGCTTAAACTTAAATTTTTCTTACCACTTTTATTTGTTTGACACTTAGCTATAATAACGAATGAATATTTTACTCGCACTCTTTTACTTCTTTTACTTTGGTATTGTTGGTGTTTACATCATTTTTATGCCAAAGGTACTTTCGATACTAGGCTACTCTGCTCAAGATATAGGTATCATCTTTGCAGCGAGTCCATTAGTTCGCTTTATACTCCCTATGCTTTTTATAAAAGGATTAGAACTCAACACGAAGATTTTTAACAGATCTCTTATAGTCTTAGTTGTGGGTGCTATAAGTTTTTACTTCTCTATCTATAACTTCTATGCACTCTTACTCTCAAACATTGGCTTAGGGATAGGGCTAAGTCTTATCATGCCTTACATAGAGGTGATTTCACTTAAGAGTATGGGCAAAGAGAACTATGGCAAGATACGACTCTTTGGTTCTCTTGGTTTTGTGCTTGTGGCACTACTCTTAGTTAGAGTGTTGAGTGATGAGATGATGGCTCTATACTTTCTGCTGTTACTTGCCTTTATAACTGCAGTTGTCGCTTACTTTGTTGTAGCACTCTCAGATAAAAAAGAGATAAAGAGTAGTGAGCAAATAGTTTCAGATATTACACTCTTTCGTGATTATAAACTCTGGATAGGGCTGATGCTTATGCAGGTGAGTTTTGGAGCTTTTTATAACTTTTTTACCATCTATGAGACAGCACATGCTATCTCTATGCAAACAACCATCTATCTTTGGAGTTTTGGTGTTTTAGCGGAGATAGTGATGCTCTACTCTCAAGGAAACTTACTCAAAAACAATCTTCTCTTCCTACTTCAAGTGACGACCTTTCTAACAGCAATACGATGGTTTTTACTGTTTCAATTTCCAGAAAATCTCTATATACTCTATTTTTCACAATCTCTTCATGCCTTTAGCTTTGCACTCTTTCACTCAGCTGCTATCGCTTATCTTTATGAGATTTATAAGCACAAGGCACTGGCACAGCAGTTCTTCTCTGGTATAGGTTATGGTTTAGGTGGGCTTAGTGGGGCACTACTTTCAGGCTTTATCTATGAAAGCTATCCGAAGTATCTCTTCTTAAGTTCTGCAGTTATTGCATTTGGGGCATTTGTTTTTGTGAGTCTATATAGAAAAGAGAGAGAACACCTAGTCAAAGACTAAGTGTCATAAGGTTTAGTAGTCAAGGCTGATAAATGCTTCAAGAGTATTATCTTGTCTTTTAATACCTGTAGTAACCACGTTTGCATAGTCTATTTTATAGCTAATACCTGCTGAAAAGATATTAGATATTTTACTAGAGAGCTCAGACTTTGAGAAAACAAAGTAGTTGTTAGAATTTTCAAATGAAGATCTGTAGGACAAACCTTGGTTAAATTTAAGATTCTCTAATACCTTGAGCTCATAGGAAAGTTCCGCACTGTAAGCACTATAGCGGTTTGTATTATTAGTAGACTTAAAAAGATCTTGAGAGTAAAGTACTGATGCTTCTAAGTCAAGCTTCTGCTTGTCAGACTTGTATGTAGCCCATTTGATACCAGGACCAGTATAGGATTGGTAGTTGTAAGCAGAAAATTCATCATTTTTATACCCAACTAAATAAGTAAAAGAGAGTGTATTTGTAAAAAGATAAGCATACTGCATCTCTGTAGAGTATTTGTTTTTTGTTATGCTCCCATCAGCATTACCATACTGACCATCAAAGATGATAGATCCACTGTTTTTTCCCCATGCTTTTTTGAAAGAACCATCAAGAGAGAATGTTTCTGTTTTTGTGTTTCCATTCGTTTTGATATACCCGAGTTGCACATGTGTCTTGATTGTTTGATCTTGTGGAAGCTGTGCTTGAAGTGCTTTTAGCTTCTTTTCTGCTGCACTCTTTTCAGCCTTTGCTATTTCAATATCTGCTGCAAGTTTTACCTGGTCTTTAGCTACCTCTGCTGCCATCACAAGTGATGAGGCAAGGAGTAAGCTTAGTGTTATTTTGTGCATACTTCATCTTCCTTAAATCTTTTTGTGAAATTATAACTTATTTTATTTAAAATAGCCTAAGAATAGTGATGTGCTTTGAGATGAAGAGTCTCTAGGTGGCGAGAGAGTTTGTATAGGTCATTCAGATATAGAGAGTCAATCTTAAAAAAAAGCTGTCTATACTTGAGATAGTTGAGCCAAACTTTTTTACTCTGTTTTACCCGACCGCGTTTTAGAAGCTCAAAACTCACTGCTGCATTGATAAGACCTTTAAGATACATCACTTCATCGGACTTTTCAAAACGCCGTGGGAACCAGAGCTCTTCAAGAGCTTCATGTGCATCATAAAAACGCTCTTCATCTATACAAAGTCGAAACTCTTTTATGTGTTTAGTCATCGTTTCTTGGCTCTAAGAGTTGCATATTGACTCGCCAGTAGCCACGACCACCTTTAAGGGAGATACAGTGCATAGTAGGAAACTTTTCTCTATACTCCGCTAAGCGATTTTTTGTTGCCTTGCCACTGTCGCAGTAAAAAACAAAAACAGTCCCATCAGGATGCTTTTTAAGTTCATAAGGATTATAGACCTCGCTCTCTGCTTTTTCTATAGGAGAGAGAATAGTATCTATAAGCACTACCCCCACTCCCTCCTTTTCTAAGTCGCGTTTATGTTCTAAGAACTCTTTTTGAGTCCATTCGTCTGGATATTTCATAAAGCTATTATACACTA
Organism: Sulfurimonas sp.; assembly: GCA_015488615.1. GTDB lineage: Bacteria > Campylobacterota > Campylobacteria > Campylobacterales > Sulfurimonadaceae > Sulfurimonas. Next base: position 6,789 of record WFNM01000144.1, read on the forward strand.
AGGCTTTTAGAGGTATCCTTAAATGTAATATCGCTATAATTATCTTAATGAAAAAAGTATATTAGAGAGATTATGGCTAAGAAAAATAAAAAAAACTCCAAAATAAACCAGCGTATTCGTAAGTTCTTTGATGATGACCCTTTTGATGTGGGAATAGAACGAGTAGCTTCAACTACACTGAGTGAGCTCTTTGGAGCCCTTGGCATCTATGACATCGAGCACAACAAAAAGCTGATGATAAAAACTCTTCGTATGATATGGAGTGAGGCTGATGGTGGGTATAGACAAGACATCCTGAAGTTTTTTGAGAACAATGGCGAGATTTATGTAGGCGAGAAAAAAGTACAGCCTACTTTAGATCGTGATGATAAGATAGAGATGATGCTTGGCGAGCTTGATGTGAGTAAGGAAGAGGCGGTTGCTCTTTATGATGCCTTTGCTACCATGCGAAGTAAGAAGATAACTATAGAGAAGATGGAGTCAAAACTTCGCCATATTCGTTATGAGGCCA
>WFNM01000145.1 GCA_015488615.1 Sulfurimonas sp.
AGGTAACGCAGCTCACACTGCTGGCGAGTTGTTAGGTCAAGATAGTCTTGTCCAAACTCTTTAGCACACTCACCTATGACCTTGGCTTGCGCAGCACTCATAAACCCACCAGGTATGCGAAGTTTTAGCATAAACTTCCCAGGAGTAGCTGGACGGTAGTAGATACCAAAACACTTCAAAAAGTAAGTTTTATCCTCTTCTGGGACACTATCAAAACCATTTGCTGCATATTCGTCAAGCTTGTCGTATGCCTCTTGTGCTAGTTTTAACTCTTTTACTTTTTCGATTTTGTTAATCTTTTTACTACGTGCTGTAAATGCTTCTTCAAGTGCTTTCATTCTACAGTCTCCTTTTTTCTAAGTCTTTATTTCTGTATTTTATCTATTTTTAATCAAAAATTGACTTATTTTTGATTATAATTTATGCATATTAAGTAAGAGAGAAGAATGTTCAGTCTATTTCAAAAGAAAAATACTCCCTTTACTATAGGCAATCTCTCTCCTAAAAACTTTTCAGTCATCCTTCCCTTTGAGTATAAAGCGGGGCTCATTTTTATAGATATCCAGATAAAAGACAAGAGATATTCTTTTCTCTTTGACACGGGAGCATTTAGCATTCTCTCCTCCGAACTCATAGCAAAACTTGCACTAGAAAAGATGCAAGAAAATCTCAACACACTTGATGCTTTTTCTAAAGTAAAAGAACTCTCACTCTACAAACTCCCAGAGCTAAAAATCAAAGAGCTAGTTTTTTATGATTTTCAAGTAGCAAGTGAGGATTTCACCCAAAACTTTCCGCTCTCCTGTTTGGCATTTGATGGAATACTTGGCTACAACTTTTTTCGTGAGCTTATCATTAGTATAGATTATGAAAACAAAACTCTTAAATTAAGTAAGAAACTTCCAAATACTCAAGCATTTACAAAGATAAAACTCAGACAAAACAGTACCCAAGCCCTAGAGTTTTTTTTATCTATTGAAAAACAAAAAGTTTGGATGGGGCTTGATACAGGAAGCAATGGTGGGCTTCAGTTTAAAGATGAAGTACTAGCACTTAGACTTCATAAAAAAAAATACAAATCCCAACGAATAATAGGACTCTTTTCAAGTAGTCTCAGTGGTGTAAATCAACAAAGTTTTCAGGATATATTTCTACTCAAGAAATTTTCTATTGCACATAAAATAGCGGTAAAATCCTTTCCCATAAGTTATGAAGAAAATTCTCCCAATCTAGCTGGCAATAGCTTTTTAGAGCATTTTCAAACCATCATAGACTTCAAACATAAAAAACTTTACCTCAAAAAACGAGAGAAAAATGTAGAAAAAACCTTAGAAAGAAGCTTTGGTTTTTTTACTTTTTGGACTAAGACAGAGGGTCTTTATATCTCGTGTATCATGCAAGACACCCCTGCATACAACTCAAAACTCAAGATAGGGGATAGGCTCTTCTCTATAGGTGAGACAGAGACACTTAACTTCACAAAAGAGGACTATTGTAATTTCGCTCTCTTAGCTCAAAAAATTGCTTATGAGAAAGAGAGCTCCTTAAAAATTATAGTTAAACGCGGCAGTAAACTCTTACGTATTTCACTCACTAAAAAAAACTGAAAAAAGATTATTTTTAAGTTAACTTTATATATTACTTGCTATAATAAAAATTGATAATAGTAAAAAGGATTTTTATGTTTAAGAAAATGAGTATACAAAAAAAAATGAGTTATTTAGTAGCAATGATGACTTTCGCGATAGTCTCTGGAACAATTTTTGTTTTTATAACTATGACACAGATTAAAAATGAGTATGAGCATCTTCGTTATAACTCTATGAGTGCAGGTTTCAAGACATTGGACATTGAGAAGAACATGAACTATGTAAGTAGAAATGATCGTGACATTCTTCTTGGTGGAAACTATGCAAAAGATATAAAAGAGATAAAAAAATCTATTGCCACTATTCGTCAAGATTTTGAAGACTTACAAAATATTGCGAAAGGTGATATTGCTGCTGAAAAACTAGTAAATGATTCAAAAAAATCAACAATGTTTTTTTTAAATAATGCATTTACTATGATGAGTAAACTCACACCTGAACAGATTAAGAACAACAAAGAAAAGAATTACTATAACTATCATACAAAACTCTCCCCTTATGCTCAAGATTCTCGTAAATACTTCAAGAAACTCCTAGTATCAAAAAAGTCTGAGCTTAAAGAAGCTTCTGAAAACTTAGATGATAAAATTATGCTCTATAAGTGGTCTGCACTTATTTCTGGAATTATTATTAGTATTATTATGTTTATTATTGCTATACTTATTAGGAATTCTATCACAAAAGGTATCTCAAATTTTACAACTCTTATCTCTCAAACAGCACAGGGAAACTTTACTAAAAAATATACAGCTGCAGAGACACAAACAGAACTTGGTATCATGGGTACAAGTCTCAACTCTCTTCTTGACTCAGTTCAAACCCTTATGCATGAAATCCATTCAAGCATTACTGATGCGTCTCAAGGGAATTTCGACCGTCGAATCTCTTCAGAGGGTCTTAAGGGAGAGTTTGTTGTAGCTATAGATAGTGTTGCAAATACTATTGACTTTATGCAAGAACAATATGACAAGGCAGTGCGCGACTCTTTTAATGCACGCCTTAGTGAAAGAAGTATTAACGTATCAGAATCTCTTACTGTGATCCAAGCTAATCTCAAGGCAAATATTAACAACCTTAAAGAGATTACAAGTGCTACTCAGTCAGCAGCAGAACTCTCAACAAGTTCGAGAGAGAACATCAACGAAGCTGTTTCTGAGCTTCATACTCTTAATGAACAAGTAGGGATGAATAACTCAAGTATTGAAGAGCTGGCAAGCCAAACAAATAGTATCACATCAGTTATAGAGCTTATTACTGATATCGCTGATCAAACTAATCTTCTTGCACTCAATGCTGCCATCGAAGCAGCTCGTGCAGGTGAACATGGTCGTGGTTTTGCTGTTGTTGCTGATGAAGTTCGTAAACTTGCTGAGCGTACACATAAGGCTACAAGTGAGATCTCTGTAAGTATCAAATCACTCCAGCAAGGGATGAATGAAATTCAATCTAGTTCTGATGATATGAAATCTACAGTAGACGAGACAACACAAAAGATAGAGAACTTCGAGGGGACACTCATTGAACTTAGTGATGGATCTAATGCTATTGTTGATAGCTCTTACCAAATGGAGAATAGTGTATTTGTTGTTCTTGCTAAGATTGACCACATTCTTTATAAGTCGCGTGCATATAACTCACTTATGTCACTAGAACCTCTCCTTAAAAAAGTAGACTCGCACCAGTGTAACCTTGGTATCTGGTATGATGGAGAAGGTAAAACAAGATTTTCAAATACATCTACATATGCGAAGATTGCCACGCCACATGCAATTGTTCACAAAAATGCAAATAATAACCTTGCATTCCTTTCAGAAAATGCTATGCATACAACTCTTGCTAATTCAGATACTATTATTCATAACTTTGATGAAATGGAAAAAGCAAGTGAAGAACTTTTTATACTTATGGATACTATGCTCAATGAAACAAAATAATAATTTTCAAAGATATAATTAATTTTTTAAAAAATTTCTTGGATGAGAGCTTTATACCCAATCATCATATTTGGAGTTAGCATGTTTATCTTTTTTATAGCGTTTAGCATTTTTTGATTTATCGAGTTGATTAGAACCATATAAAAGTTCTTCTTTGATATTATCTATATCTTCTTCTGAGTCTTTATAGCTAATCATCTTTTTTACAAGTGTTTGCAGGTCTTTAAGTTCACCCTTATAGAGATCTATCTCTTCTATACGATTGAGCAGCTTAAGGGAGTTTTCTATTTTCTTGTTAAAGCCCTTGTATGTTAACTCTTCTGTATTCAGAAGATAAGAGATCATACCTTTATGAAAGCGCTCGAGAGCTCGTATATATCTAAGTCTATTTGCATTGTCTATCGCTTTTTGAGATGCTGCCATTTTTAGCCTATTATTTTATTGTTGCTATAATTATACACTTTATTTTTGGAGAATAGATTGAAAAAGATCATTTTACTACTGACACTACTGAGTGCAGTCCTCTTTGGAGAGGTAACAAACACCTATATAACACAAAAGATACTAGATTCTAAGCTTCCTATAGTTGATGTAAGAACTATTGGAGAGTGGAAGGAGACTGGACTCCTTAAAGGTGCCATCCCTATTGAGTTTTTTAATGCCCAAGGTAAATATAACACCAACAAGTTTTTAAAAGAACTTAATGCAAAAGTAGACACAAAAAAAACTTTCGCCATCATATGTCATACAGGAAGTAGAACTTCTATGATAGCACCATGGCTTTCTAAAGAACTTCACTACAAAGTTGTCAATCTTCAAGGTGGTATGGAGTATGCAACTCACAATCTCAAGCTGAAAACTTATCCATACAAACCCTAACTACAACTATTTATGCCCTCATTTGTAAAGTTTCTCTTCCATCTTACACTGCGAATAGTCATTACTTTAGCAGTGCTAGGGTTTATAATATTTTTACTTTGGGGTGTACTTTATCTACTTCTTATAAAAGAGTAATGCTAAGCTAAACTTTTGTATACTTTCAACATGAAAATATGGAAACAACAAACACAGACCCCTACACATAAGATAATACGACTTAATTGCGAAGAGCATAGTGACTTA
>WFNM01000146.1 GCA_015488615.1 Sulfurimonas sp.
GATCAGGCAGACGGTTCTCTTTTTCGAGTATCTGTTGACGAGCTTCCCAGCCGATGATAGCTTGAAAATCACGAACCATCATAGGGTAGGGGTGAGGACCAGCAACTGTTCCGATGATGTAAAAAGTATCACGAGCATTTGTAACCCAGTGGCGGATAGCATCGTTCATAGCATCTTTAAGCGTACGAGAACCGCTCTCTACAGAGTTTACTTTTGCACCAAGCAGTTTCATACGAAAAACATTAAGTTCTTGGCGTTCTACATCTTTAGCACCCATAAATATCTCACACTCTAAACCTAGAAGTGCACAGATAGTAGCAGTAGCCACACCATGTTGTCCAGCACCAGTCTCAGCGATAATTTTTTTATAACCTAAACGCTGTGCCATAAGACCTTGGGCGATTACATTGTTCACTTTATGTGCACCAGTATGGTTTAAGTCCTCGCGTTTGAAGTAAACTTTTGCACCAAGCTCTTCAGAGATATTTTCAGCAAAGTAAAGAGGAGAAGGGCGACCTACATAATCTTTAAGATAGTAGTGTACTTCTTTCCAAAACTCTTCATCAAAACGAATTAACTCATACTCTTCTTTGAGCTTGAGTAGTGCTGGCATAAGTGTCTCAGGGACATAACGCCCACCAAAGATTCCGAAGTGTCCATTTTCATCTGGATCAAATTTACTAGCAGTAGGAATATACATTAATCAACCTCTATAAGTGAATATACTTTTGTTTTTTCTTCTAACTTTTTGATACCATCTAAGAAAGTAAGTCCTATGATGAAACAGCACTCAACCGTCTGTGCCCCTGTCTGGTTGACAAGAGTTGCAGCTGCGTTTGCTGTTCCACCAGTAGCGATAAGGTCATCTATGATGAGAACTCTTGCACCTTTTTCTTCGCCAAAGGCATCTATGTGTACTTCTATTTCATCTACACCATATTCAAGAGCATACTTCTCGCTAATTGTTGTATAAGGAAGCTTTCCTTTCTTTCGAATTGGTACGAAGCCTATTTGGAGCATCTGTGCAAGTGCTGCACCAAAGATAAATCCACGAGCATCAATCCCAGCGATATACTCTAAGTCGTATGCTTTATAGCGAGTGTATAGATGATTCATGAGAACGCTATAAGCTTCTTTATTATTAAGTAGCGTTGTAATGTCTTTAAAAACTATTCCCTCTTTTGGAAAGTCTTTTATATCTCTGATAGAGTTTTCGATTATTTTTCGTTCTGTATTACTAAGTGTCATTTGTTCTACCTTTATAGGAGTGCATCTATTCTACTCTCTAGGGCTTTTATCTTGCCATTGAGTCTATCTGTTTCTTGTCTATGTTTAGAGTTTCTACCTTTGAGTACTTTCAACTCATTTCTAAGTTTTGTTAATTCTTCACTTAAAATATCTACATTTCCAAGGGCACGTTGGAGCTGTATTTGGTACTTTCTTATGAGTATTTCTGCTTCATTAAGGGTGAGTTTCATAAGGTTGTTACTTCTTTGCTCTTTATTTGTTATGCTCTTAAAGTAAAACATTTTTACAAAGAGATAGATAGAGAGTATAGAGAGTATCGTTAAGAATGACCATTGCCAAAACATAGTAAAAGTTCCCTAGAGTTCTATTTTAAGAACGCGACCACAGTGGCGACCACCATCGAAACTTCCGGCACACCATGCATCGAGGATAGACTCAGCGACACCCTTACCAACGATGCGTTCACCAAAACATAGAACATTTGCATCATTATGTCCACGAGCTACAGTTGCTGTGTAAGCATCATGACAAAGTGCAGCACGGATCCCCTCATGACGATTTGCTGCCATACTCATACCTATGCCACTACCACAAATTAAGACACCTTGTGTACCTTCATTTGCTAAAACAGCAGTTGCAACTTTGTGTGCATAGTCTGGATAATCAACACGATCTTTTGAATATGGTCCCATATCTTCAATCTCATGTCCTTTTTCACGTAACAACTCTACTGTATAATCTTTTAACTCTATTCCTGCATGATCTGTTGCAACAAAAAATTTCATCTTTTCTCCTAAGAAAGTAGTAAACCAAGAATGGTTTGAACTGGTAAAAATAGTACATAATCTTTAATCGGTGTCATAATTATAATTAAGACGATTATCATTCCGTAACGTTCATTTTTGTAAAAAAACTCAGCTACAGAATTTATCTTGTATTTTAACGCAAGATGCATTAAAAAGTGGGCACCATCAAATTGAGGTATTGGAAGGAGGTTAAATACTCCAAGTACAACATTGATAATAAGTAGCTGATAGACAAATATATATGCAAAAACATACACTAGTGAGTCAGCAGTAGTAGGTTGGCTCATAGCTACAAGAGCGATAGAAGCAAATGCTGCTAAAGTGAAGTTATAAACTATACCTGCAAGGTCTACTTGCATTGCTGCATTGTATCCACCATTTCGTATGACTGTAGATGTGTTTATAGGTACAGGCTTTGCCCAACCAAATAAAAAGCCACTATCTGCTCCAAAAAGCATAGGTAAAAAGTACATAGTAGCAGGAACGATGATTGTCCCTACTAAATCAATATGACTTATAGGATTGATAGTTAAACGACCAGCATTTTTGGCTGTCGTGTCCTTATACATGTAAGCAACCCAACCATGCATAATCTCATGTCCAATAATAGCGATAGCTAATGCTGCAACAGCAGCAACTACCTTGAGTATATCAAGTGAGTCCATGATACTTCTTATCTTCTTCTATTCTCTCTTCTCTTGCTTTTTCAATATAGGGAGGCTGTTCTAATTCTGCGGGAGTTTTTCCCATTCTGTCCCATCTTATTACCCAGTTTTCATCTATAGAGAAGTATATAAACCAAGGAGTCCCTTCGATATTATCATAAGGAACTGGTCCCCAAAAACGGCTATCATTAGAATGGTCACGATTGTCACCCATCATAAAGTACATATCTTTGGGAACCTTAACAGGACTCATAAAAAAGATAGGCATAGGATATCTACCATCATTAACAACATTAGGATCATGATGAATACCTGGATGTGCTTTCATATAAGGGTTTTTTACCCATAGCTTATCTTGAAAAATGGCTATTTCAAATTTCGCATAATTTTTCTTCATCCAATCATCACCCTCTTTAAAGTGTACAAAAAGGTTTTTATTTGCTACAAAGAGCTCATCACCAGGAAGAGCAACACAGCGTTTTACAAAGTGCTGTTTAATGTTTTTAGGATAACGAAAGATAACAATATCACCATGCTTAGGTTTATCACCATCAAACAAACGCAGCTTATTACTCCATGGCATAATAGAAACTTCTAAGAAAGGAATATGTGGCATAGAAATACCATAGGCAAATTTTTTAGCAAAAAGATGGTCACCTATTAAAAGTGAGTCTTTCATGCTTCCACTAGGAATTCTAAATGCTTGTGCAATAAAGAATATAACAAAAAGAACTATAACTACAGTTCCAGTCCACGAGTTTGACCATTTATAAGCTTTTTTAAGAGTCTTTTTCATTTAGCTATTCTTCTTTTTAAGTGCATTTATTTTAGCAGCTTTAAGTGTGTTGCTCAGAAGCATTGCTATTGTCATGGGGCCTACACCACCTGGGCTGGGAGTGATATATGAAGACTTTTTACTTACTGCATCAAAGTCTACATCACCTACAAGTTTTCCTTCTGGAGTTCTGCTGACTCCTATGTCGATGATAACGACATCTTGCTTGACCATATCTTCAGTGATAAGGTTAATAACACCGACACCTACTAAGATAACATCAGCATTTCGTGTATGTTTTTTAAGGTCATCTGTAAAAATATGGCAAACTTCTACAGTTGCATCGGCATTGAGAAGAAGGGCAGCCATCGGTTTTCCGACGATGTTTGAAGCACCAACTACTATACAGTTTTTACCCTTAACATCAATGTTGTAGTCTTCTAAAAGTTTCATAACACCAAGAGGGGTGCATGGAACAAAACCATCAAGGTTTGTCACAAGTCTTCCTACATTGTAAGGGTGGAAACCATCCACATCTTTAGCAGGATCTACAAGTTCAAGAAGTTTTGTCGTGTCTATCTGCTCAGGTAAAGGCAGTTGGATGAGGATACCATCTATACTATCATTTTCATTCATACTGATGATAGTACGCTCTATCGCTTCTTGAGAGATTGTAGCTGGCATATCGTGAGTTATAGAGTAAAAACCTACACGATCACAAGCCTTTTTCTTCATATTTACATATGTTGCACTCGCTGGATCTTGTCCAACTAAAACAACAGCTAACCCAGGAGTGCATCCGCAACTCTCTTTGAGCTTCTTGACTTCTTGAGTAATTTCTACTTCTATCTTTTTTGAAAGCTTTCTACCATCTAGTAACTGCATTTAAACCCCATAAATAATATTTTTGCTATTATACCCTTTTAAAATAATATTAGGCTAATAATGAAATATATACTCTTTTTACTTACCCCTTTTTATCTCTTTGCAACAGCGAGTTTCATCACTCCTATGGAGTATGCATCACAACTTTACAAAAATCCTCGTGGTATAGGTTGTAACAAGTGCCATGGAAAAAATGGTGAAGGAAAACTTATCGCTAAGTATAAACATAAGGGTGTGGAAAAAAGCTTTAGAGGACCGCGAATAAATACCTTGGAATATAGTAAGTTTTATAAAGCACTTAATAGAAGAAAAAATGCAATGCCTCGTTACTTTTTGACAAATAAAGAGGTGGAAGCACTCTATCTTTATCTCCATAAACATGACAAAAAACAAGAAAGAAAAAAAGATGTATCAAAGAGTATAAAATGATACAAGCAGTTCAAAAAGCATATGAAAAACGAGATCTAGAAGCTCTTGATACTTTAGCTGAGCCATGTTTTCGTATGATAAATAAAAAGAATAGCTTTAAGTCAGTACTTATGCTCTCAGCAAATAAAATAAAACACCTCTCAAAGATAGCAAGTCTTGAAGCTGATGCGATCATGCTTAACCTCGAAGATGGAGTGAGTAGAGAAGAAAAGCCTTTTGCCTTAGTTCTCTGTGCTTATTTTCTTACACAACATAAAAAGTGTGATAAAAAACTCATAGTTCGTGTCAATGCTCTTGATGAGGGTGGGTATGAAGAGATAACCTATCTCAACCAGTTTATGCCTGATGCCATAAGAGTGCCAAAGATAAGAAGTAGGGCAGAGGTGAAAAATATACTTGCTCTTTTAAACGAAGAGATAGAACTACACCTCTCCATAGAGACAGCAGAAGCATGGCATAACCTCTCTAGCTTAGCCTATAACCAAAGAGTGACAACTTTCTATCTTGGCATCTTAGACCTCTTTGCAGATATGCGACTCTCTCAGTCTCTCATTAACTTAGATAACCCTACTATGAGTTATATGCTCTCACATTTTCTTGTGACTTGCAGGGCTATGCGAGTCAAACCAGTCAGTTTTGTATTCCAAGAGTTCAAAGATGAGGAAACTTTCACAAAGTGGCTCGAACTTGAACGAAGTATGGGCTACGATGCCAAAGGCTGTCTCTCCCCAAACCAAGTTAAACTTGTTAATAAAATCTTTGTAGATAAAGAAGCAGAGATAAAAAGAGCAAAAGTCATAATAAGGCTCTTTGAGATGCATAGAGATGAAGGTATAACAGGCTTCGTAGATGAAGAGTATGGCTTTATTGATGAGCCTATCTATAAAGGGGCTTTGGCTCTGTTATCCTCTTCTTAGTCTTATATACCATCTCATAGCTCCCGTTATACCTAAGAGTATCAGCATAACTGCGGCAAAGTCATTTATCCACACCCACCAAGAGCTAAAAAATGTTCCATCGTGAATACTTAAGAGTAGAGTATAGAGTGTAATATCTTTTATCTCTGGCATTGTAAAGTTACTGTTCATAGTAGAGAAGTATTGGACCTTATTTTCTTGTTTAATGATATCACGAAACATATGTGGTGTATGTGGCAGTAAAATATATCTATTATTATTTAAGACTCTGTTTGGTGCACCCATACCACTTATGTAAAGATTGTCTCCATTTCTTATCATTTTATATGCAAATCCCTTGTTTTCTAAACGCCAATGTTTCAAGTCTTTGCTTGCATAAACTCCATAACGATTGCCTATACGATAACTCTTACCATCATAATCTACCGACCATATATCACTTTGGAGTCTATTATAGACAGGGGGAAGGAGACTATGTGAGATAGTAACAGACTTCATAAACTTTCCTAGTCCAGAGGAGTGATCTAAAAAGATTCCTGTGATAGCTAAAATAGTAAGAGGGAAAATGGCAAGGATAGCCAAGATATTTGCATGTGTCTTTATGAGTTTTCTCACAAGTTTTGGGTATCTTTTAGCTTTTATAAAAAACCATATAGTATAACCACTTAAGGCTAAAAAGCTAAGTATGAGAGCAGCATAATCGTTGATAAAAAGGGATACATCACCATCAAAAAGACCTCGACCATAGTGTAGGTCTCTTACAAAACGCGAGAGTTTTATATCTTCTTGTAGGAGCTTTTTATCTATTTTCACTACTGTTTTGTGCAGTACTTTATATGTCTGTTTGTCCAGTGTTACGAGACTCTCTTTATCTATAACAGCAACTATTTTTTCTTTTGAAACACTCAAAGAGGTAATGTACTCACCTTTAAGTGCAATCTGCTCTAAGTGTGAGTTTTTATAGCTATAGACTCCATCAGAAGTAGCAAGGTAGAGTTTATCTAAAAAAGGCACTATTGCTAAGATTTGAAGTTCAGATATTTTTGAAAATTTTGTGTCACTGTTAAAACTTTCAAAGAGACCACGATGAGAGCCGACAATAATATGTTGAGGATTTTTATCATCTACAAAGTAACTTGTAAAGAGCCTCTTCTCAGACTTGAGTGTTTGAGAGGGTACACTACTAAAGCTAGTAGTGTAGAGAAAACTCCATTTATCGTGGTCAAGAAAAAAACCACTTATAGAAAGAAGCAAGAGTAGAATGCCTGCACTTATTCCTGCAACTTTATGGAGTTTATGTACTTTTACCATTTATACTCCACACCAGCATAAAAACTTCTTGGATCACCTGGAGTGTAGTCCTCTTTACCGTAAGCATAGCGAGCATTTACAGCATATTTCTCATCGGTAATATTAGTCACTTTTCCAAACAGTCTCAGTGCCTTAGAGTAAGCATAGTCAGCTTTGAGATTTCCTATGTTATAGCCATCATATTTAGCAACAGTGTGTTTATCATCCATCCAGTAGGAACCTACATACTGCCACTCTGCCATTACTTTTAAACCTTTTAAGTATGTTGGTATGTAAAAGAGTCTTGCATTTGCTAGATTATTTGGTGCACCAGCAATTTCATTATCTCCTAGTTTTACATCATTGTCATAGGTATGTTTACTATAAGAGTAACTTAAACTACTCTCCCACTCTTTAGTTATTTCAGACTTGAGTGATGCCTCTACACCTTGATGAATACTTGCGCCTCCATTTCTATAGCCTCCAGTATCTGGGTCTCTTACAACTGTATCATCTATCGTCATATAATATGCAGCAAGTTCAAGAAAAGATTTCTTTGAAAAGTTCTTTTTCACTCCAATCTCATAAGTATTTGATTTCTCAGCTGAGAGGTCAATATTTTCATAACCCACTTTTACTGAGTAGAGTCTTGTCGCTTGTGGTATTCTAAAGCCATTTGCATAACGAGTATAAATATTGAGATCTTTCATAGGCATGTACGAAAGTGCTAGTTTTGGACTTAGATGGTTGTAGGAGTTACTTCTATCAGCAGGACGATAGTAAGTTCCTGAACTATCGATAGAGTTTTGTGCTAGATTATTTGTATAGTCGTAGCTATTGTAGTCATATCTAAGACCGGGGCTGAGTTTTATCTGTTTTGATATCATATAATCAACATGAGCATACGGAGCAATAGCAAAATAGTTCACATCATAATCATACAGAGCACCTACTGTATATGTTTTAGCACCCCATCCTGATGTAGTTATATCAAAGTCTTGATTGTACTCAAGTGAAGATTTTGTGTACTCTGTATCAAATCCAAAAACAACTTTACCCCAGCTCTGCTCATAGGTATTTTTTTGTAAAAATCCAAGTGTATAGAGTTCATTGTCATTACTTGGAAGATTTTTTTCCCAAGTTGCTACATATCTATTACGATTGTATCGAATATATGGAGTCATTGTGATCTCTAAGTCATCAATAGTATAATTATTAAATTCTGTACTTATCTTTGCATAGTCAAACTTTCGCATTACATCTGTCTTCTCTAATGCAGTAAAGTAGTTTGGATCATCACTAGCAGCAGTAGAGCCATTTTCAATATTTGCATAGTCGTTAAAACTATCTGCTTGCTGGGCTACTGTTTTTGAGAAATTAAAGAGCACCTTGACATCATTATCATCATTTATAGTATGGTCATAACGAATATTTGCTTCAGCTCTATCAGCCTTTGTGTGCTCTCTCCAACCATCACTATGCATATAAGTAGCGTTTGCACGGTAGGCATTGTTTTCATCTATGGTGTCACTCATCTCAACAGTAGCAGTGCCATAGCCATAGCTACCACTCATACCTTTGAGAGATACTTCTTGCTCTTTTGATGGTTTTTTTGCTGAGCGAACATTGACAACTGCTGCAACAGCATCGGAGCCATAGAGAGCTGTTCCTGCACCCTTGAGCACTTCTACTGAAGAGGCTGATTGGAATGTTGTGTAGGCTAAGCCATTGTGATTAAAAAATCCACTTGATTGTACAGGAATGCCATCTTGCATAAAAAGATAATAAGGTCCAGTACCTATGGGCATACGGATAGATGTCATATGACCTATAACAGAGCCTGTTTGCTCTATACGAACACCACTTAAAGAGTTCAGCAGATCTTTTTGAAAGATCACTTGATCTAGCTTAATCTCTTTCTCATCTTTTGTCGCAACACTAAGGGGTTGCTTAATATTGCTCTCATCAACTCCAGTTGCTGTAACACTAAGAGGTGCGAGTTCTACAACACTATCTGCTAGTAAAGAGGCTGTGAAAAGTGAGAGGGTAAGTAGACTTTTTTTCATAAACATTTCCTAATTCTTAAAGATTTGATGTAATCATAGAAAAAAAGTATTACGTTAGTGTTAAGTAAAAGAAATTTTTAATTATCTAAATATGGCAACCTATTACATTAATGATAGTGAAGGATGATGAGAAAATTTTATACTCTTTAATACCTCGCTAAATTATAGTAAACATTGTACCTGATGAGTGTCTTCTCTTTTGGTCTTGGATAGCGACTATAAGCATATTCGATAGTCTCTTTTGTTGTGTCGTCTAGTACATAGTAGCCACTTTTATGAAGAAATTTAAAATCTGTCATATCGCCGTTTGGATGTAGATAAAACTCTACTACATTGTTTCGATTAACATTTAAGTCTCTTGGGAGATTTACTCTCGCTACACGAGTAAGGACTTGTTGTGTTATACGACGCATAATTTCTTGGTTATCGATAATATATTGTTGTTGTCCTGGTGTAAGCTTACCGAACTCTTCACCATAGAGTTCTTTTATATTGTTGTTGATGCTACTCGCAGCTACACTACTTTTTCTTGTGGCTTTCTTCTCTTGTTTTGATTTGTCTTCATACATCCATGCCATTGGATCTGCTTTTTTAGGCTCTGTCTTGTTTATATCTTTTGTCTTTTTCTCTACAAGAGGAATAAAAGGTTTTGGTGATGGTAGAGGTTCTATCTTTGTTCTTTGTTGCATTTTTTGCTTTGGTGATATTTTTGGTTTATTGAGTGTTGGTTTTTTTACTGTTTTTTTAGGCTCATATTTTACTTGTGGCTTATTTGGTTTTACTATCTTTTTAAGTTGTTTGCCTTTTGGCATTGGTGGGGCTATCTTCTGTGGTTTTGGTTTGTTTTTATTAAGTCCAGACTTTTTATGCTTGTTTGATAAATCTTTGAGACTTATTTTTATTTTTTCTTCTTTTTGTGGTTTTGGTTTAATTGTCTCAGAAGAGGAGGTTATTAATATCCAAAAGATAAGAAAAAGAAGAAGATGTACAAGAAGTGCTACAAGTAGAGCAAAGCTAGATCTGTTCAAAAAAAGTCCATTATATTTATTTTGAGAGATTATACCAAATCAATGTTAATCCAACTTAGCTATAATAAGGAAAAATATTATAAAGGTCATTATTTATGAGTACAAACGCATCTACAAAAGCATTTCAAGAAGCACAAGAGTCGATTCCCGGTGGTGTAAATTCACCAGTTCGTGCATTTAAAAGTGTAGGTGGAACACCTATCTTCATCAGTGAAGGACAGGGTGCTTATCTTACAGATGTTGATGGGAATAAGTATATTGATTATGTTCAGTCTTGGGGTCCACTTATCTTTGGTCATCGTGATGAGAGTATTGAAGCTGCTGTTTTGGAAGCCGTGAAGCATGGTTTATCTTTTGGTGCACCGACTGAAGCAGAGACAGAACTTGCAAAACTTGTAGTTGGCTTTTTTGACTCTATAGATAAGGTGCGTTTTGTATCTTCTGGAACCGAGGCTGTTATGTCAGCTATTCGTTTAGCTCGTGGCTTTACACATCGTGATGACATCGTGAAATTTACGGGTTGCTACCATGGACACTCTGACGCACTTTTAGTAGAAGCAGGTTCTGGTGCAGTGACATTTGGAAACCCTTCTAGCCCTGGTGTCCCAGCAGACTTCACAAAGCATACACTTCTTGCAGAGTATAACAACATAGAGTCCGTTAAGAAATGTTTTGCAGACTCAAATGACATCGCCTGTGTTATCATCGAGCCAATAGCAGGGAATATGGGCTTTGTTCCAGCAGATAAAGAGTTTCTTCATGAGCTTCGTAAACTCTGTGATGCAAACGGCACACTACTCATCTTTGATGAAGTTATGAGTGGTTTTCGTGCAACTATTAATGGTGCTGAGTCTATTACGGGAGTAATACCTGACATAGTAACTCTTGGAAAAGTTATCGGTGGTGGTATGCCTGTGGGTGCTTTTGGTGCAAGAGCTGAAATCATGGCAGAGCTTAGTCCTGATGGCCCTGTTTATCAAGCAGGAACACTCAGTGGAAATCCTGTAGCTATGGCAGCAGGCTTCGCCTCTCTTAGTAAACTCAAACAAAATGCTCGTGTCATGGCAGTACTTGAAGCTCGTGCAAAAAGATTGGTATCGGGTATGAAAGCCTCAGCAGCAGAGCAGGGTATCACAATGCAGACAGATGTAAGAGGTTCTATGTTTGGTTTCTTCTTTAATGATGCACCAGTAAAGAATTTTAAAGATGCTCAAAAGAGTGATGCAGAGATGTTTGCTAAGTTTCATACAGGTATGCTCCAAAAGGGCTTTTATTTCGCTTGTTCACTCTATGAAACAGGATTTATCTCAACGGCGATTACAGATGAGATGATAGAGGAGACTATAAACGCAGCAGCAAAAGTCTTCAAAGCAATCAAAAATGTCTAGTGCTACAGATGAAACGAAAGAGGAGAGAAAACCTCGTATAAAGCCCATCATAGAAGCAGCCGATAGTTTATCACTTGGTATCTCTATGGTTGTGGCTGTGCTTATGGGTGTCGGTATCGGTTGGCTTATAAGAAGTCTTAGTGGCATAGCTTGGACTTTCTGGATAGGTGTTGCTATCGGTATTGCCGCTGCTATTCTCAATGTTTATAAAGCTTACTCCAAACAGTATAAAGCATTTGAAGAGTTAGCTAAAGAGCCGCGTTATGCTATAAAAAAACAACTTGATGAAGATGAAGATGAAGATGAGGATTATGGTGAAAAAACTTATTAGTATTTTAGGAGTTGCTGAGGGGATTATCCTCACTACTTCACTCTACTCTAAAGCACTTTTTGCAAATGTGCAAGTAGCATCTCTTAGCTCATTTTTAGTCATAGTTGGTGCATCTTTTGCATACAAACGCATGGTAGATTCAAAAGTAACTAGCGAGACTTATGAAGATGATAGAGATCTTCTTGATGAGATAGAAGATCCTCATGAGCTTTATGACAATGAGCCTATTAACGAAGCTCCAGTAGAAGAGTTAAGCCTCAAAGAGATAGTCAAAGAAGAAAAAGCAAAGATAAAAACTTTTAGTCTTAAGAGCATGAAACATGGTGCTAGAGGAAGTGTCTCTGCATTTAGAATAGTACCTTATGTGTTTTTAATTTTAGGCTTTATCGCTTTGAAAAATAATGAAGTTTTAGATTTGAGCTTTTATCTACCATCTCTACTAGTTGGTATAATAGCCGGCTCATTAGTGAGTAAAGAGATAGCCTCTTAAGAAGTTATCATCGGGATGTTTATAGTAAGTGCTTTAGATATCTCTACATAGTAGTTTGAGCTTTCAGCTAAGGCTTTGAGCTCTCCAGCTTTTTTCGCATCTATATCTTCTGCACTAATGGTGATAGAAAATATACTATACTTTTTCTCTTCAAACTTTATATGTTCCCCGATTCTATAAAAGACCTTTGTATTGACCACTTCATTCTTGCTAACGCAGGAGTACATTTTGTTCAGTATTTTTATAAGAAGGTTTGAGTTTACAACTACTTCTGGGATAGTTGGATCATAAGACTTTGTATAAGTAGATTTTGAGTTGATAGAGTTTGTTGCTATACAGAGGTCAGTAATAGTAAAGATATTTGTAAGTTCACCCTCTGGTTTTTTAGTGTTGAGCTTAAAAGAGGGAGCTTGATAGAGTTTGACACCTATCTGCTCTTCATCTTCATAGCCAACCGTAAGTCCAAAAAACTTGTAACGACCATACTCAATTTCTATAAATGTAGTCTTAAAACCAAAACTGATGCTTGCATAGGTCTGTGCTAACTCAAAAAGAGTTTTTGCAGTGGTAGAACCTAGAAGAAACTGTGCCTCTGCGTTTACAGAGATAATCTTTCCATTTACACTAAAGAGAATGAAAGGGTTATAGTCATACTCTAGCCACTGCTGTTCAAATGTCACGAAAACTTTCTCTACTCTTCGATGTAGTTTTTAAGTCTACGACCAACTTTAGGGTGTTTAAGCTTTTTAATAGCACTAGACTCAATCTGACGAACACGCTCACGAGTTACAGAGAGCTCTTTACCAATCTCTTCGAGTGTTCTATCACTCTCATCATCCATAATTCCAAAACGGAGTTTGATAACTGCTTTTTCACGTTCGTTAAGTTGGTCAAGAACAGTCTCAATCTGCCCACGAAGGTCATCTTTAAGAATTGCATCTGCAGGAGAGATAGAAGTCTTATCTTCGATGAAGTCACCAAAACGACCATCATCTTCACTACCAATAGGAGCTTCAAGAGATATTGGCTCTTTTGTGATTTTGATGACATTTTTCACCTTCTCAACACCAAGACCAACCTCTTTGGCAATCGTCTCAACATCTGGCTCTTTACCATTTTCTTGAAGGTGTTTACGCATGATCTTGTTAATACGATTAATAGTTTCAATCATATGAATAGGAATACGAATAGTACGAGCTTGATCTGCAATAGCACGAGAAATAGCTTGACGAATCCACCATGTAGCATAAGTAGAGAACTTGTAACCTTTTTGGTACTCAAACTTATCAACTGCTTTCATAAGACCGATGTTACCCTCTTGAATAAGGTCAAGGAAAGGAAGTCCACGGTTTGTATAGCGTTTAGCGATAGAAACAACAAGACGTAGGTTAGACTTTGCCATCTTTGTTTTACTGATCTCACTAATGTTCTTACCACGTTTAATCTGTTCTAAAATATCTGCAAGTTTATCTGGTTCCATGTCAAAAGAGTTCTTTGATGCCTCTTGTGTTTGTACTAGCTTTTTGATTTCCATATATGTAGAAACCATAGTTGCTTCTGGTACCATATTTGCGATATCTTCTTTGTTTAACTCTTGAATTTTTGCAACTAAAACATTGTGGTTAGCTTTTAATACATCGTTAAAAAGTGGAAGTTTATATTCTAAACGTTTAAGTTCTTTGTCATAACCTTCATCACTTTTAAGTGCTGTTTCCATTGCTTTTACAAGTTCGTTAATAAGCTTAGATGTTGGTCCAAGCTCTAAAAGCTTCTCTTTAAGTACTGACTTTTTAAATGTCACACCTAAGAAGTAGTTTACGATCTCTTCATTTATCTCAATGTCAAGATTTTCAGGTGCTTTTTCAGTAAGCTTTGTCCACTCTTTTTTCGCTTTTTCAAGTGCTTTAAAGCTTGTAGATACTTTTTCTACACGAGTTTTATCTTTTGCTGTAAGTGTTTTTTCAGGTGCATTTTCTGTAGTAGCTGTATCATCACTTGCATTGTCATCGCTATCTTCTTTTTCATCTTCAAAAGATCTAAAAAGCTCTTTAACACGGCGCTCACGGTTTATAAGAGGTTCTTTATAGTCTAAGATGAAGTCTATAAGATAAGGTACAGAACAGATAGCATCGATGATGATACTCTCTCCACCTTCTATCTTTTTAGATATTTCAATTTCTTCTTCTTTAGTAAGAAGTGGTATTTGTCCCATCTCACGAAGATACATACGAACAGGAGAGTCAGAACGTGACCATTCAAGAAGCTCATGCTCTTTAAGGATATCAAATTGATCAGTGTCGTTGTTTGCAAGCATCTTTCGCTGTGCTGTACGGCGTGCTTCTGCTTCTTGGTCATTAAGCCTTTTAGCATGTTCGCTAGAAGTGTAAATACATTTTTTATTTTTTGTTAAAAGTTTTAAAATGTTTTTTGCCTGTGCGGCTGTTGGTTGTTTTTCAAAAAGTTCTATGAGTGATTCGTAAGTGACACACTCTTTACCTTTATGATCTTCAAAAAATGTCTCTATGGCTTTGTTGAGTTCTTTGGCTGTCATATGGGAGGTTGCTCCATGAGTTAAGGTTATTAAAAGGTGGATTATACCCAAAAGTTATTAAGACATCCTGAACTTTTTAAATACTTTAGTTGGAACACTCTTTGCTATTATCTTCATATATGAGAAAATCTTGTAAGATAAGTAAAAGGTAAGGTACTATGCAAACAGGCTACTATGCTGCGGCAGCTGGAATGGTGACACAATTTAACAGATTAGATAACATCGCCAATAATCTCGCAAATGTTAATACTGCTGGTTTTAAAGAGGATGAGTTAATTGTGGGTGATTTTATGCGTATCTTTCAAGAGAAACGTGATGAACTTCCAAATGCCAATCAAACAAAAGAGGGTGCAAAGTTTCTTAATCGTACTCTGACTCGGACTCCACGAATAGTAGATTCTTATACAAAACAAACAGAGGGAACACTGCAAAATACATCAAATCCTTTAGACTTTGCACTGACAAGAGAGGGACTCTTCTTTGCTGTAAAGACACCACAAGGTATTCGTTTAACTCGTGATGGAAATTTCTCTACAAACGATGAAGGAAAACTTGTTACAAAGCAAGGATATAAAGTACTAGCAGAAGAGTATTTGACAAATAAAAAAGATGGCTCTATAACTATAGCTAACTCAGATACCATGATAGCTGTAGATAAAAATGGACAAATTTCTACTAACATACCAAATAGTGCAAGTCTTACTCCAAACAAGAAGTTACTCATTGTACAGCCACAAGATATAACAAAACTGAAAAAAGAGGGTGATAACCTTTATGCATTTGCTGATATAAAAGAGATCGCTGTTGTTTCACAAAGTGGCTCAGTAAGACAAGGTTTTATAGAAAAAAGTAATGTAAATGCAGTTAAGATGATGACACAGCTTATAGAAACAAACCGTCTCGTTGGAATGTATCAAAAGGTAATGAGTACTCAGATGGATGATATGAACAAAGATGCAATAGAGAAAATTGCAAGAAAAGCTTAATAAAGTAAATTAAAGGAAATAAGATTATGATGCAATCACTATATACTGCTTCTACGGGAATGCTTGCAATGCAAGTACAGATAGATACAACTGCCAATAATATTGCCAATGTTAACACTATTGGGTTTAAAAAGAGTCGTGCAGAATTTGCTGATCTTATGTACAGTGTTATGGAATATGCAGGAACATCAACATCTGATGTCACTAAGAGTCCAACAGGTATAGAAGTTGGTCTTGGGGTACGTCCTACTGCTATAAATAAGATCTTCGCAGAGGGTTCACTCAAGCAAACAGACAATCAACTCGATGTTGCAATTACAGGTCGTGGTTTTTTTAAACTAGAGCTGCCTGATGGTACCGAAGTTTACTCTAGAAATGGTGCATTTAAAGTTGATCAAGATGGTACTATGGTGAACTCTGATGGCTATAAACTTATCCCACAAATTGTTGTGCCACCTGATGCAACGAATATCTCTATAGGTACTGATGGAACTGTGACTGTAGTACAGCCTGGACAAGTTCAAGCAACACAGATAGGGCAGATACAAACTACGAATTTTATCAATCCAGCAGGTTTACACTCAATGGGAAGCAATCTCTATATAGAAACAGATTCTTCTGGTCAACCTGTTGAAGGTGTTCCTGGAGTCGATGGATTAGGAACACTTCGTCAAGGTTTTGTAGAGCTTAGTAATGTTGAACTTGTAGTAGAACTTACAGATCTTATAACAGGGCAACGTGCCTATGATTCCAACTCAAAAATCATTACAACAAGTGATGAAATGCTTAAAACTACAAATAACCTTAAACGCTAGTTACACCTTAAATAGGATTCATACTTTTTAGTATGAATTTTTATTCTCTTCTTCTTATTCCTCTTCAAGAAAGACAAATAACAATTTCGATATAATCACGAAATTATTTATAATCATTAATAGGATTTACAATGCAAAAAGCAAATATTAACGGTAAAGTTTGGACTTTCGGTAAAGATATAGACACAGACTTAATTATAGCGGCTCGCTACTTAAATACATCGGTTCCAGAAGAACTCGCTAAGCATGTCATGGAAGATGCAGACCCTGAGTTTGTTTCTAAGATGAGTGCTGGTGATATCATAGTTGCTGGTGAAAATTTTGGATGTGGATCTAGTCGTGAACATGCACCAATAGCTCTTAAAGCTGCTGGTGTTGCTGCTATAATCGCTCCAACATTTGCAAGAATTTTTTATAGAAATGCATTTAACATGGGTCTTCCTATCTTTGAACTCCAAGAGAGTGCTGAGATAAATGAAGGCGATGAAGTAACAGTAAACATGGATGCTGGAACTGTTACAAACAACACAACAAGTAAAACATATAGTTTCACACCGATTCCTGCGTTTATGCAAGAACTAATCGATGCTGGTGGACTTATGAACTTTGCAAAAAATGAGATAGAAGGAAAGAAATAGATGAAGAACTACAAAATAACACTTATTAAGGGTGATGGAATTGGTCCAGAGATTATTGATGAGGCTGTAAAAGTTCTAGATGCAGTAGCTTCTAGCTCTGGTTTTCACTTCTCTTACGATGAAGCACTTATGGGTGGTATCGCTTATGATGTCACTGGAGATCCTCTTCCTCAAGAGACTATAAACAAGTCTTTAAACTCTGATGCTGTTCTTTTTGGGGCTATCGGTGGACCGGCATGGGATGCTCTTCCTCGTGAGAAACGTCCTGAGAGTGGACTTCTTCGTTTTAGAAAAGAACTTGGCGTTTATGCTAACCTTCGTCCAGCTGTTGTGTATGATGAGCTTATAAATGCTTCTTCACTGAAGCCTGAGATTATCAAGGGTGTTGACATCATGGTAGTGCGTGAGCTTATCGGTGGTATCTACTTTGGTGAGCCAAAAGGACGCACAGAAGATAAGGGTTGGAACACTATGGTGTACACTCGTTCAGAGATAATTCGCATCGCACACCAAGCATTCCGTATCGCTCAAAAACGTGAAAAGCGTGTTTGTTCTATAGATAAGGCAAATGTTCTTGATGTTTCTCAACTATGGAGAGATGTTGTAACTGAAGTATCTGCAGAGTATCCAGATGTAGAACTTTCACATATGTATGTAGATAATGCAGCAATGCAACTCGTACTTAACCCTAAACAGTTTGATGTAATGCTTACTGGAAATATCTTTGGTGATATTCTAAGCGATGAAGCTTCTATGCTTTGTGGTTCTATAGGGCTTTTACCATCAGCTTCTGTTGGTGAGAAAATCGGTGTTTATGAACCTATTCACGGTTCAGCTCCAGATATCGCTGGTCAAGGTATAGCAAACCCTATCGCTACTATCGCCTCTGCGTCAATGATGCTAAGATATGCACTTGGAGAAATAGAAGCTGCCAACAAGATAGACAATGCAATCAAAAAAGTACTTAGTGAGGGCTACCGTACTGGTGATCTCGCTCAGTTTGATGCAAAAGAAGTATGTTCAACAAGTGAGATAGGTTCTATCATCGCAAACTACTTAGAAAGATAGAGTAAGATACATAGAAATGAAGACACTCACTTTAGCAAATATTTATGAACTTCAAGGTCTTAAAGAAGAGGCTCTGGATATTTACAAAGATGTCTTAAAAAAAGACCCAGACAATAGTGATGCAAAGATTGCAATACGAAGATTGTCTGGAATGCGTAAAAAATTTTTGACTGTGAACCAAGAGATGAAAGAGTACTTTTTGAAAATGGAAACAGATGTAGAGTTTAAAGAGTTTGAAAGGTGGTTATTAAAAGCATGGAATTAAAAGATGTCATACTCTCGACACTTGCAGAGATGGAAGAGTCACACGAAACACCTAAGAGTGAAGCTACAGTAGTACCTACTCAAGTAAAACAAGAAAAGTACTTTGAACCCTCCAAAGAAGAAGAGAACAGTCCTGTTTATGATGAGCCAAAAACTGTCAAGAGCTTAGATAGTGAACTTATCTATCTCAACTCTATAAGAGAGAGACTCCTCGTACTCTTTGAAGGTTTTCAAGCACCTAACAATGCAAACATAGAAGCAAAAGTAGATATGACTCTAAACTTTTTAGAGTATACACTCGCTACGATAGATGAGCGTGTTCATAAGCTAGAAAAAGGGAAAATATAGTGAATCAGTATAGAGTTTTAATAGACGCAGATGATGAAAAAGGGCTAGTTCATAAAGTATCGAGTATATTTTTTAAATATGACCTTAATATCCTTTCAAATAGTGAGTTTGTTGATAAAGAATCAAACAAGTTTTTTATGCGAAGTGTTGTAGAGGGTGCTGTAAACAAAAAAGAGCTTAGCGATGCTGTTAATTTTGTTTTACCTGAGAACTCTAGTGTGAAGGTTATAGAGCCTAAAAAGAAAAACATTATAATAATGGCAACTAAGGAACTGCATGCTTTAGGTGATATTCTCATCCGTCATGAGGCTGGAGAACTTGAAGCAAATATTTTAGCTGTAGTTTCTAACTATAATAAGCTAGAGTCTTTAGTAGAAAAATTTAATATTCCCTATATTACTATCTCTCATGAGGGACTAGAACGTGAAGAACATGAGCAAAAAATTATTGAGTGTATAAATGCATACCAAGATCTTGATTATATTGTTCTAGCAAAATATATGCGTATACTTACACCAAAATTTGTAAAGGCTTTTGAAGATAAAATACTTAATATACATCACTCTTTTTTACCTGCGTTTATAGGGGCAAACCCTTATAAACAAGCTTATGAACGCGGTGTAAAGATTATCGGTGCAACGGCTCATTTTGTGAATAACAACCTCGATGAAGGGCCAATTATCGCTCAAGAGGTTATACATGTTAATCATACTTATAGCTGGAAAGATATGCAACGCTCTGGAAAAGATGTGGAGAAAGTTGTTCTTTCGCGTGCACTAAAGCTCGTACTTGAAGATAGAATATTTGTATATGAAAATAAAACGGTAATTTTTTAATGTCTTTTAATTTAGTACTTGTTAATCCACAGATTCCAAATAACACAGGAGCTATTGGGCGTCTCTGTGTAAATGCAGGAGCCTCATTACATATCATAAAGCCAATAGGCTTTGACATAGATGAAAAAGCTGTTCGCCGTGCTGGACTCGACTACTGGGATAAGTTAGATCTTCATGTATGGGAATCTATTGATGTATTTTTTGAAAATAATGAGATAGGTGATAATGCTCACTTTGCTACAACAAAAACTGATAGACCTTACTTCGAGACAGACTTCAAAAATGGTGACTTTATCTTCTTTGGAAGTGAAACAGCTGGAATCCCTGAAGATATTTTAAACAAATACAAAGAGAGAAATATCACTATCCCAATGACTAAAGAAGGAAGAAGTTTAAATCTCGCTATCAGTACAGGCATAGTCCTTTATGATGCTATTCGTCAAAACTATCCGGAGTCACTATGCTAGACATTTTCATGCTGGTGATATTTATACTCTTTATGGTATTTCTTTTTGGTGGTTACCATAAAACAAAATCAGCGCAGCGTGAGAAAGAGAATAAAGTGGAAGAGAAATCACTAAAATAATTTTTCTGCCCAAGCTTCCATTTTTGATTCAAATTTTTCAAATAAACTTTCTGCATTTCGAATAATAATTGACATTTAATATCCTTTTTATCTCTTAATTTAATAAATAATATCTCATTTTGACATTAAATATAAAATATATGTCAAATTGCAATGGTTATTTTGACATTTGTTTAAAAATACCCTATAATTTAGAATATTTAAACAAAAGGGATAGATTATGAATAATTTTACTAACATAGTAGAAGAGATGAAGAGTATTGTTTCTTCTGACTTTGCATCTAAAAAAGTTTTTGACAAAGATATTGCAGGTGTATTAGGTATCAGCCAAATGAACTTTGCAACAATGAAAAAACGCGATAAGATACCATTTACTGAGCTCTTAGACTTCTGTGCACATAAGGCGATCAGTATAAACTGGTTACTCTACGGTCAATCTCCAGAGAGTCTTGTTGAAGCCACAAATAGATTTTATATGGTAAAATATTTAAGCAACTCACATGCAAGTGCTGGTGGAGGTGGGTTTGATGATTCCTTAGAAGAGGTTAAGGAGTTAGAGATTCCTGAACACTTTGTTTTTATGCTTGGTGGCGAACATGAGATGAAAAACATTGAAGCGATAAATGTCTCAGGTGATTCTATGGAGCCAACTTTTAGCTATAATGATATAGTATTTATCAACAGAAGTAAAACAGACCTTAACCGTGGTGGTATTTTTACTATCCGCACAGAAGCAGGGCTTTTTATAAAGCGCATTCAAACTCGTATAGATGGTAAAATAGATGTCATTAGTGATAACTCTGTTTATTCTACTCAAACCTTTGATCCTCGTGAAGTAGAAGTTCTTGGACGTGTTGTGAGTCGTTTTGGAGATGTTGACTAAGATGTACATATAAAGGAAACTGTTTGAAATATCTATTCTTACTTGTTATTGTAGTCTTTTTGAACTCTTGTGCTAGAAAAAAAGGGGAACTAGAACAAAACACAGTAGATAATAAAGTACAAATTAATGTAAAAATAGCTACACCTGAGCAAATACAAGATCTTAAAATAGTACCTCAGGATGTTCGTGTATTTGCTAAAAATGTAAAAGGACATGAAAAGTTTTCTCAAGTAAAATATGAGAAAAACTATTTTAAAGTCTGGAACTATAATAAAACTCAAACAACTTTACAAGAAGCTATGTGGGCTCATAATACTTATAAAGTAGGGAATACATATGGTGAAAACTTACAACCTCTCAAACAATCTTTTTATGATACTACTTTAGAAAATGCCAACTTCAAGCAGTTTGCAACTCTTAATCAACAAGCTATCTCGCTCAAACATCTCAATCTACGTGCCATGCCTACAAATAAACCTATTTTACTAGATCCAACTAAAGCAGGGGAGGGTTTTCCTTTTGATTACTTACAAAACAGTACAATTGAAGCAAATAAACCACTTTTCCTTTCTCACTATTCTAAAGATGGAAAGTGGGCTTTTGTAGAATCTAGTTTCGCTTATGGTTGGGTGAAGGCAAAAAGTATAGCCATCCTAGAGAAGAAATACACAGATAAGTGGCAAAAAGCTGAACAAATGTTTGTTATAAAAGAGGGCATCTCTGTCTACACTGAAAACAATCATTTTCTCTTTAAAACTCGTATAGGAATGATGTTCGCCCTTGTTGATGAGGATGATGAAAGTTATAGAGTCTTAGCCATTAGTAAGTATAAAGATACAAAACCGCTTTATGTAAAAGTACAAATAGATAAAGATGTTTTAAGTAGAGGTACTCTCACTTTTAATAAAAAAAATATTGTACATATTATGAATGAAGTTGTAAGTAAAAACTACGGTTGGGGTGGCATATATGGACAGAGAGATTGCTCTTCTACTCTGAGAGATTTTTATGCACCTTTTGGACTTTGGTTACCTCGTAACTCTTACCAGCAGAGTAAGATGGGTGAAGTCCTCTCACTAGAGACTCTCACTCCAGAACAAAAGATAAAAGAAATAAAAGAAAAAGCTCTTCCCTTTAGAACACTACTTTATAAACGCGGACATATAGTGCTTTATGTTGGAACATATAATGATAAAGTAATAGTATTTCAAAATGTATGGGGTGTAAAAACTCTACACGATGGAGTTGAAGGGCGATTTATTATAGGGAGACCTGTTTTTAGTACACTTGAGATAGGAAAAAACTTGAGGGATTTCGATCCTAATGGTTCACTCCTTAAAAATTTAAAGAGTATGACTACGCTTTAATATCCAAGAGTGTGCCAAACATCTCATCTACTGTTTTGATGGCAGCAACATTAGCCTCTGCTACCCCACCAGCTACTATTTGATCTGGAATCTCTTTTGCTAAATCAGTTTGACTTTTTTTTGAACCAGTGTCATCAATCGTTCTTGTATTAGCAACTGGAGATTCACCACTATTTGTAATTCTTGTATCTTTAGGAATAAAACCATCTGTATTGACATTAGCGACATTGTTTGCAGTCGTGTTTAAAAAAGTTTGATTAGCTTGTAGGGAAGAAATATTATTTGAGATATTCATCTTTTACTCCTTCATTATATAGTTAATTATATAAGAAAGAAGATAAAAGAGAGTTTAGAAAAGAGAACTAGTGTAAATCAGCGTTAAGTTTGATCTCTCTAGTTGAGCGAGAAGCTGTTACTTCACCAGTCATAGAGTTTTGTCTGTAGTGAACACCATAAAGACCTGCAAGTTGCTTGCCTTTAAAGATTTCGCCTTGCATATTCATGTTTGTATTTACTTCCATAAGTTTTTTAAGTTCCTCAGGGTAAATAGAAACTTTTGTACCTTCTAGGATGGCGATACCAGCATCAATGATACAACCATCACCTAAAGGAATACCACAAGTAGAGTTAGCACCTAAAAGACAGTTTTTACCAACTGAGATAGGGTTACCATCTGTTCCACTAAGAACACCAAGGATAGAAGCACCACCACCAACATCAGAACCATCACCAACGATAGCAGATGAAGAGATACGACCTTCAACCATAACAGAACCAGTAGTTCCTGCGTTAAAGTTTATATATGAAGCACCTGGCATTACTGTAGTTCCAGCTGCAAGCTGTGCACCAAAACGTACTTTTGAAGTATCTAAGATACGAGTGTTATCAGCAGGAATGATGTGCTGTAAAAAACGTGGGAATTTATCTACGAAGTCGATGTGTGGGTACTCATTTGCAAGTTTAAGTTCTATCTCGAACTCTCTTAAGTACTCAAGCTCGATAGGCTGACCAGCTGACCATGCAACGTTTGGAAGTGCACCAAACGCACCATTTAAGTTGATTTCACGAAGTCCGACTTTTGCTTGTGAAAGAGCATAAAGCTTTAAGTAAGCTGCTTCAACACTCTCTACAGCTGCATCATCAAAGATAAAAGTTACTTTGAACTCACCTTCTAAAGAACCACTACTCATGATTTGAGCATAAAGAGCAGATACAACTTGAATGTTCTTGTGTGCAGCACCATGAGCTTCATCCGAATAAGGAGTAAATGCAGCTAAACAAGCTCTTAAAAACTCAGCATTGATATTACATACAACTTCAGACTGAGTAAAGTCAACTTTTACACCTTGCTCTTCTAAAGCACGGATAAAGATAGCAGCACTACCAAAGTTCTCGTCCCAGTTGATAAGAGGATATGTTGCTTGAAGTGATTTTTCTACATTTAACTGACCTAGGTCTACTCTTGCAATACCAAATGCTAAAGGATCTCTATACCCTGGTGTTGTTGTCTTTATATCTTCGATAAGTGCTTTAAAAGCATCAGCTGTTTCTATTATTTGCATTGAATTCTCGCTTAATTAATTTAGTGGCGAAATTATACACTTTAAATGCTAATATAAATTTATATATACTGCTAAGAATTATAATTAAAGAGTACCTAATGAACAAATGGCTTGAACTTTTACGAAACGATGACTACATGGGTATAAAAAAGTACCTCAAAAATGGTGGTGACCTTGAAGAGACAAATGAGACTGGTGAGTCAGTTTTATCTTGTGCGATGCGAGAAGGATGTGATTTTGATACTGTGATGCTTTTAGTCGAGAGTGGTGCAGACATTAAAGACTTCGATGAAGAGGGAGTGAGTGTTCTTGATATGGCTATCACTTATGATAACCTTGAAATGGTACAGTATCTTATAGATCAGGGTATAGATGTTAATGCTACAAGTAGAAGAAGCGGTTTTACTGCCCTCATGGCAGCTGCTTGTTATGGCCGTACTGAGATTGCAAAGTTATTAGTAGAGTGTGGGGTGGATCAAAGTGCTGCAGATTCTAAGGGTTTTAGAGCTGTAGACTTCGCTCGTAAAATGAATAAAAAGTCTGTTTTAGCTCTTTTAGATTTTAGCGAAGAAGATCCTCAAAATAGAGGCTATGCAAGGTAGGTTTTTCTTTACTCGAAAAACTTTCCTTGGTTAGAGTTGTCTAAAGGTTTGCGTTTCTCTTTTGCTAACCACTCTTGTAGAAGAGACTCTACAACTTTAGAGAGACTCATTTTATATCTGTCTCTAGCATACTTCATAGAACCATCCCATGTTTTTCTATCTATCAGTAAGCTTCGTGTTACTTCGTCTTTTGGTTTCAATGACTCTCCTTAAGAGGCTTCAAGAAGCTCTTTAAAGCTTCTGTAACTATCTACTATTTTTTGATTTTTTACATTAAGTATGTAAAATTCTATAGCTTTTTTCCCTAAACGCGGTATCTCATTTTTAACAGCCCATGAGCTGACAGTTCCCTCTGGGACTTCTAGTATCTCTGCAAGTGTCTTTTGTGTGATGCTTAACTCTTTACAAATCTCTTTAACTACATTTGTTTTAGGCTTTTTGGAAGCTTTTGTGAGTTTATTGACAGGTTTTAGTTTTTCATTTTCTTGTATTTGTATTTTTGGAAGTTCACAGCATGTTTCTATCCATTCAAGGACTTCAGAGGCCGAGAGTATCCAGTCCCGGCCATTGAGTTGTGTTATGATATCTTCTGTGAATTTTTTTGCACACTTCTCAGCTGTTTTTGTATCTGTAAGCTGTGCTAGCATGGAAAATGCGAGCTGTTGTGCAGATTTACCACCATTACCCCAGTCAAAACCATACTTAGATATCTCGTACAGTTCCTGTCTTGTAGGAAGTTCTATTTCTGCATAAGTAACATACTTACTTCCTAATAGAGCACGATGTCCTTTAAATACATGGTTGTTTAATGTTATCGCCATAAATTTTTCTCTTATATTTTAAATGTGTAGTGTTGCTCATCTTCATGAGTTTCGCTTGAATTCTCTTTTGTAAAATTCATACGATAGACAACATATACAAAACCGAGTAGCAATAAAAGTACCAATAGCCAAATTATCATGTCCATATTCCTTGAATTATAGAATTATCTTCAAGATAAATCGGCACTTTTGCTTTTTACATTAATCTGTAGTATATATTTTTCTTATCTAGGTCCTCTCTAAAATAGGTGAAGTATGTCTCTAGCTCTTTCATATCACTACCAGAAAGAGAAAGCTCTACATGTGGTTTATCATCTACAAAAAGTGGTAAACAAGAGAGCTCGACAGTCGAGGGTAACTCTTGCATGCGAGTGATAAGCTGCTCTTCACTTGTATGGGCATAGAGTGTTAGTCTATACTTCTTAATAATCTCTCCAAAGTATTGCTTTATAACATCTGCAACCATAGGATGACTCATAGAAGGAAATCCTGGTGTAAAGAAGTAGCGATTATCTAAAGAGAAACCTGACATATTGTTAACAGGGTTATGGACTAAGTCAGCCCCAGGAGGGAGTTCTGCCATATGAATACGGTGAGGATAAGATTTCTCGCCAAATCTTTCAATGATATCTGCTAAAAACTTTTGATGTGTCTCTATTTTTGCATTCGTAAAGACCTCTGCGGCTATTTCTCTAGTAAGGTCATCAGGTGTTGAGCCAATACCTCCAAAGGAGAACATCACAGCCTCTTTGTCCTCAAGTACCATCCTATATGTCCGCTTCATAAGCTCACTATCATCCTTGATGATAAAGCTTGCAAAAAGTTCATGACCATACTTTGCTAGTTCTTTTTGAAGAAACTCAAAGTGAGCATCCTTGCGTCTTGCGTTTAATA
>WFNM01000147.1 GCA_015488615.1 Sulfurimonas sp.
ATAGTTTGGGTGCAGGGTACTATATGACATCATCACTTTATCTTAGTGGGGGATATAACAGTAGTAATAGTATTTATCAAAGCATAGAAGATATACAAACTGCTTCAGTGTATGGCTACTACGGCATCAATGAGCACTGGTTCTCTACATGTTCTTATGCATATGGACTGAGTGATAGCGCAAGTAAAAACTATGTGAGCCTGCGTTTAGGGTACTTTTTTTAAAGGCAAATAAAGATGAAAGATATACTTCTTCTTGAAGATGATATAGAACTAGCTGAGACACTTAAAGAGCTTCTTGAGATGCAAAACTACAGTGTCGATATGGTGCATAATGGTAATGATGCTATAGATGCTTCGTATGAGAATAGCTACAAACTCTATGTCTTTGATATCAATGTCCCTGATATGAATGGGCTTGAACTTTTAGAGTCTCTTCGAGGGGCGGATGATATGACCTCGGCTATCTTTATCAGTGCATTAATAGACCTAAACTCTATCTCAAAAGCCTTTGAAATAGGTGCTGATGACTACATCAAAAAGCCATTTTTCCCTGAAGAACTGCTTATCCGTGTCAATGCGAAACTAGCACAAAAGAGCAAGGATGTTACACTGGATAATCTTCGCTATGTAGTAGAAAAAAAAGAGCTTTATCTTGATGAGAAAATAGTGCCACTTGGCGAGGTGCAAGAGTGTCTTTGCGATATATTTATGACAAATATCGGTAATGTCTTAGACAAAAGTATCTTGATGGATTGTTTACTTCATCCTTCTGATACTGCTTTGAGAGTTGCTTTGAATAAGCTCAAACAAGTGACTGATATGCCAATAAAAAATGTTCGTGGCATAGGATATATTCTTGAAAAAAGTTGAGTTAGAATCGCTGATAAAGAGTTTTTTACTCTTTTTTATCTCTCAAACACTCCTCGTAGGGGCACTCTTTTTTTTAGAATACCATAAAGAGATAAAAGCACTCGATGATAGGCTTTTTAATGAGATGCGAGTCTGTAGCTATAATCTTAAGTGCAATGAGTTTGGCATAGACTTTGTGCCAAAAGAGAAGTTTGAACTCTATAGACTTTATAAAGATAATGATGGACTCAGTAGTTACTTTAATATTGGTGGTTCTCAAAAAAATGCCTTGAAAATCTACTATACGAAGAAGAAGTATACTCATAAACTCGATGAGGTACGAAAGAGTTTAGAGGTGGATTTTTTACTTGTGCTCTTGGTTGTCATACTCTTTTCTGTAGTTTTCTCTTTTTATACACTTTCACCACTCAGAAATGCTCTTAAAATGACAGAAGAGTTTATAAAAGATATACTCCATGACTTCAACACTCCTCTCTCTACTCTGCGTTTAAACCTCTCTATGTTGAAGTCAGAACTAGGTGAAAGTACAAAAATAAACCGCATAGAAAATGCTGTGCAAAATATCTTAAATTTACAATCAAATCTCCGCTCTTACCTCACAAACCATGAGTTACAAAAAGAGGAGTTTGATCTTAACGAGTTTATAGAGGAAAGAGTAGCACTAATAGAAAAAAACTATAATGGGATAAAGTATAGTACAGACCTCCCAAGCCATAGAGTCAAGCTCAACCGAGACTCTTTTACAAGGGTAGTAGACAACATCCTCTCAAATGCAGGTAAGTACAACAAAAAAGATGGTAAAGTAAATATTTCGTACAAAGCCAATAAACTCACAATACAAGATACAGGAAAAGGAATAAAAAACCCTAAAAAAGTTTTCGAGCGTTTCTACAAAGAGCAAGAACGCGGTATAGGAATAGGGCTACACATAGTAAAAAAACTCTGCGATGAGATGGGTATAAAAATCTCGCTTAGTAGTGAAGTAGGTGTGGGGAGTAGTTTTGTTTTAGAACTTAAATAGTTTATAAATACAAAGAGCTCTTTAAAGCACTTCAAGCTATAATCCCTTTATGATTGCACAAGACTCCATAGAAGCCCTTAAAGCTCGACTCGATATTGTTGATGTTGTTGGGAACTATGTGGAGCTTAAAAAAGCAGGGGGAAACTTCAAGGCCCCTTGCCCCTTCCACGATGAAAAATCTCCTTCCTTTGTTGTAAGCCCTCAAAAGCAGATATACCACTGTTTTGGATGTGGAGCTGGTGGGGATAGTGTGAAGTTTGTTATGGAGTATGAGAAGCTCAACTACCCTGAAGCACTCGAAAAACTTGCTGAAAACTATAACTTCACACTCACACACACAGATAACAAACATAACAAACCTCGCTCACAGGTTATGGATAAACTTAATGAATGGTACCAAACACTACTCACTCAAAACCAGACAGCACTCTCTTATGTGCAAGAACGCGGGATCTTTGAGAGTAGTATAGAGAAGTTTGGTATAGGGTATGCCCCTGACTCAAACGCTACTCTGAACTACATTCGCTCACAACAGTTCGCTATAAAAGAAGCTATTGACATGGGTGTCGTGGGGTATGAGCCATCGCGCAATCAAACCTATGCCCGTTTCATCGAGCGGGTAACTTTCCCAATCCACTCGGCAAATGGCAGTATCGTTGGTTTTGGTGGTCGGACTATTACAGGGCATAACGCCAAGTATGTCAACTCTCCAGAGACTGCCTACTTTAACAAGTCGCGTTTGTTATATGCTTATCATCTTGCCAAACAAGCACTCTATAAAAAAAATGAGATTATCATTACCGAGGGGTATCTCGATGTTATCATGCTCCATCAAGCAGGCTTTGATAATGCAGTGGCAACACTAGGAACAGCACTTACTCATGAGCATCTTCCACTCCTCCGTAAAGGCTCACCTCGTGTTGTGATGGCATATGATGGAGATAAAGCAGGTCGAGCAGCTGCACTCAAGGCCTCAAAACTTCTCAGTGCTAGTGGTTTTAACGGTGGTGTTGTTGTCTTCGGTGGAGGGCTTGATCCTGCCGATATGGTTAAAGATGGTCGAAGTGAAGAACTTGCGACAATGTTTCGTGATCCTAAGCCTTTTATAGAATTTGTTTTAGATGAGATACTTTCTCTTTATGACCTTACAAACCCGAAAGAGAAAGAGTCCTGCATGGGAGAGGGTGTGAGCTATCTCAAAACTCTCTCACCACTTCTTCAAGAGGAATATAAAACTTACCTTGCCTCGCGTTTAGGGGGGATGGGCGTTTCACCATCACTTGTAAAGCTAAACACAGGTTATCAACAAAATCAAAATACCCCACTCATGCAAAAAAATACCCATAGAGATATGTGGGAGCTAACACTTATAAAAACTGTTATAGAAAAACCCTATCTCATAGACCAAATTCTTGATGTTTTAGACCCCTCACTTTTACAATTTCATGCAAGAGAGTTCTCCCTAGCACTTGCAAACAAAACAGATGCACCAGAGCTTATGGCGATAGAGGTAGATGAGAGTATAGTTGTACTTGAAGATGCAGCAGCTCTCAATGCAGAACTTATAACCTTCCTCTCTCGCTACTACGAACGCGAACTACGCAAGGTAAACATCGCACAAAACATAAGTTTTGAAGAGAAAGCTTTTTACATAAGAAAATTCCGTGGCAAGATAGCAAAACTCAAACGCGGTCAGTTGGTCGGGTTTAACGACTAAAACTTTCAAAGCCACTTACATTAAAATAGTAAAATTTACTTTTTTTGTAAAAAGAGACAGCTGCACTTATCTGTTCCTCCTTATAAATCTTCTTATCACAAACCCATCTACATTTTATCTTTTTATTTTGCATCACTCGTCTGTTTTCAGGGCAGACTTTTATTTTATAAATTGTTTCGCTAAAAAGTAAACTACTAAGAACAAGTAAGAAGAGTAAAATTTTCATAGATACAAAATCGGCACAAGAGCAGATAGTTTTAGTATATGGAATAATAAATGCTAACTTTTATGTTAAATCCCTATTTGTGAAAGGGAAAACAAGGAGTATATGATGATAGCATTAGGTATAAAATTTCAAAAATCATCCTCCATTATAGAGAAAACTCCAAAAGAAGAGGGAAAACCTCCAGTACTATCTTTTGGTGAACTTCTTCGTGGTGTAAGCAAAGAAAGCGATACTAAAGTAGTGCAAAATGCTCTTCTAGTTCTTGACCTTGAAAAAGATGTAGCACATACAGATACAAAAATAGCTTCAAAAAAAGATGTTTTACTAGGACTTCTTCAAGGTGAGCAAATAGAGGATACTCTTCCTGTCGAGCTAAATCCAATACTTACAAAAAATCTTTCTTCTGAAGACTTAAAAGCTCTCATCAAAGATGCAAAAAACTTTCTTCGGGATAAGATAATAAAGAGTGATGGATTTAAAAAGTCGGAAATAGTATCTCTTCCAAAAACATTAAAAGGCCTTGCTCAAGTTGCAAAAAAATTTGGTATTGATGTGAGTAAAATTACTTTTGAAGAGGTTCAAGTTCAGAGTAAAATAGCTTTAAAACTAGAGGATAGTGACCTAGTAAATATGGGAACTTTAGAACAAGCAAAATCTGTATATAAAAAGCTTAAAACAGATATGCAGCAGCAAGTAAATGAGACTAATGAGGAGATACTAAAAGATACAAAGAGTGATGTAAAGGTCTCATTAGCATCAAAAGAGATCAAAAGTACACCACTTTTTAAGGCACAGATGAGCAGTGAATTTACAACAGAACAGATTGTAAATGCAAAGATAAACTGTGTAGATGTAAAAACACCAAAAACAAAGGCAGATGAGACACTCAAAATACTACTTCGTAGAGACAAAGCAGGTAAAAAGGAGAGTGATTTGAGTACAGCCTTTTCTGGAGAAACTGCGAGAGTGATAGCTTCTCATTCGACAATAAATACAAGTAGAAGTTTAGAATCTCTGCTTCGTGGTGATACTTTAGACCATGCATCTTCCCAAAAAGTAGATGGACTTAACATCCCAAAAGTAGATAGTTTTGATCTTAAACTCCATGAGGCAAAACAGATGACAAAGTACCTTTCTCAAGATGTAAAAACTGCTATAGAAGATTATAAGTCACCTTTTACAAGAATAAAGGTTGCACTTAATCCTCAAAGACTTGGAGCTATAGAGCTTACAGTTGTGCAACGCGGTAAAAATTTGCATATCAATCTAAGTTCAAATAATGCAGCAGTGAATGCATTGGCTCTGAATGTACAGGATCTTAAGGTACAACTTACAAATACTGGAATAAATAATGCTACATTAAACTTTAATAACAATGCATCAGACTCAAACCAGAGCGGTTTTGGGCAACAACAGCAGAACTCCCAACATGGAAGAGAAGCTAAAGATGAGTATAACTACTTCGATAACGAAGAGAAAAATGAAGAGATTTTAAGCTCTTTAGAGATAGTAGTTCCAAACTACGCATAAAGGATACATTATGGCAATTAATTCATATGGTCAAAATATAGCAACTAATGGTGCAGTTCCAGCAGCTTCAACTGTACCAAAAGATAAGACAGCATTAGGTAAAGATGATTTTATGAAGCTACTTTTAGTGCAGCTTCAATATCAAGATCCAACAGCTCCTATGGATGCAGATAAAATATTAACACAAACATCGCAACTTGCATCTCTTGAAGCATCAAATAATACAAAAGATGCTCTCACTAAACTTACAGAAGCTTTAGGAAGTACAAATCAGTTCTCAACTATTGCAGCTATTGGTAAGACAGCTGATTTAGGGAGTGATTCTATAGCACACCAAAAAGATTCTAGCTCAACATTTGAGATTTATTTTCCTCAAGCTATAGAGCAGGGAATTGTTTCAATTACTGATAAGTCAGGTACTACAGTAGGTACTATAAAGGTTGGTACAAATGCAGCAGGTGTTTATAAATTTACATGGGATGGAAAAGATTCTAGTGGTAAGGCTATTGCTGATGGTATTTATCATGTTGATGCTAACTATACCGACACGAAAGGTAAAGCACAAACAACGAGACTAGGAGCTTATCCAATCGAGGCTGTCAGATTTGATAAAGGTCAAACACTAGTAAAAGTAGGCTCAAGTTATGTTCCACTAGCGAATGTAAAAGAAGTTTACTAAAAGGTTAGAGGAATATATTATGATTCAAGCTTTTTATACAGGGATATCAGGGTTGCAAAATAGTTCTACTGGTATTAATGTAATGTCAAATAATATTGCAAATGTTAATACTGTAGGATTTCGTGGCTATAAAGCAGAATTTGCTTCGGTGTTTGAAGAGTCTATCGCTACAGGAACAAATAACACAAATACTGTAGGTGATGGAGTAGAGTTACAAACAACTTCCATGATGCAAGATCAAGGTTCCTTAATACTCTCAGAGAGAAATACAGATGTTGCTATTCTTGGAGATGGTTGGTTCTCTGTACAAGACAATAATAAACCACTCTATACTCGTGATGGTGCTTTTACTTTTGATGCTAACAGTGATCTTGTAAGTGCTAGTGGACTTCATGTTTTAGGTACAAAAGGAAATAATATTAGTGCAGATAATGTACTCACAAAAAATATAAATGAAGTTTCTCTTGGTGATGTCGGAAGTCAAGAGAAGCTTCGCTTTCCAAAAACATTGACCTATCCACCTGTACCCTCTTCAAAAGCAAAATTCTTAGCAAACTTAGGTGTTGGTAATAACCCTATAACGGTTGGGGCATCTGTTGTTGATCCACAAAATAACAAAAATTATTTACGATTGGAGTTTGTAAAAAAACCAATACAATTAGCACCGGGAAGCCAATACACTGTGACTGCGACAACACAATCTCTTGATGGTGCTACGGTTTATGATACTCAAGTGGGTGTGGTAAAGTTTGATGCTTCAGGAGCACTTACTAGCAATACATTAACTTCTATAAATAACAATGGTGCACAAGTTGCTATTGATTTGGGGACTGCTTATGACGGTATCACATCTATTGATATTCCTGTTGTGTCTGGATCAAGTATAGCAGATGGAACAATTGGTGGTGATTTAGTAGGCTACTCAGTAAATCGTAATGCTGAAGTTATAGCGACATTCACAAATGGTCAGCAGAGTAGTGTTGGAAAGATAGCTGTTTTTCATTTTTCGAATGAACAAGGATTGGACCGTGTTAATGGAACACATTTTAGTGAAAGTTCTAACAGTGGTGCTGCAAGATTTCGTCAAAATAAAAATGGAAAAAATATCAATGGTGTTGATGTTGTCAACTTTAAGTTAGAGGGTTCAAATATAAAACTCTCCTCTGGACTTACAGAGCTTATAATTATGCAACGTGCATACGATGCAAACTCAAAATCAATTACAACTGCAGATCAAATGATACAAAAAGCTCTAAAAATGTAGCTACTAGCTATCTTGAAAAAGATGGAACACTTTATGCTAGACATTCTTTACTAATGACTATCTATTTCGATAGTTTCTTAAAGGATTTAAAATGTTAAAATCACTTTTTTCCGGTGTATCCGGTCTCCAATCGCATCAAGTGGCGATGGATATAGAATCTAATAATATTGCAAATGTAAACACTGTAGGGTTTAAGTACTCTCGTGCAAACTTCTCAGACCTTTTAGCACAGACAAAAGCTATTGCCACTGCTCCTCAAGGGGCACTTGGTGGTAAAAATCCCGTTCAAATAGGTTTAGGTTCTACTGTGGCATCTGCTACTCGTATTTTTTCTCAAGGTTCTATCCAAAACTCAGATAAAAATACAGATGTTGCCATTCAAGGAGATGGTTTTTTTATCATATCTCCTGATGGGGGAAATACATATAAATATACTCGTGCAGGAGATTTTAAGTTCGATGCCAAGGGTAACTTTGTAGACAATAATGGTTTTATCGCACAAGGTTGGTTACGTGATTCTGTAACTGGAAAAGTCGATTCGACTGCTCCAATTACTAATATTAACATTGCACCCGGTCTTACAACTCCCGCACAGCCAACAAAAGAAGTTGTACTCAAAGCAAACCTTAACTCTGGCTCTTTAGTTCAGAGTTTTTCACCTGCTTATACTGTTGGAAGTACACCACCCCCAACTACAGGGGTAGTCTCTCCAGCTCCTGGTGCAGTTGATGCTAATGGAAGTCCTATTGCATCAGGTAATATTGGTGTTATGTTTAATGAAACGGGAGAAGCTTTGTCCTTACAAAAAGGACAGGGCGTTTGGGCTTCATTTGTAGATACAACTACAACTGGAAGTAATCAAGTATCTGCAAGTAATGGTACAGTCAAAGAGCTAGATATCACTTTTACACTTGATAATGGTACAACAAAAAAAATTACAAGTACTGGTGGTGGAACGAATGATAGTGTAGCCACAAATGCAAATAGATATGTCTCAGCAATTAATGCTCAAAGTGGTATAACAGGGATAAAAGCAAGCTACGATGCTGTTGCTAAGAAAATTGACTTATCAAATGATAACTCGAGTGCATCTGCATCTCATAATATTAATATAGCTTCTGTAGGTAATACTAATAGTGGGTATGATGGAACTGAAAGTGCAAAAACTGCTTACAGATACCAATATGATTCAGCAGTAACAGCACTGACATCAGGTTCTGATAAAAAATTTACAACAATGGCAGATCTTCGTGAAGCATTAGAACTTCAAGCACGTGCTGTTGGTGATACTAACGGAGATGGTACAGCAAATGAAAATAATATCTCTGTTATTGTGAACGAACAGGGTAAATTTGAGCTAACAAATCCAGGTGGAAGTGCTGATGGAGACTATAATATTAATCTTAAAATAACAGCCTTAACAACCGATTCAGGCGGTGCAACAATTAATGTAAATAATCGTTTTACGACAAGCATGTCTGCATTAAATGCAGTTCTTGCTCCAGGAAGTACAGGAAAAGCTTTTTCCCAAGGATTTGAAGCAGCTACACACTCGAGTTCTATTGATATATTTGATTCATTAGGGTCAAAGCATACCCTTAGAATGGAGTTGAGAAAGGTAGCTTTAGACATAACTAGTGGTAGTACATGGGATATGGTTATCACTGTTCCTTCTCCTGCAACGATTGATACTCAAGCCCCAACAAATGAGAAAAAAGGCTCAATTAGATTTAATAATGATGGTTCTCTCGCAACATATAATCCTCCTAATATCTCTTTTAGTGGTAATAATGGTTCGGCACCAGATCAACAAGTAAATCTTTCATTTGGTACTGTTAATGGGTTTGATGGAATGACTAGTTTTGATAGTAAGTCTTCTACTTCTGGAATCTCGCAGGATGGATTTACAGGTGGAGATTTAGTAGGGATTCGTATTGATCAGTCTGGTACTTTAGTTGGTTCATTCTCAAATGGTCGTTCTTTTGG
>WFNM01000148.1 GCA_015488615.1 Sulfurimonas sp.
ATAGCAGTACTTGCCATCCCAACAATAGAAAAAGAGGGAAGTCCTTTTGTAAGAGTCGATTCCACTTCTATGACCTTTGCATCGAGACCTTCATAAGTCGCACAGAGTAACTTTTTCATGATAACTACCTTTAGTATAGATAGTGAATAGTAGCTTGATTTTCTAGAAGTAGGAAAAAATATGACAAATTGTCATATTTATGAGGCTTTTCTCTCTTTTTGCATGCGTTTATACTCTTTTTCAAACTTTTTTCTTCGAGCATAAGAGAGTTTGTCTATGAAAAGAATCCCTTCTAAGTGATCCATCTCATGCTGGATAGCTATAGCTAAAAGTCCATCTGCTTCGAGATTTTTTGTATTACCTTCTCTATCTTGATAATTGAGTGTAAGTGTTGCATGGCGTTTTATATCCTCATAAAATTGAGGTACACTAAGACATCCCTCTTGGTATACAGTCTCTCCTGCACGTTTAGATATCACAGGATTTATAATCTCTAAAAGATTTTCTTGATGCTGTTCACCCTCTTCATCAGGGATATTTAATATAAGTACACGAATAGCTTGTGCAACTTGAATAGCAGCGAGCCCTATGCCATTTGTATTCATCATTATAGGGTACATACTATCTAGTAAATCGTGAAGTTTTTTATCAAAGTTTTTCACTTCTTTGGACTTCAAACGCAATCTTTTATCTGGATATTCTACTATTGTTAACTTCATTTTACTTCTTTATTATCTTAAAGAGACCGCATAGTCAATATTTTTTTTACTATAAGCTGCTTCAATTCCATCAATTGCACTTACCACTATCTCTTCAACAGAGTGTGTTGCATCAATATTTGTCACACCAATAGAGAGCTTAAGCTGAATCTCACGATCAGCTAAAAAGAAGTTTGAGTTTGCCACAAGATCAATAAGTCTCTCACTCGCTTTTTTTGCAGCTTCAATATCTGTATGTTTTAAAAGCATCGAGAATATACCATTTCCATAGTAAGCGACAATATCACTTCGTCTTGATGTTTTTAATAGTAATCGTGCAATTGTACGAGTCATCAATATAATTGCTTTTTCATTATTTACACTTTTTTTAAGATCACGACATAACTCAATCATTATAAGAGAACTTTTATGGTGAAACTCTTGTATAAGTCCCATCTCTTGCTCTATTTTTGTGAGAAGATAGCGTTTATTATAAACACCAAATTGATTATCAAATATAGTTTCATTCTCTACATTTTTAATAATCTTTGCCGTCTCATCATAGATAGACTTCATCTGAGAACTTTGTGTTTTTAGAATTGAATTGAGTTTTGAGACATCACCTTCAAGAGTTGCAACTATACCAATAGCCTCTTTTATCTCTGGGTGTTCACCTAACTCTTTTTTACGTTTTTCTAAAATTTTTGTCATTAAAGACATGTTTTTATAAAGTGTAGCAGTTGTCGAGAGTAAACTTTTAATAGCACTAAAACCTTTTTTTAGGCTATGCTCTAGTAAAATAGTACTCTCTGCTTCATTATCCTCTTCAAGTTCTAACATGGAGTGTATCTGTTTTCGTAATGTTTCACTTTTATCTTCTAAGAGTCTATCAAAATAGAGCGAAAAATTATTGGGAGTTGGAGGCAGATTATCTGCAATAAGGGCATGAAGAACCTCTTTTGAATATATCTCTATATCACTAGAAAGATTATCCATTTTTAAGGATTCAATGACAGGGGTACTCGCAGGTAGAGTTGCTTGGGAATCAGCATCAATATTTCTGCGTGTTCTACTTCTTAAAGTTCCTGCCATAGTCTCTCCTTACTTCTTATCGTTTTTTATTAAAACTTCATCAATCATACCATATTTTCGTGACTCTTCTGCACTCATAAAGTTATCACGATCAGTATCTTTTTCTATCTGTTTGATAGTTTGCCCCGTGTTTTTTGCAAGAATTCCATTAAGCTCAGCTTTCATACGAAGGATCTCTTCTGCTTGAATCTGAATATCTGTTGCCTGACCCTGAGCACCACCTAAAGGTTGGTGAATCATGATACGAGCATGAGGAAGAGCATAACGCTTGCCCTTTTCACCAGAACTTAAAAGAAATGCACCCATAGAAGCCGCTTGACCAATACAGATAGTTGCAACACTAGGTCGAATATAGTTCATAGTATCAAAAATGGCCATACCAGCAGTTACAACTCCACCAGGAGAATTGATATAGAAATAGATATC
This sequence comes from Sulfurimonas sp., assembly GCA_015488615.1. Lineage (GTDB taxonomy): Bacteria > Campylobacterota > Campylobacteria > Campylobacterales > Sulfurimonadaceae > Sulfurimonas. The sequence goes on from WFNM01000148.1 coordinate 2,217, forward strand.
TTTTTCTGGATCTTCCGCTTCAAGAAAAAGAAACTGAGCAACAATAGTAGCAGCAACTTGATCGTTAACTTCCCCACTCAACATTACAATTCTATCTTTAAGTAAACGAGAGAAGATGTCATAAGAACGCTCACCACGTCCTGTTTTTTCTACCACATAAGGAATATAAGACATAATTTATGCAATCTTTTCGTTAAGAAGACCAGAGAGAACTCTATCTTCTACCATAGACATTTGAATAGCTGGAAGATATCCTGCATCTTTGTACTGATCGTAAGCTTTTTGAGGATCTTGACCTTGTTGCATAGCTTCAAAGTAGATAGTCTGCATAACTTCTTGCTCTTCTATCTTTACACCTTTTTCAAGGGCAATAGCATCGACGATGAAAGTAGCTCTTACACTTCTAACAGCTTCCTCACGGAAAGTCTCACGAAGTTCATTTAACTTCTCTTCATTTTCACGTAGCTCTTTAATCTCATCTTCACTCATAGTTCCCGCTTTCTTGTTAAGAGCCATATCAATCTCTTGCTCAACAACAAATGCAGGAAGATCAAAAGTTAAAGAGTCTACTAAAGTCTCAAGAAGTTTTGGTTTTAAGTCTTCATTATAAAGTTTACTTAGCACTTCATTTTCAAGCTGTGCTTTTACTTGTTTTTTAAGTTCATCCAGAGTAGCATTCTCTTCACCTGGAAGCATTTTAGCTGCGAGTTCATCGTTGATTTCAACTTCTTCTTTCTCTTGAATACCAGTTACTTTTACTTTAAACTCAGCATCTTTTCCAGCTAAATCTCCACCATAGTTCTCTGGAAAAGTTACTTTGATAACTACTTCTTCATCACGTTTTACACCAACAAGTTGCTCTTCAAAACCTGGGATGAACTGGTTTGAACCAAGTTCTAATGCGTGACCTTCAGCTTTCCCACCATCAAATAAAACACCATCGATAGAACCTTCAAAATCAATAACAGCAGTATCACCAAGTTTCATCTTACGGTTACGCTTGATATCTACTAATGGAGACTGAGATTCTGCTAAAGTTTTGATACGTGCATCAATATCAGCATCGCTTATCTCTGGTTTTGTAAAATCAGGAACAGATGCAGAAATATCTCCAAGCTCAATAACTGGACGCATTGCAACTTTTACTGCTACTTCTATCTTTTCATCGCTCTTGTCGAACTTAGTAATATTTGGTTCACCAATAAGAGACTCATTAGCAATCTCTAGCTCTTCTAAACCTTTTGCCAGCACATCACGAAGTGCTTCAGATTCAGCATCTTCTACCAGTTTTTGACCATATTGCTTTTTCACAATAGCCATAGGTACTTTACCCTTACGAAAGCCTTGAACATTTGCAGTCTTACTAAGTTGTTTAGCGATCTTTTCAATATTAGCATTTACCTCATCCATAGAGATTATAGCAGTGATTTCTGCATTTGCAGTGTCGATTTTTGTTGATTTGATTTCCATCAATTTCCTTTATTTATATTATGTAAGCAATAGTGAGAACTATTTTTATTTTGCTTATGTTAGCAAAAAACTGCTTTTATCTAGCTTTTACAGAGTTTTGGTCTAAAATTTAACAGTAGTAACCATACAACTGCCATGTCTATCATTACATCTGCAAAATTAAACACAGCAAAACCACTTTCTCCAAAAATAGGATATGGCCAAGCATGATAATAGAACATATCGACAACACCTTCATGTACAAATCTATCATATACATTGGAAAAAGCTCCACCGAGTAAAATTCCTACAGGAAGTGCATAACAGAGTTTTTTGAGATAGAAGACATAGCCTAAAACACCGATTACTAGTGCTAACTGTATATATTTAAGATATTCAGCAAGAAAACTAAACATAGAAAATGCTACACCCTTGTTATAAATAAGGATAAGATCCATATACTCACCATAATACCTATAACCATCCACAAAAAGTGACTTTATATTTTGATCGACTACAAAAACACCTGCTAAAGTAAAAAGCAAAACTGCAGAAAAACGCAGAGTATGGTTCGACTTAGGCATTGAGAGCTTTACTAAAAAAGTCGCTAAGCTCATTCATACGTTTTTTCATAAGCTTTGCATCTTTAGCTTCAAGAAGTATACGAAGTTTGTTTTCAGTTCCAGAGTAACGTACAAGTTGTCTTATACCCTCTTCTTCAAGAGCCTTAAGTTTCTCAACTAAACCTTCTATCTCTTCTAGTGGTGTTTTAGTTTTAACATGAAGGTTTGTCAACTTTTGAGGGTAAAGAGGAAAAGGACGAAGTACCTCAGAGGCAGATTTTTTCTTATCTAAAAGAAGGGCAAGAACTTGAAGAGCACTTACTAAACCATCTCCTGTCTTTGCAAAGTCATGCATGATAACATGCCCACTCTGTTCCCCACCAAAGTTGATACCCTCTTTTTTCATTATCTCTAATACATGTTTATCACCAACACTTGAACGCCAAAGATTAAGTCCATTAGCATTCATATAATCATCTAAACCTTGATTACTCATCACAGTAGCAACGATACCACCACCTTTAAGAAGTCCAAGTTCATTAAGGTGTACACCAAGAGCACCAAGAAGCTGATCTCCATCAACAACCTCACCCTTCTCATCAATAACTACAAGCCTGTCGGCATCTCCATCAAGAGCTATACCTAAGTCAGCTCTATACTGAATAACTGCTTCACTTACATTTCTAGGATGAAGAGCTCCACATCCTTCATTAATATTAAAACCATCAGGTTTATTGTGCATCACTATAACATCTGCACCCAGTTCTTCAAGTACAGTTGGGCCTACTTTATATGCAGCACCATTAGCAGAATCTAAGACTATACGCATTCCCTGAAGTGTCAGGCGACGTGGAAAAGAATTTTTGAGCTGTACTATGTAGCGCCCTATTACATCATCAATTCGCTTTGCTTTTCCTATTGATTTTGCAGTAACTTGAGCTTCACAAATTTTGTCATCATCAAAATAGATACTCTCTATCTCTTCTTCAACCTCACAAGGAAACTTATCACCAAGGCCATCAAAAAACTTAATACCATTGTCTTCAAAAGAATTATGAGAAGCTGATATCATAATACCCGCATCACAACGCATATTTTCAGTGATAAATGCGATAGCAGGAGTAGGCATAGGCCCTATCTGAATAACATCAAAACCGACAGCAGTAAGACCACAGACGATAGCATTCTCTATCATATAACCACTTCGACGTGTATCCTTGCCTATAAGTATCTTATTTGTCTTTGCAGTTCTTTTGAGATAAATCCCTGCAGCCATTGCTACTTTCATCGCTACTTCAGCACTTAAAAAAGTACCTGCTTCACCTCTTACTCCATCTGTTCCAAATAGTTTCATATATTTCCCCCGCTTTTTTCAAAATATTTTATATTTAAAGTATTTTACCACCCTTTAACTTAATTTTAATTATCTTTAAGCTATTATTGCGCACTTAAATTCCAAAAAGGACTCATAATGGCAAATCACAAGTCATCAATCAAGAGAATTCGTCAAACACTCGTTCGAACAGAACGTAACCGTTTTTACAGAACTCGTCTTAAAAACATAGTTAAAGATGTAAACACAGCAGTAGAAGCTGGTAACAAAGAAGAAGCACAAGCTGCATTCAAAGTTGCTAATCAGCAAATTCACAAATTTGTAAGCAAAGGTGTTCTTAAAAAAGAGACTGCTGCTAGAAAAGTAAGTCGTCTACACAAATCTGTAAACGCTATATAATTAGAGCATAAATTATGCTCGCAGATAAACTCACTCCGTTTATCAACCGCTATAACGAACTCGGCGAATTGCTGAGTTCACCTGACATCACCTCTGACATCAAACATATGACAGACCTCTCAAGAGAACAATCAAACCTTTTACCAATAGTAGAAAAAGCTAAAGAGTATCAAGCTTTAATCGCAGATATTACCGATACAAAAGAGATGCTTAGTGATTCTGAAATGGGAGAGATGGCGAAAGAGGAACTCAAAGAACTTGAGCCTCGTAAACCAGAACTTGAAGAAGAGATAAAAGTCCTGCTCCTGCCAAAAGATCCAAATGACGATAGAAATATCATCGTGGAACTTCGTGCTGGTGCTGGTGGTGATGAAGCAGCTATCTTTGTAGGTGATCTTTTTGATGCTTACACTCGCTATGCAGATCTTAAAGAGTGGAAGATAGAAATTATCTCAAGCTCTCCATCTGATTCTGGTGGATATAAAGAGGTAACTGCGCTTATCAAGGGTGAACAGGTTTATAGTCGGTTGAAGTATGAAGGTGGAACACACCGTGTTCAGCGTGTTCCTCAAACAGAATCTCAAGGTCGGGTTCACACCTCAGCAATAACAGTAGCAGTAATGCCTGAAGTTGATGATGTTGAAGTGATTATTGAAGATAAAGACTTAAAGATAGATGTTATGCGTTCTTCTGGATGTGGTGGTCAATCAGTAAATACTACCGATTCCGCAGTTCGTATCACACACCTGCCATCTGGTTTAGTCGTAACCAACCAAGACCAGAAGTCACAACATAAGAACCGCGAAAAAGCAATGAAAGTTCTTAAAGCAAGACTTTTTGATCTTGAGATGCAAGAACAACAGTCTGAAAATGCAGCAGAACGTGCAGCACAAGTAGGAAGCGGAGATAGATCTGGACGTATTCGTACATATAACTATCCACAAAACCGTATGAGTGACCACAGAATTAACCTTACACTCTACCGATTAAATGAAATTATGAATGGTGGACTTCTTGATGAAGTCATCGAACCACTCATAGCTGATAATCAAGCAAAAATTGTAGAGGCTGCAGGGCTCTAACACTAAATACCGACTAAGGTCGGTGTTACATAACACCAGTTTGAACTGGTATCTTCAAAACTCTAAGCTAAATTTCCCACTCAGTATTAAAACTGTTTACAACACGACCCTCAAAAGTTATAGTTCTCTCATTAACCCCAAGATAAAGTGTATCACCACTAGTTGGATAAACCTCTATATTCTCGCTTACTTCACTCTCTTGTAAAGCTCTATAAAAACAAGCTGCCATGCCAGTTCCACAAGCTAGTGTTTCATTCTCAACACCGCGTTCATAAGTACGAACCTGTAAGTTTTCACCCACAACACAACAGATATTTACATTTGCATTGTACTTAAAACGTACCTCTCTTGCTTCCTTAAGATCAAAACTATTGACATTGTCTTGTATGCAAACTAAATGAGGCACACCCGTATTTATAAGCCACCAACTTTTACCATTGAACTCAATATTTTTGTCTAATATCTCTGGTGGAGTAAGCTCACTTATCACCATTCCACTTTTAGCATTACCCTCTTTTACCTCTGCATTTATCACACCTGCACCAGTTAAAAAACTCATCTTTTCTTTGGCAAGTCCATGATAAAATGCGAAATGTGCACAGGCACGCGAGCCATTTCCACACATATCTGCATGACTTCCATCAGCATTATAAAACTGCCATTCAAAGTCATACTCAGAAGAAGGAACTACGACTATTAAACCATCAGCACCTACACCATCTTGACGATGGCATAGCTCTTTTGCTAACTCTGTTCTATCTTCTTTTATCTCACTTGAAAATATAACAAAATCATTTCCATTTGCACTGTATTTAGCTAAGTTCATACTTCTCTCCTACTTTAAATATTTCTCTTTGATAATTGCTACAAAATCCTCACACTCTTGCTGAAGATGTTTTAGATTTTTCGAGTTATCTATCACCCATGTCGCTCGCTCTTTCTTCTCTTGTATAGGAAGTTGTGTAGCGATTCTCTTAAGCGATTCTTCTTCTGAATAGCCATTGCGTTTCATAAAACGTTCGAGTTGTACTTCTGCAGGAGTAAAAACTACTACACTGTCTTCTATATTATACGAGTTATTTTCAAAAAAGAGTGGTATATCTATGAGGTAGGGAAATTTCAATCTATCTTGTTTCTCACTGCGTTTTAATATTTCTGTACGAATTTTAGGGTGTAAAAATTCTTCTATCTTCTTTTTTGCTTCATCATCTGAAAAAACAAAACTACCAAGCTTTGGCCTATCGACCTTCCCTAAACGCAGGTACTCAGACCCAAAAGTCTCCTCCACCCATGAAGCAGAAGCATCAAGAATTTCGTGACTTATAGTGTCGGCGTCTATTATTCGCATGCCATTAAGTGCTAGAAGTGAAGCGACAGTACTTTTTCCAGTAGCAATACTTCCAGTCAAGGCAATAGCATACTCATAAGCCATTAGTTTTTAATAATCCCTAAGTACTCTTTTCTTATATGGTTTCCCATAGCAAAGGAACCTACATGTACATCACAGTTATAGTATGCTAAGCCATCAAGCATATCTGTACGTTGCAGAATCACATCTGCTGTAGGATGGTACTCTTTTGATGCTAAGAGTGAAAGTTTATCACCACCAACATGAAATGGCATAATTACTTTTGTATACTTACCAAGAACTTCCATTATTTGCTTGTTTGCTTGCGTCTCATCAAGAGAAGGGATACTAGTCACTAAAAGCCCATCCTCTTTAAGTACACGGTTATAGTGAGCAAGAACAGCTGCATCAGCATCCATCTCAGAGATAACTACATCATAAGCAGCATCTTTTGCATCACGAAGTAGATTTATATTAGCAGAGATAACATCACAGCTAATATCCTCATACTTCTGCATCTCATGCACAAATCCTGCCGCATTCTCACTAATTATGAGAACATTTTCAGGGTTTTTGTTCGTACAAACACCAACATGAACCATCATTTCATTATATATAAACTCTTTCATTAATATTTCCTTATTTCTTACCGCGATTCTAACCACTTTTGGATTAATTTTACTTAATAAAGATATAATATTACAATATTTATAAAAAGTTAAAGGTAGAAGAATGAATTTTAGCAAATTACAAAAATTTTGTCCAAATTTACGTATTGTATTGGGTCTTATCCTTATTGCTATAGCAATATACACTGGTATACATTGGTTTTATTTAGGGATTATCCCTCTTGTAATTGGACTGACAAAATTTTGTCCAATATGTCTTCTTACGCACAAGTGTGATATACCCCAATATGGAGAAAAGAAATGAGTCAAATTAGCTATAAAGATGCCGGTGTAGATATTGATGCAGGAAATAGTTTCGTCGAAAATATCAAGCCCTTAGTAAAAGCAACGAAAATTTCAGGTGTTATGGGTGGAATAGGTTCATTTGCTGGTGCATTTGAACTTCCTAAAGGTTTTAAAGAGCCAGTAATGTTAGCCGCAACTGATGGTGTTGGAACAAAACTCAAGCTTGCAATTGACAGTGGTATTCATAACACTGTAGGAATTGACCTTGTAGCTATGTGTGTAAACGATCTTCTTTGTAACTTCGGTACACCTTCTTTCTTTCTTGACTACTATGCAACTGGTAAGCTTGATGTACTAAACGCGACAAATGTTGTAGCAGGTATAGCTGAGGGTTGCAAGCAGTCTGAATGTGCTCTTATCGGTGGGGAAACTGCTGAAATGCCTGGTATGTACTCTGAAGATGATTACGATCTTGCTGGATTTGCAGTAGGTGTAGCTGAGAAGTCAGAGATGGATAGAGTAAGTCTTGTTCGTGCTGGTCACAAACTCATAGCACTTCCATCTTCAGGTCTTCACTCAAATGGTTTCTCTTTAGCTCGTAAGGTTCTTTTTGAGAAAATGGATCTTAACTTTGAAGATGACTTTAACGGTAAGACTCTTATAGAGACTCTTTTAACACCGACAAACATCTATGTAAAGACTTTTAAAGCGCTCAAAGAAGAGATAGTAGCAATGGCACACATCACTGGTGGTGGTATAGTAGAAAACCTTCCTCGCGTTCTTCCTGAGAACTTAATGGCAGAAGTAAAAGAGGATGCTATCCGTGTTCTTCCTATCTTCGAGCTTATGAGTGAGCATGTAGAGCGTTCGGAGATGTTTAGAGCTTTTAACATGGGTGTTGGAATGATACTCGTAGTTGAAGATAAAAATGTTGATTCTGTACTTGCAAAAGCTAAAGGTTCGTACCTTATAGGTGAGATAAAAGAGGGTAAGCGCGAAGCAAAGATGGTATAACCTCGTAACACCGACTTCAGTCGGTCTCTTAGGTAAACTCAAGATACCGGTTAAAACCGGTGTTACAACTCCCCGTAACACCGACTTCAGTCGGTTCTAAAACAACCTAAACTCTTTATTTAAAAGGCTTACTAAGATCTTCTGTGATAGCGCCAGGAACATCCATTATAGTAGTGAATCCTCCCATACTTAATAATGGATAACAAAGTGCAAGATAGTACTTTGCTGCAAGTGCAGTAGCTGCACCTTTTTCTATACTAATTGTATAAGGAAGTACTGATGCATTTGCACGTCCTATCTTCTCTACAAACTTCTTAGTATCTGCATTCAGATTATATCCTACTAAATAACTATCATTATCTAACTTCAAAGTAAAAACTACATTCTTACCATCTTTGTATGATTGAACCTGTTTAAGCAATTCAGCCGTTTTTCCCTCAGCTAACTCATCAGGATCCTCATAGTAAGGCATTCCAAACGTAAAGTGATAATCAGAAATATCATCTTCATCAAGCATATCCTTAGAACCTTTTAAGCCTGTAAATATTTTATTTATATTTGCTAGCTCCGCTTCAAATACCTTAGCATTATAGTCATCTTGCATATATGCTTTACCAAAGTATATAGGATTTGTAATGCTTATCTTTTTTTCTTGATTATCTACAAACATGCGAAGTACTGCAGCATAAGCACGATTGGGCTTTGATGCTTCATGCTTAAGTGCAGCATCAGTAAAGACTAAAGTTATTCCATCTTTTACACTTGCATACTCAGCAATAACTTCATAGCCAGCACCACTAAGTTTCTCTTTTGCCGAAGCAACATCTATATATTTACCTTGAAGATATGTACTTATGTCTTGAGCCACTACACTTTGAGTCATTGCTAAAAGTGCAAAAAGAGCTATTGTAATTTTTTTCATTAAAATCCTTTGATTATTTCTATTTTTTAAATGCTTTTTCTAAGTCTCTTACAATAGCACCTGGAACAGTTGCTACTCCCATAAAACCACTCATGTCAAGAAGTGGATAAGAAAGGGCGATATAGTACTTAGCATCAAGAGTCGAAGCTTGACCATTTTGTATGGCTACACAGTAAGGAAGGATGGCCGCATTTTCACGACCAAGTTTCTTTACAAATTTTTTAGTACGCTTACTAAGATCATAACCTAAAAGGGTACTTGTATTTGAAAGTTTTAATTCAAAAACAATAGCCTTTCCTTTTTTATAGTTCTGAGCTTTTGCAACTGCATCGGCAGTTGTAGGGCTTTTATCTCCAAGAAGATCAACATCCTGATAATAAGGCATAAGCTTCATGAAATGATAAGTCGATAAATCATCATAAGTAAGTGCATCTTTAGAATCTTTTAAATCTGTAAACTCCTTATTTATAGAATCCAAAATAGTAGAGAAAACTACATTATTGTATTCATCTTGCATAAAAGCTTTCCCAAAGTAAATAGGGTTAGTAAAGCTAATCATTTTTTCTTTATCATCTATAAAAAGACGAAGTACGCCAATAAATGCACGACCAGGCTTAGCAGCTTCTGCTTTAAGGATTTCATTTGTGAAAACAATTGTAGTACCTTTTTTCACTGGCTTATAAGTAGCAACTATTTCAAATCCAGCATTAACAAGTTTCTCTTTTGCATCATCAACACTTGTGTAACTACCTCTAAGATAAGTAGATACTTTTGTACCTTCTAAATTTATATCACTATTTATAGATGGCTTATGCGTAGAACAAGCACTCAATGTCAAAATGGCAAAAGACACGATTAAAGTTACTAATCGTCTCATATCTCTTTAGCACCTAAACTTTTCATTATTAAAACAAGCTCCTTATCAATTTTTTTTATCCACTCAATTTTAGTTTTGTCCTTAATGTTTACTACAGATACCCATGTAGCGAGACGTGGCATACCTACAATCATCTTATTGCTCCCTTTTTCTATATAGCAGTACATTGCACATGGAGCAAATACACCTGCATCAGGACGGCCTTTATTAAAAAGGTTGTAAGAAAATGTTAAGTGACACAATCCATATACAAAGAATGAATCATACTTATTAAAAGGCATTTCTAAATCTTCATAAGTCTCTTTGAAGTTTTTAAAACCAGCGATGATATAATGCTTCTCTTCAAATGCTTCTTCAAATTTATCTTGAAATGCATCGGTAAAGCTAGAGATATCAATACTTCTATCTACAGCAAACTCAAAAGTTATCATCGGTTTTACTGGAAGTTTTTGTACCATTGGAGTTGTTTGCACTTCACCACCAAAAATCTTACTTACCCATGTATCTAAAGGATCAAACATTTTTACATAAGCTGCTCTATCTTTAGCGTTTGTAACACCTGTAATATCTAGCATAGTATTTGGATCAATATGCCCAATATATGTTTTGTTTTCATCACTCTTTTTATATATAAGAAGATTAAATGGCTGAAAACCTGCTACTTGAGGAGAAGTTAGGAGAATATCATGAAGAGCTACATCATTATCCATAGGGAAAAAGCCTAAATTATCAAGGTTTCTTTTCCAATACATATCATAATCTGGATTTTTCGGGTTAGCATAGTGCTTTTCATAAGCATCATTAATTCTTTCATGTGGGTCTGAAACAGAAAAGCCTACTCTATTTTCGATTGCTAAACCAAGAACAAGTTTGTCATATTTTTCACCAATATCACCATTAACTACATTAAATCTTAAAGCTGTAGCAGCAAATAGCACTGAAGACATAAGAGAAATTACAAGGATAAACTTAATTAATATTTTTAGTATATTATCTCCTTATATTATTTATTTGTATGGTTTATCAAAAAAATATCACAAACTATTTTAAATAATTTTAGCATAATTTATTGCTAAATTTCTATTATCTAATAAATTATGTAAAAAAATTCAAATAGGTGGTAAAAAAGTATCTCCGTATGGAGATACTTTAAAAGAAGAGGGGTTATCTTTTTTTGTCTAGAAAGCTAAATTAACAGCAACTGTTACAGC
>WFNM01000149.1 GCA_015488615.1 Sulfurimonas sp.
ATAAGTGTAGATGCAAGTGAGTACAAATTTCTTAAATCCAAAATAGTGAGAGCAATATAATGAGTAATATAGTCATAAATATTGATGGCAGAGAAGTCGAGACACAAGAGGGTGAGTTTATACTCAATGCCGCTCGTGCTAACGATATCTTTATCCCAGCAATCTGTTATTTGACACGATGTAGTCCTACTCTTGCTTGTCGTATTTGTTTGGTTGAAGCTGATGGGAAACAAGTGTATGCTTGTAACGCTAAAGCTAAATCGGGTATGAACATTACAACAAGTACAGAGACAATAGAGAAAGAAAAACGTGCGATCATGGAAGTATATGATGTAAATCATCCTCTTCAATGTGGTGTATGTGATCAATCAGGTGAGTGTGAACTGCAAAACTATACACTTGAAATCGGTGTAGATGCACAATCGTATGCAGTCAAAGATGTAGATAGAAGTTCTCATGATTGGGGTCACTTACACTACGATCCGGGTCTCTGTATCGTTTGTGAACGTTGTGTTACTGCTTGTAAAGATATGATTGGTGACAACTCACTTAAGACTATAGCTCGTGGTGCTGATGCACTTGATGCTGAGTTTAAAGAGAGTATGCCAAAAGATGCCTATGCAATGTGGAACAAGCTTAACAAGTCCGTTATCGGTCTTACTAATGGAACTGATGTTCTTGACTGTACTTCTTGTGGTGAGTGTGCTGCTGTTTGTCCTGTTGGAGCTCTCGTAGATACGCAGTTCATGTACAAGTCAAATGCTTGGGAACTCACTCGTATACCTGCGACTTGCGGACACTGTTCTGCTGGATGTCAGATAAGCTATGATGTAAAACATACAAGTGTTGCTAACCCTGAAGATAAGATCTACCGTGTTATGAACGAGTGGAACTATGTATCATTATGTGGTGCAGGTCGTTATGGATTTGATTATCAAAATGCTGGTGTAAGTAAAGATGAAGTTGCATTTACAAATGCAGTAGAAGCTTTCAAAAAAGCTGATGCAATCAACTTTACGAGTACAATTACAAATGAAGAAGCCTATATCTTACAAAAGCTTAGCGATAAGTTCGGATATAAACTTGTTAATGAAGAAGCAAGAAGCTTCCAGACTTTCTTAAAAGATTATTCTGAGATAAGCGGAACTACTCTTTATGGAAGTGACTTAAAAGAGTCTATGAACTCTAACTTCATTGTAAGTATCGGTACGGCTATCAAAACTGATAATCCAAATGCTAGATATTCACTTAACAACTCTTTAACCGTAAATAAGGGTGCGGCTCTTTATTTTCACCCAGTTACTGATCCTATTATTGATGGTTTAAGTAAAAATATCTTAAGCATTAACCATAAGCCACTTCAAGAAGAGACTGCTTTGTATCTTATTCTTGATCTATTTGCTGATAAGTCTAAACTTCCAACTGATATAGTTGAGTATTTAGCATCATTTCACTCTACAAAGACTATTACAGTTACTGAAACTGTAAAAGAGAAAGTAATAGAGATAGTTAAAGAGATGAAAGTGAACGAAGAGACAGGTGAGGAAGAAGAAGTAGAAGTTGAAAAATCTAAAATGGTTCCTAAAAAAGTAAGCAAAGAAGTTGAAGTTGATGATAACAGACTTTTAGCAATGCTTGGAATGAAAGATGATTTTGATGACGTTCTTGCGAAGTTTATGAAGAAAAAGGACTCTTTTTCTATGATTGTTGGTCCTGACCTTTATAATCACCCTAATTCTAAAAACCTTGCACGTTTAGTGGCACTTGTAGAGAAGTACTCCAAGTTTGAGTTAGTGATGATTCCAACTCTTACAAATACACTTGGTGTCGCGATGATTAACACACTCTCGAGTGAAGCGGGAACAACTACGGTTGGATATAACACGAAGGGTGACTTCACTCTCTCTGCACTTGGTGATGGCGATCTAGATATGCCAGCAATCAACCAGCAAGAGGGTACACTTACAAGTATTAACAAGCAAGTAAATCCTACTAATGCAGCACTCTCATATGGTGGTTATACACTTAATGATATTGCAAATGTTTTAGGACTAGATGCACAGAATACTATTGATTACACTGTAGAACTTGGATCTAATCCTGCGTTTAGCACGATAGAATTTGACTCTTTGGAAGATTACTATACAAATGCAGGTGAAGAGATTCGTGGTTACAAATTAACACCTTTAAGTGCAGAAATCAGCTCCGATAAGAGTATAAGCAAAATTGATGAGACACTAATGCTAGAAGATGATATAATCTATTTAGCAAACCCTGTAAGACAATTTACAGATTTTACAAACAAAACAGAGAACCTTGATGAAGTAAGTGGTGTCTATATGAGCGAAGAGTTCTTAAAGGTATCAGACTATAATGAAGGTGATGTCGTAAGTGTAAAAACAGCAAATGGTGAACTTACTGGGGCGATAGTAAGTGACAATAAAATTGCAGGAAGTATTGTAGTTTTACCAACATTTGATTCTAAATTAAACTCAGAGGCTTTAATCGACGGTTACCGTTTTGCAAAAGCTTCGATACAAAAGGTGTAATATATGGATAATGCATATCTAATAGAAACGATTATAAAAGTCGTCGTTATTTTACTAGTATTTTCAGCATTAGCTGGTATTGGTACATATTTTGAACGTAAGGTACTTGCATTTATGCAACGCCGTCTTGGGCCGATGAATGTTGGTCCTTTTGGACTTCTTCAAGTTGGAGCTGATGGTATCAAGCTTTTTACTAAAGAAGATATTATTCCTACAAATGTTGTAGGGCCTATCTTTAAAATAGCACCAGTAATTACTGCGGCAACTGCATTTATGGCAGCAGCTGCTATTCCATTTTTACCTTCATTTGAGCTGTTTGGATATGAAGTTCACCCAATCGTTGCAGATATTAACATCGGTATTTTATATGTACTTGGTGTTATGGCTGTTGGTCTTTTTGGTCCACTTCTTGGTGGTATGGCTTCAGCAAATAAGTTTTCATTACTTTCAGCTGCTCGTGCAGCTGCTGTATTTATCTCTTATGAGGTTGTAACTGGTCTTTCTATCTTAGCTCCAATCATGATGGTTGGTTCACTTTCACTCATAGACTTTAATAACTATCAAATAGAAAATGGTTGGATAGTATTCTCACAACCTGTTGCATTTGTTCTTTTCTGGATCGCTGCGTTTGCGGAGACTGGTCGTACACCATTCCACCTTATCGCAAATGATCATGAGATTATTGATGGTTTTGGTACTGAGTACTCTGGTATGAGATGGGGTCTTTTCTTTATTGGTGAGTATGCAAACATGTTCTTTATCTCATTTGTTATCCCTATTATATTTTTAGGTGGTTTCGGTGATGGTTCAGTTCTTGGAGCTTTAGCATTACTTGGTAAGATGGCATTTTTCTTCTTCTTTTTCTTATGGACAAGAGCTGCATGGCCAGATGTAAGGCCAGATCAACTTATGTGGTTATGTTGGAAAGTACTAATGCCAGTAGCAGTGATTAACGTTGTTATCACTGGCTTAGTGATGATGTTTTAAGGGATGATGATGGAACAGTTTAATAATAGAAATGTAGCCGATGATGGTTATTTTTTAGTAGACATTGAAGATTATCCAACTACTGGTTGGGGAAAATTCAAACGTGTTGTGAATAGGACATTCAAGCTAGAGCTTTTTGTAGGTCTTTGGGTAGTTCTCCGTGAGATGATTAAGTTTGATATTCATACTATCTCTTACCCCCAAGAAAAAATGCCTATTGGACCGCGTTACCGTGCGATCCATGAGATGAAACGTCTTTGGGAATCTGATGCTGAACGTTGTATTGGTTGTGGACTTTGTGAGAAGATCTGTATTAGTGATTGTATTCGTATGGATACTCGCATTGATGAAGAGTCTCGCAAGGAAGTATCTGAGTATACAATTAACCTTGGTCGTTGTATCTTTTGTGGATACTGTGCGGAAGTTTGTCCTGAGCTTGCTATTACACATGGTGGTGAGTATGAAAATGCTTCAGATCAACGTGAGCACTTTGTTGATTATGAAGCGATGTTAACTCCAATTGATGTGATGAAGCAAAATGCACAAAAAGAGTTTGAAGGTTTTGGTGCAATTACACCACATGAAGATGAGCGTGTTAAGAAAACACCTCTAGCATATTAAGGAGATTGAAGTATGTTTGAAGCGGTAGCATTTTACCTGTTTGCATTTTTAACGATAGCGATGTTTTACATAACAGTAACAACAGCACAAGCGTTATATGCACTAACTGCATTAGCAGCAGGGATGATTTTTATATCAGCATTTTTCTTTATTCTAGGTGCTGACTTTTTAGGTGCGGTACAGATTATCGTTTATACTGGTGCTGTTATGGCTCTTTATGCATTTGGTATGATGTTCTTTGATACTACTCGTGATGTAAAAGAGAAAAATGGTAACAAGTTTATTGTTGTTGGTCTTGCAACCTTAGCGGCTGTTATGGTTGTAGCTATTTTTGTGGCTCCAATAGTCTCTACAAATATGCAAGCTTTCTATCCAATGGTAGAAGGTGTAGGAAATACTCAAATGGTGGGTGTAGTGCTTTTTACAAAGTATCTTATCCCATTTGAAGTTGCAGCAGTTATGCTTCTTGTAGCTATGGTTGCAGGAATTGTTCTAGCTGGTAAGAAAATGGATTTATCTCTTACTCAAATGAATGCTGAGCAGATTAAAGAGATTGAAGATAAAGATAAAAAGGTGCTTTCATGATGGAAATAGGTTTAAACCACTATCTCATTCTTTCTACAATCTTATTTGCTATTGGTTTAGTAGGTATTATGCGTAGAAAGAATCTTCTTTTGCTATTTTTTGCAACGGAAATTTTATTAAATGCGGTAAACATAGGGTTTGCTGCAATTTCACACTACTATGGTGACTTAACAGGCCAGATGTTTGCATTTTTCGTAATTGCAATTGCTGCTTCTGAGTTAGCTGTAGGACTTGGTCTTCTTATCGTTTGGTACAAACGCCACGGTACAATTGATCTTGACACTATGACAAGTATGAGAGGATAGGTTATGGAAAAATATTTATATATTGCACTTTTTGCACCACTTGTTAGCTCAATGTTTTCAGCTCTTTTTACAAATGGACCTAAAAAACAGTTTGTAGGAATCATAGCAAGTCTCTTAATCTTTACTGCATTTGTAAGTAGTTCTATACTTCTTACTCATATTTTAGATGGTGGAGAGAGTGTTCATGTTGAAATGATGACATGGATGCACACTGGTAATCTTTACATTCCGTTTGGTTTTGTAGTAGATCAAATCTCAGTTACTATGATGATGGTTGTTACTTTAGTTTCTACTATTGTTCACATCTACTCTATAGGTTATATGGATCACGATAAGGGCTTTAATAGATTTTTTGCATGGCTTTCAGCTTTCGTTTTCTCTATGATGATTCTTGTTATGAGTGACAACTTTGCTGGTCTTTTCATCGGTTGGGAAGGTGTTGGTCTCTGTTCATGGGGTCTTATTGGTTTTTGGTTCCATAAAAATATTGCTACATGGGCAGCTAACGAAGCATTTATTATGAACCGTATTGCTGACCTTGGAATGTTAATCGGAATCTTTCTTGTATACTGGAATACTGGTTCACTTCAGTATGACATCGTATTTCCTGCAATGGCACACTTAGATACAGCTACACTTTCTTGGATTGGAATCTTCCTTTTTGTAGGTGCTATGGGTAAATCAGCTCAGTTTCCACTCCATACTTGGCTTGCTGATGCTATGGAAGGTCCTACACCAGTTTCTGCACTTATTCATGCAGCGACAATGGTAACAGCAGGAGTTTACTTAGTTGTTCGTTCAAATGAACTTTATAGCTTAATTCCAAATGTTGGTCTCTTTATAGCATCACTTGGTGCATTTGTAGCTCTTTTTGCAGCTTCAATGGCACTTGTAAACCGTGATATGAAACGAGTTATCGCTTACTCTACACTCTCTCAGCTTGGATATATGTTCGCAGCTGCAGGTCTTGGAGCTTATTGGGTAGCACTTTTCCACCTTATGGCTCATGCATTCTTTAAGGCACTTCTCTTTCTTGGTGCTGGTAATGTTATGCATGCTATGCATGATGAACTTGATCCATTTAAAATGGGTGGACTTAAGAAAGTTATGAAGGGAACTTGGATTATGATGACTATAGCTTCTTTAGCATTAGCTGGTATCTTTCCATTTGCAGGTTTCTTCTCAAAAGATACTATTTTAGAAGCAGCATTTGCTGAGCATCACATGGTTATCTACGGTGTACTTGTTTTCACAGCTGGTCTGACTGCATTCTACTCGTTTAGACTTGTTGCACTCATCTTTCATGGTGAAGAGCGTTATAAAATTTTTGGCATCCATCCACATGAAGCATACAAGTTTATGCTTATTGCTATGAGTCCATTACTTATTCTTGCTATGATTGCTGGAGTATTTCAAGTACCATTTTTTGATATGGTAGAAGAGATTTTAGGTGCAAAAGAATATCACATACTTTCACATACAACTGTATGGATTATGTTAATAGGAACACAAATTTTTGTTGGTTTAGCTATTCTTTTTGCATATAAAAAATATGCTTCGTGGAGCACAGTTCCAGATGGTTCTTCTCCAATGGAGAACTCATTTATTTATAAACTACTCTACAACCAGTATTATATTCCATTTGCATACGAAGAGTATATTGTAAAACCATATAATGAGCTCTCAGCAGCAATGTGGGAAATAGATAAAAAGGTTGTTGATGCTAGTGTTGATGGAATTGCGAAAGCATTCTACGTAACTGGTGAGAAAACAAGAGATATGCAGAGTGGAAATCTTTCCACAATGCTTAAATGGATGGTTGCTGGTACAGTCGGCTTACTATCTTTAGCTGTAGTTTTTGGACTAGTAGCTAGATATTCTGATGAGATACTTGCTATCTTATCTGGCTTAGGAGTTTAGTATATGTTAGATCATATTTTAAGTATTTTAATTTTCTTTCCAGCACTTGCAGGTGTTATGGGATTTATGATAAACAAAGAGAGTATGAGAGCCTATGGTCTCTCTGTAGCAAGTATTGAGTTTGCTCTGTCTTTATTATTATGGTATTCATTTGATAATAGTGTATCTGGTATGCAGTTTATGGAGAATATTCCTTTAATTCCATCTTTTGGTATTAACTATATTTTAGGTGTCGATGGGATCTCTCTATTTATTATTATAATGGCTTCATTGTTTACAATGCTTGGTATAGCATCACTCACTGAGACTCCAAATGTAAAAAACATGATTATCACACTTCTATTTTTACAGATGACAATGATTGGTGTATTTACTGCTCTTGATGGTATTATCTTTTATGTATTTTGGGAACTTTCTCTAGTACCGATGCTTTATATTATTGGTGCTTGGGGTGGACCTATGCGTATTTATGCATCTGTGAAATTTTTCTTATATACATTTGCTGGATCTCTTGTTATGCTTGTTGGTATGCTTTTTATGGCTTACTTCTATTATCAAGCGACAGGTACATGGTCATTTGCTATTCTTGACTGGTATAGACTTATTCTTCCTGAGTCCTTTCAACTATGGCTTTTTGCCGCCTTCTTTGTTGGTTTTGCAATCAAGGTTCCTATGTTTCCATTTCATACATGGTTGCCATATGCACACGGTCAAGCTCCAACAATCGGTTCGGTTATACTAGCAGCGGTGCTCCTGAAAATGGGTACATATGCATTTATCCGTTTTTCATTACCACTCTTTCCAGATGCATCAGTATACTTTATGTATCCAGTAGCTGTAATAGCAATCATTATGATTATATACACTGCAATGGTAGCTTATGCACAAAAAGATGTGAAACAAGTTGTGGCCTACTCTTCAGTATCACATATGGGTGTTATTATTCTTGGTACATTCGCTCTTAATGTAGAAGGTATCTCTGGTTCAGTTTTCTTAATGATAGGTCACGGTATCGTATCGGGAGCTCTCTTCTTACTTGTTGGTGTTATCTATGATAGACGCCATACTAAGATTATGAGTGAGTTTGGTGGTTTAGCACATGTTATGCCTAAGTATGCAACTATCTTCGGTATTATGATGATGGCTTCTGTAGGTATGCCACTTATGATTAATTTTGTTGGTGAGTTTTTAAGTCTTCTTGGATTTTATCAGCAGTCACATATGCTTACTCTTTTAGCAGGTATAGCAATTATTGTTGGTGCTATCTATATGCTTATCGCTTACAAAAAAATGTTTTTTGGTGAAGTTACTAAAGAAGAAAATAAAAATCTTCCAGATCTAAATAAACGCGAACTTATTGGACTTGTACCTTTAGTAGTTATTGCTATCTGGTTAGGTGTATATCCAAAGCCAGTTCTTGAACCGATAAATAAATCCGTAGAATCAATTGTGCAATTAATGCATAATAAAGCAACTACAGAGGACGCTAAAATGAGAATACCTAATATATCTGGTGTTGTAATTAGCAAAACTTCAATGAAGGAGGCTCACTAATGTTAAGTCCAATCAATATTTCAATAGAGTCTTTAAATCTAGTGACTCTTGCTCCAATGTTAATACCTTTTGTTGGTGCACTTATGATTCTTGTTATAGACCTTCTTAAAGGTGGTTTAGACAAATCTTTATATGTTGTAATTAGTATATTATTTTTAGCACTAGATTTTGGTGCACTTCTAGATTCTGCAGGTATGTTTAGTGCTAATGGAATCATACTAGGTGTATTTAATGTTATGCTAATTGATGGTATAGCTATTTTAGCACAGTTTATTATTGTCGCTACTAGTATACTTTTTATACCTTTAGCACTCACAAATAAGCGTTTTCATGAGTTTTCACATCCAGAGTTTTTTGCACTTTTTCTTTTCATGATTGGTGGATTTCAGTTTATGGTTGCAAGTGATAACTTGATTCTTATCTTTGTTGGTTTAGAAACAGCTTCTTTAGCTCTTTACACTCTCATTGCTATGCACAACCGTGATAAATCATTTGAAGCAGCTATAAAGTACTTTACTATGGGTGCACTTGCTGCTGGTTTTTTCTCATTTGGTTCTATGGTGCTCTATGCACTTACAGGAAGTGTTGAGATAAATCAAATAGCTACAGTATTAGCAAACAATAACTATGCTGATATGGGCTTTGTCCTTGTGGGTGTTGTTTTCTTACTTGCATCATTTGCCTTTAAATTGTCAGTTGTCCCTTTTCATACTTGGACACCAGACGTTTATGAGGGTTCAAGTGCTGCAATGGCAGGATATATGTCAATCGTACCAAAAATAGCTGCCTTTGTTGTAGCGATGCGACTCTTTGAGTTCTTAATTCATGCACATATTGTTTGGCTAGAAGTAGTACTCTATGCATTTGTTGTTATAACAATGACAGCTGCAAATATGTGGGCACTCGTGCAAACAGATGTGAAAAGAATGCTTGCATACTCTTCAATATCTCATGCTGGTTTTGTAATGGCGGCTATACTAATAGGAACAACGCAGGCAAACTCAGCACTTTTTCTTTACTGGATTCTTTTTAGTTTTACGAACTTAGGTGCTTTTTCCATGTTATGGATTTCTCGTCAAAAAGAGCTTCCAGGATACCAAAAAACTGATCATAGTTTCGAGAAGTTCTCAGGAATGATAAAGACATCACCAATGGCAGCTATTATTATGGCTATATTTATGTTAAGTCTTGCAGGTATTCCTCCATTTGCACTCTTTTGGGGTAAGATTTATATGATTAGTTCTGCTGTAACTGGTGGATATACAGTACTTGCTCTAGTAATGGCACTAAACTCTGCAATTGCGGGTTATTACTACATAAAACTTATTGTTTATATGTTTATGAAAGATCCTATTGCATCAAATGTAGATAATAGTGGTCAGCTTTATGTTGCTAATGCAACAACTGCACTTAAAACTATTATTGGTTTTGCTATTCTAGGAACTATATTTGCTTTTCTAGCAATAGACCCATTATTAGAATTTGTGACAACATTTGTATATAATAGTGGATATTAATAGATAAGTATTTCAGTTAAAGGGAAGAGCATATGAAAAAAGTATTACTCTTAGCCCTTCTTTATCTCTCATCTTTTGCACTTGAAATATCTATAGATAGTGCAAAAGACGATTTTAACACTTACTCAACTCTAAAGCTCTCAACAAAAAAACCCTTTTTATGCCAATCAATGAAAGATGAGTTTGAAGTAACTACAGAAATTATATGTGTATTTTCAAAAAGGCCATCAAGTAAAATTAAAGATATACAAAATGATTTTTTTAAAGTAGACACATTTTATAAAAAAGGGACTTTTTTCATAAGAATTAAACCTTTTTACAGAATAAAGCTTATTGCACAAATTTTTAATTTGACTGAAGATGACTCAATTTTTAATGTAGATGTTTCTCTCTCTAAGATATGGATGATTATAGGTTATAAAAAGAAATTACCGCTTATTAATAATAGACCAAGGCCAGATATTAGTTTAAACTTTCCCTATTATTCTGATGTGGATACTATGCCTTATGTTGGAAGCTTGGATCTTTATGGTAATCCTGTTCGTATAAAAAAGGTTGGGGATGTCCGAGACTACTTAAGAGTAAAAGAACTCTATAAAAAAGGGCAATATGAACTCGCTTTAGAGGTAATAGAAAATATTTTTAATGAATATCCTCATACGCTATTTAAGGCAGAGCTTATATATTATAAGATTAAAGTGTATGCGAAACTTCACGATTATGATAATGTTATTGATAATGCAAAAATCTATCTCAAAGAATACTCTTCAAATGAAAATATAGCAGAAGTATTAGCACTAATAGCTCAAGCATATACTAAAGTTGGTATGAATGGTGATGCTGATTATTTCTTTGATAGGCTTTTTAGTGAACATAAACACTCAAAATTCGCACAATTAGGCTATATCTATAAAGGAGAGATGTTAGCAGCGAATGGAGATCTTAAAGCTGCTATAAAGTTTTATAAAAAAGCACTCTATCAGACATCTGACTTAGAAATAGCTGCACATGCAGCATATAAGATTGCACAGAGTCGTATAGATGTTAATAGCAAAGATGCTGCAAAGTATATAGATAAGATTATCGCTGCAAAACCAAGTTACTTTAATGAGAAGTATAAAAGTTCTGTGAAGATGATGGAGATATTTGCCAATAATGGAGACTATGCAACCGCAGCAAAAATTGCTAATGCTTTAGTTGATGCAGTGGGTATCTCTAGTGATGATTACGAAAAGTTGTTAAGTCAGAGAGCACTCTGGATGGCAAAAACAGCAGACAAAAAAGCAGGATTAGCAGCTCTAAATCGCTATTTGAAAGCATTTCCAGATGGGGAGTACATAAACCAAGTACAAATAGCTAAAGATGGACTCTTTTTTGAGACTAGTGATATAAATACTACAGCTAAACTAGCAGAATACGATAAGTTAATTCAAGAATATGCAGATGATACAATAGGAGAGAGAGCTATTTATGAAAAGGCAAAGCTCCTCTTAAAAAACAAAAAGTATACTCAAGTATTAGCCATGCAGGATGAATTACATTCCATAGCTGAGAAGTACGATGATGTTGAGAGCATTATATCTTCTGCAGCAAGAGGACTTATGGAGAGCTCACTTAAAAATAAGAAATGTAAAGAGGTTCTTGTTATCGCACATGATTACAACATAACACTCTCGGATAGTTGGGATGGTGGTATTTATGGGTGTGCCATGAAAGGTGGTGATTATGTACTTAGTAAACGCATAGCAGAGAAAAACTTTCAAAGTAAGGATCTAGATTTTAGAAAAAAATGGCTCTATAGGTATATTAAAGTTGATTTTGCAACTGGTAACTATAGTGATGTTATAAAAGCAAGTAAAGATCTTGTTAAACTTATTAAAGGTAATAAAAATTCTAAGTATAAAGGGGTTTATCGTTATCTATTTGATGCCTATTCACGTTTAGGGAAAAGAGATCTTCTTCTTTCAAGTATGCTAGATATAGAGAAAGATTTTGGACTTAATTATAAAGATATAGAACGCTATGTTACGATGATGAAAGTAGGTAGAGAGCTAAAAGATGATAATTTAGTAATAGATTATGGGAAAAAGGTGCAAGAGATTCAAAAGCGTTCTTCCTCCCATTCACAGAGCCCTTATGTCGAGTTTGAACTTTATCAAGCATATATGAATTTAGCTGATTATACTAAAGCACTCGCTACGATAGAAGAACTTGACAATATAAAGCTCAGTAAAGCTGATAGAGCAAGAGAAAAATACTTAAAAGGTATGGTGTTAATGAAACTCTGGAGAGATGAGGAGGCAAAAAAAGCCTATAATGCAGCTATAAAAGCAGATCCAGAGTCTCCATGGGCGAAATTAGCAAAGAGTGCTAAAGAGCTTTAAAGCCCTAAACAATCTTTTATAGAGTAAATACCCGGTTCTTTATTTATTAACCATTCTCCAGCACGAAGTGCACCTTTACTAAAGGTAGAACGTGAAGTAGCTGTATGGTTGAGTTCTAAAAATTCACCATCATTGTAAAAGCCAACAGTATGACGACCAACTATATCGCCACCGCGAAGTGCCATCACTGCAATCTCATCTTTAGTGCGTTCACCTATGTTACCATCCCGACCGCTAACCCTTACCTTGTCAAGTTCAAGTCCGCGTCCACGTGCAGCATGCTCACCTAGAGTAAGAGCAGTACCACTAGGAGCATCTTTTTTGTGTTTATGATGCATTTCTACTATTTCTATATCAAAGTTCTTAAGTGCTGCTGAGGCTTGTTCTACTAGAGTGTTAAGAAGAGCAACACCAAGACTCATATTGGTTGCATAGAGGATTGGCATCTTAAGTGTTGCCTCTTTAAGAAGATTTAGCTGGTGAGTATTAAGACCAGTTGTTCCTATAACTAAAGGTTTAGGAGTAAGCATAGCAGCTTCTAGTAATACTTCACAAGCATCAGGTAAGGAGAAGTCTATTACGAGGTCACAAGCATTTAAAAAAGATTTTAAATCTGTTGTGATGAGTACAGAAGGATCTACTGAAAAGTTCAACTCACTACGTACATAAACACTACTAAGACTCATGTTGAGAGTCTCTTTTAAGTTCTCTAAGAGAAGTTTTCCAACACGACCATTTGCACCAAATACACCAACTTTTATCATACTATTACCTTTAAAACTGTTTTTAAAATGATAACATATTTATCTAAGCTTTTTGATTATCTCTTTCATAACTTTTGCACTCGCTTTTGGATTATTCTCTAGAAATTTTTTAAACTCTTTTTTCGTTATTGTGAGAGCTATAGTTGGTTCTGTTACTCGTATGGATGCAGTGCGTTGAGTATCTCCAAGAAGTGCAATCTCACCAAAGTAGTCACGGTGTGTCAATGTGTACACAACTTTACCATCAATCTCTGTCTCTCCGGCACCAGATATTAGTATATAGAGTGAGTTATCCATGTCTCCTTGTCTTATAATATAAGTATTGGTTTTAAATGTTACCACTTCACTTATTTGACCTAATAAATGAAGATCATCAAATTTTAAATCATTAAAAAGAGGAATATAGTTTATATACATCATCTTTTCATAAGTAGTGATATTTGTTGTTTTGTATTTGAGTTTATAAAGGAGAGACTGTATCTCTATATCATCAATAGCATAAAATCTATCTAATACATCAGCTGTTAAGTATTTTGCAGTCGCTTGTTTTATATTTAAAAGGGCAGCTATGGCAATATAAATTGAACTATGTTTAAGTAGCTTAGGGATAACTGTTTTATTATTGTTTTCTTGGGTACTGAGACCTTGAAAACTAAAATCTTTATGGATATGGAGCATCTTTTGTGCAATACTAGGCTCTAGAAAATCTAAACTATTTTCTGTAATCTCCAAATTTTCATCTGTATACTTCTCTTTGGAAATATCTAAGAGATAAACAAGTACTTGATGATTTTCTTTGTAGATGGTAAAAAGAATAGTAAAAAGACTTTTACTTGCAAAGGTAAACTCTTTTTTGATGCTGTATTTTAAGAAGAGAACTTCGAGTGTTTCATCCTCATAAATAGAATTTTGCAACTGGATAAGTTCATGTATAGTGTCTAAGAGTCTAAAAATATCGTTTTGTATAGAGTCATTTCCAGCGATAATAGAGTCCATAATAGTTTTATGTGCCTCATCAGAGATACAAAATTGTTTCTGGAGTGATGCAAGATAGCTTGTATCAATCTCTTGATGTTCATTTAAAGCACTTTCTATCATCTTTTTATAACTTGTTTCTTGAAAGATTTTTTCAGCAGATTTATTTACACTGTCATCAAAAAGAGTTTCATTACTCATACGGATCTGTCGTATTACATTTTGATGATCTTTTTCAGTGATGCCTATTTGCTCACGGAGCTTTTCTAAAGACTTCATACTATGCTCATTTAAAATTCCCTCTTCTAAAAGTTCAGTAATACTAATTTTATACATTTTAAGTCTGTCAGTTTTATTTTTTGTATTATTAACATATGAGTAGTAAATCTCTTTGAGATTTGCTGGTATCTCTTTTGTAGCATCCCAGCGTTTAATAAGTTTAAGTGCAAAACGCTCTTGAATAAAATAAGCTTCTTGGCGAAATAACTCTTTATATAAAATGACGGAAGATACAGAAACAACTAAAAAGTAAAAGAGGCTATAGGCTATAGGATAATGACTATAAGTAGGTGCCCCTGCAAAAATATAAAAGATATTAAACGCGACAAAAGAAGCTAATGTCTTTACACGGTGAACAGTTGTCTCATAGTTAATATGCTTAAAAAACCTTTTTTTCCAGAGTATTCGTTCTAACTGTTTAAAGAAAAAATAGCTTAGTAGTGTAGTACTAGCTAAAGTAAGAGGTGCAGCAACTACTACAGGAACGATAGGAGCAAAAAAGAAACCTGGAGAAAAAAGAGAAAAAGTATTAACTGTCCATGAACCATTGAAGTAGTACTCATAACTCCCAGACTGTAAGTAAAAGTAGAGATAAAATCCAAGTATCATCCCTGCAAAAGAGTAAAAAACAAAGTTTTTCTGCTCAATCGTTCCCTCTTTCCAGTAGTTACTCTCAAGGTCTATATCGGGACAATTCTTTTTACATCCAGAACAGGCAGTGCATGCAGAGTTTTGAGCATGATTTTTAGCATTTGAAATTGTGTAGATTTTCTCTACGACACCAACAGGGCAGAAAAAATTACACCATGTTTTCCCTGTAAAGATAAGATTAGTCATAAAGGCAACAAGTGTCACGAATATAAAGAAGAATGCAAGATAGTGAGTATCGTAGTTAAGTGTCGTAAGTCTTAGACAGAGTGCTATAAAGAGTAAGAAGTATTGTAAGTACCAGAAATTTGATTCAAACCAATGTGGTACTTTTCTTTTTTTAAAGATATTTATATTTTGTGAGATCATAGAGATTATGGCAAGTGGACAGATATCTCTCCATCTCGAAAACCCAATGATAAGAAGGCTAATAGGAAGTAATGGAATAAGAATAGTCCAGACTAAGCTTGTTCCAAAATCATAAAGAAAAAGAATCGGAACTATGGCGATATAAATCACCATAGTTATAATACGTAAAAAGAGAATAAAAAAATTGTTCATTTAAAAGTGATAGATTACTTTATTTGCATTGGAGTATCATCTAGGTTACCCCATTGTTTCATAGATGCATCATAAATTTTTACATCTTTAAAGTGCATGTATTGTGTTAATATGTACCAGTTCATTGAAGCTTCTAATCCTCCTGTGCAGTATGCAAGAATCTCTTTGTTAGGATTAAGCTTTTGCTCTTTAATGAAAATTTTATTGAGCTTTTTATCAGACTTAAGTGTGTCATCTACATTAAACTTATTTCTCCAGTAGCTACTAGTTGCTCCAGTGATATGTCCTAAACGCTTAACGCCTTTAGATTTTTTCTCACCTGTAAAGTAAGCTTTAGGCCTCGCTTCTATCATAGGAACCTTGTTTACATGTGCTCTAACATAGTCTATGCCAACAACTACATTTGGAGTATATTTTGCTGTAAAGTTTCCCATCTTCACTTGTTTTGTTTTTGTAGAGACCATATTAGCATTTTCTTCATTTTCATAAAGCCAGTCTCCATAACCACCGTTTAAAATAGAAACATTCTTAAAACCATTAACAATTAAAGCCAATGCTATATAGCTAGATTTTAGTAGTTCTTTATCTTTGTTGTGTCCATAGATAACAACTTGAGAGTTCTCATTTATACCTAGTCTACGAGCTACTTTTTCTATCTCTTTTGAAGAGTTCATAAGGAGATAAGTTTTATCAACCCAGTGTCTAAATGCTGAAATATCTGCTTGAACAGCATTTGGAATATGCCCTTTGTTAAATGATTTTAGGTTTGTAGTATCTATTAGTACAAGATTTTTATCATTAAGTTTTTCTTGAAGATCTTTACTTGAGATAAAGGCAGTGTTAGCAAAGAGTGAAAAAGCTGAAAAGAGTAGAGCGAGTAGAAGTTTCATAATAGAGTTCCTTAAGTTTAAGTAGGGATATTATACTTAAGAATGGAAATATTACTGCTACATTTATGCATAAATTATGCACAAATGTAAATTTTTTTTGTTAGTTTAGAAGTTCATCTACATAAGAGATAGCTTGAAGAGCGGCAACAGCACCATCTCCAGCTGCTGAAACTACTTGTTTTGGAGCAGCTATTCGCATATCTCCAGTTGCAAAGAGTCCAGAAACGGAAGTCTTCATACTGATGTCAACGATAACTTGTCCTTGTTCATTCATGTCACAAAGAAAAGATCCATCTTCTTGTATGAGAGTTTGATTATTTACATCATTTCCAACAAAGGTAAAGACACCAGGAACTTCGATGTTACGAGTTTCTCCATCTCTGTTTTTTACACGAAGACCTGTTACTCCTGCCGCATCACCATACACTTCATCTGGAACAGAGTTTAAAACTAGTTCGATATTTCTAGTGTTCTTGAGACGTTCGATTGTATTTGGTGCTGAACGAAAAGTATCACGACGGTGTACTAGATAAACTTTTGAACAAATTTTTGCAAGATAAAGTGCCTCTTCAAGGGCAGTATCACCACCACCTACAACAACAACTTCCTTCCCTTTATAGAAAAAACCATCACAAGTAGCACATGTACTCACCCCACGACCAAAGAAATCATCTTCACCAGTAAAACCAGCACGACGAGGAGAAGAACCTGTCCCTATGATAACACTATGGGCATCTTGACTTGTTCCATCTTCTGCATAGATAGTAAAAATATCACCACTTTTACTCACACGAGTGATATTAAGCATATCATGTTTAAGACCAAACTTTTGACACTGAGCAGGCCATGGCATCATAAGATCCATTCCTGTAATTTCACCAGTTACTCCGGGATAATTTTCAATCTCAGAAGAGTTTGTAATCTGCCCACCAGGCATACCTTTTTCAAACATAGTGACATTTTCTAGTCCACCGCGTGTAGTGTAGAGTCCAGCTGTAAGACCAGCAGGCCCTCCACCAATAATTGCACAATCAAGAATTGACATTAAAAGTCCTTCAATTTATTTATAAATGATTCACTTGAGAAGAAAGTTCTTTCAAGTTATCGAGTTTACGTATCATACTATCTTGTTTATAAAGAGTCTCTTTAGTTCTTTTTATAAAAAATATAGAGGGGGATTCGTAAATGTTGAAACGCTGAATAAACGCGAGAGATGTTTTTGTCCCACTTCGTAAAAATGTTGTTGTTTTTGTGTTGGGTCTTACTCTATTATAGTAGTCTATCGCTAGTATTGGAAGATGAAGATCAGTTTTTGCTAACATATTCATAGTTCCTTTTTCACGAGAGCTATAAAAGACAACTATATATTTCTGTGCTTTTGGAGTGAAGAGATTACTTTTTTCATAAAAAGTCCACTCTTTAAAGTCAATAAATTTATACTTAGAAAATTTGTAGTTAAAGTAAGCAAAAGAGGCAGCAATCATTGCTGCTCCAAAGAAAGAAGCTAAAAGAGTAGATAAAGAAAAAAGTGATTTTCCTCTTCTTTTAGCCAAATTTAAATCCTTTAGGAACTATCCTAAAAGAGCGTTAATTTTGTCAGCTAAAGCTTGTTTACTTTGAGCACCAACAACTTGGTCAACCATCTCACCATCTTTAAAGAACATGATAGTAGGAATAGAACGGATACCAAATTTTACAGAGATATCTTGCTCCTCATCTGTGTTTACTTTACAGATTTTTGCTTTACCATCAAAATCTTCCGCTAATTCTTCAATAATTGGAGCGATCATACGACACGGTCCACACCATGGAGCCCAGAAATCCACTAAAGACACACCTTCAGAAAGAGTTGCTTCAAAGTCAGCACCAGTTA
>WFNM01000150.1 GCA_015488615.1 Sulfurimonas sp.
CATAAATTCTATTATAAAAATGTAACTGCTGGATATAAAATGGTTGGTAATGCCGTACCTCCTAACCTAGCATATTACTTAGCAAAAAAAATAATTGAAGACTTAGCAAGTGTGTATCCTAACAAAACATTGGAACTAACAAGTGTACCTATCGCTGGTAATTCAAATTCTTACGAGAATAGTTATATTCCTGAAGTTCAAGTTGTATCTGGCTAAAAGGTACACTTGTAGTTCAACTCAACCGTTATGTTCATATCTAATTGTAAAGAGGAAAGACATTGGCTACATTAAAAGATATTAAAAAAGTTTTTTTTTCACTTTCAAAAAAAGAACAAGAAACTATTTTAAAAGAAATATATGGTTTTTCAAAAGATGTAAAGGAATTTTTGAATGTACGCCTCTTAAATGAGGGCGAAGAAAAGTTTATTGAACAAATCAAAAAAGCTTCTGAAAGTTCTACCTACACAGGAATGCCTAAAATTATCAAAGTTACAAATATTAATCAGATTTTGAATAAAGCAAAAAAAAGTAAGGTGAGACAAGAAACTCTTTGTGAAATGCAATGGATTGCATTTGATGGCTATATGACATTTTTAAATGATTATGGAGGTGGTCCAGATAGTTTTGAAGATAAAGTTTATGATCATTTAAAAGCTTATCTATTACTACTACTTGATATAAGTAACGGGCAAGAGTTAAATGATGAACTTGTTGGTGTTTCTAACTACTTAAGGAAACATAACAACATGTATTATGACCATATTTGGGAATTATACAAAGAACTTACAGGTATGGATGTCTAACATAACAAAACATTGGAGAGAAATATTTGACCCTGCGGCTCAAATATTTCTCAACTCAGTCGTTATATCCTCTGAAATATCACTAAAATCAAAAAAACTAAATTTTAGCTATAATTATAAAAAATATCTAAAGGAGTTGTTATATGCAAACCTTAACAATTAATATTGCTAACGATACATTGCTTGATAAAGTTATGTGGTTATTAGAACACTTTAAAAATGATGGACTAGAGATAGTATCAAAAGAAGACATTGAAGATTTAAAACTATTAAAAGCAACAAGAGAAGAAACTACTCTATCTTTTGAAGAATATTTAAAAAATGAAAATTGAACTTAGAAAAAGTGCAATAAAAGATTTAAAAAATATCTCTGAACCATATAAGACGAAGTTGCATAATAAAATTTTAGAACTTCAAAAATTCCCCAATCTCCAAAACATTAAAAAACTAACAAATTTTGAACCAGCTTATAGATTAAGAGTAGGAAATTATAGAGTTTTATTTGATGTGACAGATGAAATCATTATAATTGGTCGTGTTCTACACAGACAAAACAGTTATTAAAAAGATACAACAAAACAGAGTATCCAATAAATTACCTAGCGGAAATTTATGGTTCTATTCGACCGTTGTATCCAAAGGATTAAAACATTACAAATCATAATTTAAATAACTTATACATTGTAGGATTTACTGATAATATTTCATTGAATGATAATTATAATCAAGAAGAAATTATTAAACTTATGATTGAAAATTGGATAGGATATTTTGAATGTCATAAATGTGGAAAATGGGATTATTGTAAGTATGCAAAAAAAACATCCCGCAAATCCTGATCGTTCAATTGATATTAGATGTGGTATTGCAATTGATTTTATTACTAATTTTATAAATACAACATTTTCATTAATTGAAGATTTAAATGAATATCAAAAACAAGCATATCTGAATAGTGCTTATTATTTAACTGAATTTGTGATTAATACAGAACAAGTTATTGGTCGCTTTACAAATAAAGAACATATAAATGGATGGGAAAATTATGCACCATCCTTGTATGGTATAAATACAAATTATATAGATGAGTTTTTAAAGAAAGCTCAAAAGGAAATGAAAAATGTACCATTTTTCAATAGTAAAAGAAGTGTATTATTTGTAGAGGGTGAAAGTGAAGAAATATTTGGTAACTTTTTTTTAGATATAGAAGTTGTGAACTATGGAGGTGAAGGAGGTATCACTTACACTAAAATAGAATATACAATTAAACAATATCAAGACAAAGGTTATAAAGTTTATATTCAAGCTGATAAAGATGGAAAAGAAGAAAACAATAAAGTAAAAAAAATAATTTCTAAAAGATTAGTAGATAAAGATAATATATTTTGTTTTAGATATGATTTTAAAAATGAATATGATGGTAAAATAGGAATAGTAAAATATATTGAGACTAAATATGAAATTTCTATAGATAAACCAAAATTATCACAAAAGATATGTGAGTATATTGATATGTCATCAGAACAAACAAATCTTTATTATGATGAGAAATTTTTAAATACTGAAATTGGAGAATTTTGGGATTTTTTAAAAAGAAAAATTGTTCACTAATACGAGGAAAGTAAAATGCAAAAATTAAATAACTTAACACTAAAACAAAGAGAAGAACTTTTTAGACAACTTCGTATTTCAATCACTCATCACTCAAATGCGATGGAAGGAACAACTCTTTCCTTTGGTGAAACAAAAGAGTTACTTGAGCATGGAAATACTGCTGGAGATAAACCTTTGCATGAACAGCTTGTTATATTAGGCTTTGCAAAAGCTTATGATGTCATAGTTCGTGAAGCCACCAATAAAGAAAATATTATTGACAGTAGTTTTATAAAAGATATACATGCCATCATGTTTGAAGATGCTCTACATGTAGCACCTCAATTTGTTTCTAAGCCTATTGGAGCATATAGACTAGATGAAAGATATATAAAAGGTGTAGATATAAAGTTGTCAGCACCTAATAAAATCTCAAATGATTTAGAAAATCTACTGTATAGATTTAATAGTAATAACATGTGTTTAGAAGATATTGCAGAATTTCATATTTTATTTGAAAGAGTACATCCATTTGCCGATGGTAATGGAAGAGTAGGAAGATTAATAATGGCTTTTCAAGCTATACAAAATAATATCGTTCCACCATTAATTGAGAATGAACATAGAAGTGAATACTTAAAAGCTATTAATAATAAAAATGAACTTTTTAAGTTTATAGATGAGAGCATTCAAAACAGTATGGACTTACTAGACTAAAAAGTACAACAAAAACGAGGAGACCAATAATTTTCCCTAGCAGGAAAATTATGGCTCACGATAGCCGTTAGACTACATATAAGAATATAATGAAATATTTTAGATTATTAGATATTACAATAGATTTACTAAATTATAAAACAAAAAAGATTCAATTAGTAAATGAAAAAGAACATTTTGAAGATAACTATTTTAGTCTTGTTATTGGTAACTATAATGCCTCTAAAATTTAAGACAGTAGTTCAATACGGATAAGGGTAAAAAAAGAAGAGAGTAGTATAATACTTTTATGAAAAAAATAGCCCCATTTTTACTTATATCTGTTTTTATACTCTTTATTGTAGCACTCTTCCTCTCTCTTGGTAAAGTCCAGAAGATGGTTGTTATAAAAGAGGGTAATATAAAAAAAGTCCCTCTTAAAATAGTCCTTAACAAGTACCAAGATAGCGATTGTGGTATGCTTATCAAAGATAGAACGTATCTCTCAGAGGTTATCGCTCCTGATGGAAAAACATGGTTTTTTCATGATCATGGTGATTTTGTGCATTGGCTTGAAGATAAGCCATTTAAAGATGAAGTAGTTATTTGGGTACGTACAAAAGATACAAAGAGATGGCTTCATGCACAGGATGCTTACTACTCTTTGAATGATATTACACCTATGGGCTATGGCTTTGGAGCTTATGAAAAAAGTCAAAAGAACTTTGTCTCTTACGATACTTTTCGACTTAAAATGCTCCGTGGAGAGACTATGAAAGATCCCAAAATTCGTAAAAAACTTCTAGGACTAAAATAGATGGAAACAGTAAATATTCTCACTATCATCAGTATCGCATTCTTAGGCTCCTTTGGTCACTGCATCGGTATGTGTGGGGGTATAGTGATGGCATACTCCACCATAAAAATAGAACCACAAAGCTCAAAAGTCTCAAAAACTATAGCACATTTACTCTATAATTTTGGTCGTGTTTTAACCTACACGATTTTAGGTGCTATGTTTGGTGCACTTGGTGGTGTAGTGCTATTTTCCAATCTTGCCAATGGAATACTTCTTATCGTAGCAGGTTTATTTATGATACTAGCCGGACTCTCTTTAATGGGTAAGATAAAGTTTCTTACACTCATAGAGCACTCTTTTTCAAGCTCACCACTCTATAAAAAAACTTTTCAAAGAGTACTCAACTCTAAGTCTAACAGTAGCTTTTTTCTTTTAGGCATGCTCAACGGACTTCTCCCTTGTGGTTTTGTTTACTTCTTTGCTATTACTGCTGCAAGCACAGCTAGTCCTCTCTATGGTGCTTTAGTAATGGCCATCTTTGGAATGAGTACTATTCCTGCTATGTTTGGAGTAGGTTTTTTAACTTCACTTGCATCAGCTACAAGCTTTAGAAATATGATGATGAGTCTTTCTAGTGTAGCGGTTATTCTATACGGTGCATTTACTATCTACAATGGCTATGGCTACATAGATAATCCAACTAAGACACTAAGAGATTGTCATAAATGATACAGAAGTTTTCTTTTCTGCTTTATAGTGCACTTACTCTTCAAGCAGGACCCTCTTACCCCTTAGTAACAGGTGATTCTGTAGTGCCTCAAGATAAAGATTACTTCACTTATAAACTCAAAAAAAATGATGTAGAGATAATCTACACACAGGATAATCTTCCTTTTGCCAAAGAAACAGCTGCAATAGAAGTACCTCTGCACAAAGACTATGAGCACTTTTATGGGTGGAAGCTAGATGAGCGACTCTATGTAGGACTTATCTCAGATAAGAACCAAATAGCAAATGGTTTTTCTTCACAATGGCCAAATAATAGACAAATAAATTATGTTGGTGGGGCACTAAAAGTAGACTATTTTTGCTCTACATCATGGTTAGATACTCTTCTTTATCATGAGACAGCACACAACTACCAAACAAATGTGAAGGGAAGTATAGTCTCTCGGTCTTTGCATTCTGTGTTTGGTAATGGTTACTTTCTTCTTCCGGTGACAGTCCCAAACCTCATGGAGAACTCCTTTATGTTAGAGGGAAATGCAGTACTAAATGAGTCATGGCATGGTAATGGAGGTCGTCTTTACAGTGGTAGGTTTCAAGCTGAGACACTACTTCAAGCAAAAGCGAGTAATATAAATGCAGCCTATGTATACAATGAACGATTGTCTTTTCCTTATGGTGAGATTTACTATATAGAAGGTGGATTCTATAATCTTTATATGGCACAACATTATGGTTTAGAGAAGATAAACTCTTACTTTAAAATCAAATCAGAAGATTGGTGGTGGCCATTTTTTACAAACGCAGCTATGAAAAATGCTGTTGGTAGTGATTTTGAAGAGACACTCTCTGCATTTGCAAAGAATAAAAAAGAGTTAGCCAAAGATTTTGTTGTGGCAAAAGGAAAATATATTGCCTCTTCACAGTTTTTTTCTTCATTAGGCAGTGATAAAGATGAGATTTTTTTTATAATAAATGAATCGGGGAGAGAGTTCCCTACTTTAGTGACACTGGACAAAGTAAATAAAAAAGTCTTCAAAACGAGTGATAGCTGGCTTGCAGGAAAAGTACTCAAAGTTGATGAGAGCTACTACACACAGGCAAGTAGAAAAACTTCACCACTTCGTAGAGAACAGGGACTCTTCTCTGCGAGTGCTTTCATAAAAGAAGGAACAGGTTCTAAGATAGTACAAGCTTATCTTTCAGATGGTAAAGAGGTCTACTTTGATGTTGTCTCCTCCTACTCTGAACCACAACTCTATGTCGGTGGGAAGTTCTATGCACAGGTAAACTCTTCTGTTATCGTGGACAAAGAGGATAATCTCTACTATTTTGTACAAGAGGGAAAAAGAAGGACACTTTACAAAAACAGAGTGCCACTCTACACCTATGAGGGTTTTTATGGGTTAGTGAGTGATGTAGACTCAAAAGGTACTGTTTATTTTGTGGCAAATTCTAGGTTGGGCTCTAGCCTTTACAAGTGTAGTGATGGAGTAGTGAGTCGAGTGAGTAAGGCAGATAATGTTGTCGAAGCAAGGCTTGTTAATGATGATGAAGTACTTATCGCTGCTATTGGCACTAATGAGTACTATTATCTTGTAAACAGTCTAGAAAATATAGAAAAAAAACCTTACGATAGAAAGCTCTTTTTTGAAGAGAAACCTTACTATGGTGCTTATAAGAAAGATGCAAAAGTTGAGAAACTAGACTTAAATGATAGCTACTACTCCTTTTTAGATATGCACTATAGTGGTACTGATTTTAGTTATGGAATGAGTGTAGGTGGAAGTAGTTTAGGCACACTTAACATCAACTTCTCAGACCCACTCACTCAAAATAGTTTCAATGCCTTTATAAGTAAAGATGAGAGTAAGATAACAATAGCAGGTGCTGGTTACTCCTCTTCTGAGTATCTTATAGCATATGAAGTGATAGCCTATGGAGTTGTAGATAAAAATATCTATAGCGGTGTACGAGATAGTGGAGTGATAGCGAAGGCTACACTACCTTTTTTTGAGAGTGGATATTTTTATGGTGCAGTGAGTGAGAGTTACTATCAAGATTATACTACTTTTAATAGAGAACCATTAAGTACAACATTTACATTCTCTAACAAAAAAAAGTTCGGTGTGAGTATGTATGTAAACTCTCTCAATAAGTTAGATATTTATGGTGTCAAAGAACGTAGCGATAAGATAGTTGGTACTCAGTATCAGTTCATGCATAGTCTAGTTGATGAATTTTATGTGGGTGTTGGAGTGAAATACTCTAAGACAAATAGTAGTGTAGGTGATCATGCTAGAGGTGTGAAGTTAAGTAGTTCTGTATTTAGTACAAATATGGACCCCTCGACAATAGATATGCCTAGTTTTAATGCATCTACTTATGTAAAAAGTGCTGGATATACTGAAGTAAGTCTTGCAAAGGTATTTAACTTAAGTGCTTACTTCTTTACTTTCCCTCTCTCACTGCAAAGAGAATCATTTTATCTGAAGTATCGCCACTATGAGATAAGAGACTTTAGTCTGAAACTTTTTAAGGCAAATGAAGAGAGAGTTGGCTTGGTACTTTCTAGTGTTCTTATGAACTCATTATCTCTTCCTATAAGTTTTGAGTATATCCATAATGATGCACTTTTTATAGAACAGAAGAATAGTTTTCGTTTTCTTTTAGGAAGTAGTTTTTAAGGAGTCAACTTTTTAGGTATAATAAGTAATAAAATAATAATGCAATAAGGCAAGTCATGAAAAGTTCAATAATAGACAGTATTAACTCTCTTCCCCCTCTCTCTAAAACAATAATAGACATAAATAAAGTGTATGTAGATGAAGAGTCTAGTGTAAATGACCTTGCGAAAGTTATCGAGAGCGACCCTATGATAGTAGCAAACCTTTTAAAGGCAGCAAACTCTCCTCTGTATGGTTTTGGTAAAGAGATAAGAAATGTATCTCAAGCTGTAAGCCTTTTTGGCATGAGTATGACTCGTTCTATCGCCATAGGAAACTCAGTGCGTAAACTGTTAAATGTCGACATGAAGCCTTATGGCGTTACAAGTGATGATTTTGCAGATGTATCTGCAAAACAGGCAAAACTCATACTCTCTTGGTATAGCACTATAGACAAGGAAAAGGCAGATAGACTCTATCTTGCTGCGTTTTTACAAGAGACCGGAAAGATTTTAATATCTAGTGACATCATTCAAGAAGATGAAGATGTAAGCTTTGCTTCTGAGATAGATATGACTAACAACATAGCTCAGGTAGAAAAATCTTATGCAGATGTAACTACTGCTGAGGTAACTGCAGCTGTGTTTGAGCACTGGGGATTTGATGAAGAGTTCATAGAAATGATAAAGTACTCAGACAATCCAAGTGCTGCTCCTGAAAATGTAAAAGAGTATGCGACAGCCCTTAACATAGTAAAAACAATAGTCCCAATTAACAAACCTTTTGCCGATGGCTCAATAAACTTTGGACTACGAAAAGCAAGAGATGCTGGCTATGACTATGAAGTACTCGAAGATATGCTTGATGAAATTCTAGACACTATGGAAGAGAACTAATTATGAATAAAACAGTAACTATTATAGACACTTTTGGCTTCTTCTTTAGAAGCTTTTATGCCCTTCCACAGCACCTTAAAAACAAAGACGGATTTCCTACAGGACTTCTGACAGGTTTTACAAACTTTATAGCAACTTTGCAAAAAGATCATGACAGTGACTACATTATCTTTGCTATAGATACAAAAGGGGATACTTTTCGTAATGAGATAGATCCTAACTACAAGGC
Source organism: Sulfurimonas sp. (assembly GCA_015488615.1). Taxonomy (GTDB): domain Bacteria; phylum Campylobacterota; class Campylobacteria; order Campylobacterales; family Sulfurimonadaceae; genus Sulfurimonas. Next base: position 8,409 of record WFNM01000150.1, read on the forward strand.
AAATCGTTCTGCTCCACCACCAGAACTCTCCATGCAGCTCCCAGTAGCGATAGAGTGGATAGATAAGATGGGGTATAAAACTCTTGGTATGAGTGGTTTTGAAGCGGATGATATGATAGCTACTGTTGTACACCTTGCAAAAGAAAAAGGCTATAAAGTACGAGTCGTTTCTCATGACAAAGACCTTTACCAGCTCATAGATGATGAGGCAAATGTTGTTGTCGTTGATGCTATCAAACGCAAGCAGATGGATGAGAAAGCTTGTTATGAGAAGTATGGCGTTACAGCAAAACAGTTTACTGATTATCAGTCTATCCTTGGCGATAGTGCAGATAATGTTCCGGGTGTTAAAGGTATAGGTAAAGTGGGTGCTGAGAAACTTCTCAAAGAGTATGGAGACTTAGATAATATCTATGCCCATGTTGAGGAAGTTAAAGGTGCTAACCAGAAGAAACTTATAGCGAGTAAAGATGCTGCTTATATGTCTAAAAAGCTTGTAACACTCAAGCATGATGTAGTAGATTCTATAGACTTTGAAGAGTATAAGATGGATGTTGAAAATCCATTTTTAAATATCTATGATGAGTTAGTGCAGTATGAGCAAAATGCTATTCTTAGAGTACTTCATGCGAGAAATCAAGTGAGTGATTCTAAACGCGAGTCAGCTCAAAAAGCTGTTGAGGTGCAAGAAGAGGACTATGGTGTTAGCCTAGAGTTTCAAGCGACACTTATCACTGATAATGCAGAGCTTACAAAGGTACTCTCTACTTTTAATGCAGATACTATAGTCGCGTTTGACACAGAGACCACAGGACTAGACTACGACAAAGATAAGCTTGTAGGTTTTAGTTTTTGTGTAAATGATGAAGAGGCTTACTATGTGCCTTTTGCTCACTTTTATCTTGGAGTACCAGATCAGATAAGTGAGGCGGATGCTAAAGCGGCTATACGAAAGATATTTCACTCAAAAGTAGTGGGGCATAACATCAAGTTTGACCTACATTTCGTGACTCGATTTTTAGAAGATGATACCTTAGAAGCCTATGCCGATAGTATGATACTCGCTTGGCTCATCAACTCAAACTCTGCTCTCTCCCTTGATAAACTCTCTAGTGCACTTCTTGGGCATACTATGGTGGCGTTTAAAGATACAGTGAAGAAGGGTGAAACTTTTGCAGGAGTAGAGCTTGAAGATGCTTGTAAATATGCGGCAGAAGATGCTTACATCACAGCAAAACTTTATAACCTTTTCTTAGAGAAGTTAGAGCTTCAAAATGCGACACACCTCATAGAAGAAGCTAGAGATGTTGAGTTTCCTTTTATCCATACACTTTTAAGAATGGAGAGAGAGGGAATAGAACTGAATGGTGCATTTTTAGAAGAGTTTCTTGTTGAGGTTCAAGCGACACTCGGTGGGCTTACTAAAAGCATTTACGAGTTAGCTGGAAGTGAGTTTAACATTAACTCTACAAAGCAACTTGGTGTGATTCTTTTTGAGACACTTGGTCTGCCTGTAGGGAAGAAAACAAAGACAGGATACTCTACGGATGAGAAAGTATTAAATGGTCTCAAAGATGCTCATGACATCATCCCAAAACTCTTAGAGTACCGTGAAGTTTACAAACTCTACTCAACATACATAGACCCTCTCCTAAAACTTTCTAAAGAGAGTAAGAGAAGTCGCATACATACCTCTTTTGTACAGACTGGAACTGCGACAGGACGTCTCAGCTCAAAAAACCCTAACCTACAAAACATCCCTACACGAACACCACTTGGTGCGAAGATAAGAGAGGCATTTGTAGCGGGTGAGGGTAAAAAGCTTATCGGGATTGACTATTCACAAATAGAGCTGCGTTTACTTGCACACTATTCGCAAGATAGTGTGTTAGTCTCCGCGTTTCAAGAGGACAAAGATATTCACCTCCAAACTGCCATTGTCCTCTTTGGTGAAGAAGATGCACCTGCAAAACGCTCTGTTGCCAAGACAGTAAACTTCGGACTCCTTTATGGGATGGGACCAAAAAAACTGAGCGACACTTTAGGAATTACAACAAAAGAAGCCAAAGAAATTATTGAGAAATATTTTGAGTCATTTCCTACTGTAAAAGCATACTTTAGAAGCATAGTAGATAGCTCAAAAGAGAATGGTTTTGTAGAGACACTGCTTAAACGCCGTAGATATTTTGACTATGAAAACGCGACTCCAATGTTTCGTGCAGCTTATGAACGCGAGAGTGTCAACTCAGTCTTTCAAGGAAGTGCAGCTGATCTCATCAAACTCAGTATGAACAAGATAGATGCACTCATAAGAGAAGAGGGTATAAACGCGAAGATGCTTCTACAAATCCATGATGAACTTATCTTTGAAGTGGATGCAAAAGAGGCTGATGCTTTAGGGGCTAGATTTAGAGAGGTGATGGAGAGCATTATGGAGTTAAACATTCCACTCAAAGCGAGTCTTAATATCGGTGAGAAGTGGAGTGACCTGAAATAATGCACTATAGATACATAGGTAAAACAGGTTTAAGAGTGAGTCCTATCTGCATGGGAACGATGACTTTTGGGACACAAACTCCAGATGAGAAGGTCGCGTTTAAGATAATGGACAAGGCTTATGATGCAGGGGTGAACTTCTTTGACACAGCTGA